>NZ_JAGPXP010000030.1:0-75031 GCF_018070485.1 Micromonospora sp. C41 | reverse complement strand
CCCGGCGCCGGTGCTCCCGGCGCCGGTGGCGGCGGCCCCCCCGCCGTTCCCGAGGCCCCGGACGCCAAGGGCCTGGTGGAAGGTGACGCGGCCGACTGGCAGTCGCCCGGGTTCGACGGCGTGCAGGTTCCCGGCGCGCCGTCCGGCGTGTCGTCCGGCGGCGCCGGGCTGGGCGCGCCCATGCCGGCCATGCCCGGCATGCCGGGTCCGGCAGGAGGCGCGAACGGTTCCGGCGCCACCGAGTCGCCCGACGCCCGAGGGCTGGTCAGCGGCGACGCCGACGACTGGCGGCCCGGCGTCGACGCCGGCGTGCCGGACGGGTCCGGGGGCGCGCCGGCCGGTGGCGACGGGCTCGGCGGCGTCGACGGGCCGCAGCTTCCCGCCACGTTGCCAGTGGCCTCGGACGTCGGCGTCGACTCGCCGGTGGCGACGGCGCCGGCCGGCATGCCGATGATGCCCGGAGCGCCCGGCGCCCCCGGCACGGGTGCGCCCGCCGGTGGCGTGCCGGACGCGCCGGACGCCTCCGGGCTGATCGAGGCGGATCCCGGCGACTGGAGCCCGCCGGCCCCGGACACCGGAGCGCCGGACGCGCCGTCGGGCGCGGGAGCCGGTGGCGCGGGACTGGAGACGCCGGTCCAATCCGCGCCGGACGTGCCGCCGCCGGTCGCTGGTGACTCGTCCACCGACGGGGTCGCCGTACCCGAGGTGGTGGTCCTGCCCGGCCGGACGGAGGCGACGCCGGTGGCCGTCGGGACGCTGCCGCCCACGCCCGCCGGAACCACACCCCCGGCCAGGCCCGGCGCGTCCGGTCCGGTCCGGCCCGGCGAGGCCGGCCGGACCCCGGCCGCAGCAGCGGGCTGCTCGCCGGACGCGGACGTCGCGGCGGGGGAATCGCGCGACGGCGCCGAGCCGCCGCGTGCGTCCGTACCCGAGGCGGTCGCGCCACCGACAGTGATGGAGGCGCCGACGGCGGTGGAGCCGCCCACCGGTGAGGCGGGCGGCGGAGAACCGGACGAGGCGCGCCGCAAGACCGGCGGCGGCGTCCCGGTGGCGGACGTCGAGACCGTCGTGCTCCCCGGGGCGCTCGGGCCGGCGGCCGCGGGCGCGGTGGCCGGTCTCGCCGGCCGGAGCCCACGGGCGGGCGGCCCCGCCGACCCGGCCCGGGCCGGCACGCTGCGGCGTCGCTCCGGCCGCGACGAGGACCGGGAGCCCGCGGAGAGCGCCGACCCCGCCGCGGGGCTGCGCGAGGACGACTCCGTCTGGGGCGGCGACGGCGACACCCGCCACCACCCGGCGGACGACCACGTCCCGCTGGTCCGGCCGGACGAGGACCCGGACGACAAGGCCGGGTGGGACGACCTCAGCGACGCCGACTGGCTGACCGGCGCGCCCGCCGACCAGGGCACGGAAAGGTGAGCATGTCCGAGACACCGGGGCCCCGGCGTGCCGTGTGGCGACGGGTCCCGCCTGCGAAGGCGACCCGGCCGGCCGACGGCACGTCCGACTTCTTCAGCGCCGACCTGGACAAGATGCGCCGCTGCGGCGAGCCCGCGGCCAGCGACGCGGAGTTCATGGAGGCGCTCGCGACGGCGGAGAAGGAGGAGGCCGAACGCGCCGAGGCGTTCTGGGCCGAGCAGGAGCGGCGCCGCAAGGAGGAGCAGGAGCGGGCGGAGAAGGAGAAGAAGCGCCAGGCCGAGGAGGACGACGACGTCAAGGTGACCGAGCGCTACCGCAACGACCGGTACGCCGTGAAGCTGCTGCGCCAGGAGAACACCGCCTGGGGCGGCGACGACGCCGGGGTGGGGCGGCTCGGATGAGTACGGTCACCGTCAAGCGCCCGCCCCGCGCCACCGGCCCGGAGGCGCCGGAGGGCTCGATCGAGCTCCAGGAGCCGCCGCTGATGGCCGAGGAGGCCCCGCTCGACTTCCGCTCGTTCGCGATGGTCGTGCCGATGGGCCTCGGCATGGGCGCGATGCTCGGCATGTTCGGCCTCTACAACCGCGCCCCGATCATGTACGTGATGGGCGGCGCGATGGCCGGCGGCATGCTGCTCATGGGCGTCATGCAGATCGGCCGGGCGGCCGCCGAACGTAAGCGCAAGATGCGCGGCGAGCGCCGCGACTTCCTGCGCTACATCGGGCAGCTGCGCAAGCAGGCCCGGGACGCGGCCGACCAGCAGCGCCGGCACGTCCTGTGGAACAACCCGCAGCCGGGCTGGCTGTGGTCGATCGCGATGGGCAGCCGGCTGTGGGAGCGCCGGCCCAGCCACGACGACTTCGGCCGGGTCCGCATCGGTCTCGGCCGGCAGGCCGCGATGCTGAAGTTCAACCCGCCCTCCACCAAGCCGATCGAGGACCTGGAGCCGCTGTCGTCGATCTCGCTGCGGCGCTTCTCCGAGGCGTACCGCACGGTGTCCGGCATCCCCACCTCCGTCGGACTGCCGAGCTTCACCAGCGTCGAGTTCGAGGGCGCCATCGACCCGGCCATCGACCTGGCCCGCGCCATGGTGGCGCAGCTGGCCACCTTCCACGCCCCGGACGAGCTGCGGATCGCCGTGCTCGCCGCCGAGGTGCACCGGGGCCCCTGGGAGTGGGTCAAGTGGCTGCCGCACAACGCGCACCCCACCGCGTACGACGCGGCGGGCCCGGTCCGGATGTTCGCCGGCAGCCACGACGCGCTGATGGACATGCTCGGCCCCGAGATCACCGACCGGGGCGACCACGACCGGGCCGTGAAGCCGACCACGAGCGAGCCGTTCCTGGTGATCGTCGCGCACCTGGTGGACCTGCCGGACAGCTCCCGCCTGCTCGGCGCGGGCATCCGCAACGTGGTGCTGCTCGACCTGACCGGCGCGATGCCCGGCGGCCCGAAGGTGCTGCGGCTCACAGTCACCGACGACGCGGTGGAGTTCCCGGCCGGCGCGACGACCGGCACGGCCAGGCGCGACGGGCTCGACGAGACCCAGTGCGAGGCCCTGGCCCGGATCATCGCGCCCAAGCGGACCAGCGGCACGCTGGAGGTCTCCGACGAGCCGCTGGACACCAGCTTCGAGCTGACCACGCTGCTCGGCATCCGCGACGCGATGACCTTCGACGTGCAGGCGCTGTGGCGGACCCGGACCCCGCAGCGCAACCGCCTCATGGTGCCGATCGGCGTCACCGAGGAGGGTGAGGTCATCGAGCTGGACCTGAAGGAGTCCGCGCAGGGCGGCATGGGACCGCACGGCCTGCTCATCGGCGCCACCGGCTCGGGCAAGTCGGAGCTGCTGCGTACCCTCGTCTGCGGCCTGGCCGCGACGCACAGCTCGGAGATCCTCAACCTGGTGCTCGTCGACTTCAAGGGCGGCGCCACATTCCTCGGCATGGACAAGCTGCCGCACACCTCGGCGGTGATCACCAACCTGGCCGACGAGCTGCCGCTCGTCGACCGGATGCAGGACGCGCTCAACGGCGAGATGACCCGGCGGCAGGAGATGCTGCGTGCCAGCGGCTACGCCTCGCTGTTCGACTACGAGAAGGCGCGCGGCAGCGGCGCGCAGC
Organism: Micromonospora sp. C41; assembly: GCF_018070485.1. Classification (NCBI taxonomy): domain Bacteria; kingdom Bacillati; phylum Actinomycetota; class Actinomycetes; order Micromonosporales; family Micromonosporaceae; genus Micromonospora; species Micromonospora sp. C41. The sequence goes on along the minus strand of NZ_JAGPXP010000030.1, from coordinate 71,492 downwards.
TCGTGCCGTTCCCGGTGCTGCTGATCATCGTGGACGAGTTCAGCGAGCTGCTGTCCAGCAAGAGCGAGTTCATGGACCTGTTCGTCTCCATCGGCCGCCTCGGCCGGTCGCTCGGCGTGCATCTGCTGCTCGCCTCGCAGCGGCTGGACGAGGGCCGGATCAACCGGGTCGAGGGACACCTGTCGTACCGGCTGGCGCTGCGCACGTTCTCCTCGATGGAGTCCCGGTCGGTGATCGGCGTGGGCGCGGCGTACGAGCTGCCGCCCGAGCCCGGCAACGGCTACCTGAAGGTCGACACCACGAACCTGGTGCGCTTCAAGGCGGCGTACGTCTCCGGCGCGTACACCGGAACCGGCCGCCTCAGCGGCGTCGCCGACGCCGACGACGAGCTGGCCGCCGACGTGGTGCCGTTCACCACCCGGCAGGTCGCCGCGCGCCACGACCCCGGCCGGGACCGCCCGGCCGAGCAGGCCGAGGAGCCCGGCGTGGACGCGGGCGGGCCGAGCCTGGTCGAGGTGCTGCTGGACCGGCTCGCCGGCTCCGGCCCGCCGGCCCGCCAGGTCTGGTTGCCACCGTTGTCCAGTGCGCCCAGCCTGGACTCGCTCATGCCGAGCGTGCTGCCCGACCCGGTGCGCGGCATGACCATCGACGACCCGCTCGTGCAGGGCGGTCTGCGGGTGCCGGTCGGCGTGGTGGACCGGCCCGCCGAGCAGCTGCGCGAGCTGCTGGTGGTGGACCTCAACGGCGCGGACGGCCACGTCGGCATCGCCGGCGCCCCGCAGAGCGGCAAGTCGACGCTGCTGCGCAGCCTGATCCTGGCGCTGTCGCTGGCGAACACGCCCCGCGAGGTGCAGTTCTACGGCCTCGACTTCGGCGGCGGCGGTCTCGCCTCGATCTCCGGCCTGCCGCACGTCGGCTCGGTCGCGACGCGGATGGAACGCGACCGCGTCGTCCGTACCGTCGAAGAGGTCCTCCAGGTCATGGAGAAGCGGGAGGCGGAGTTCGCCCGGCACGGGCTCGACTCCATGTCCAGCTACCTCGCCAAGGTCGCCGAGGGGGTGATCGAGGACAGCTTCGGGCACGTCTTCCTGGTCATCGACGGCTGGTACACGATGAAGCAGGACTTCCAGGAGCTGGAGCAGAAGTTCCAGGAACTCGCCTCGCGCGGCCTGTCCTTCGGCGTGCACGTGATCGTCACCGCGACCCGCTGGTCGGAGCTGCGCACCTGGATGCGGGACCTGCTCGGCACCAAGCTGGAGCTGCGGCTCGGCGACGCGATGGAGTCCGAGCACGGCTCCCGCAAGGCGGCCACCGTGCCGAACCAGGTCGGTCGCGGCCTGACCGGGGGCGCGCTGCACTTCCTGGCCGCGCTGCCCCGGATGGACGGCAGCTCCGCGGTGGGCGACCTGGCCGAGGCGACCAAGTCGGTGGTCGAGGAGATCGGCACGTTCTGGCCCGGCCCGACCGCCCCGCCGGTACGGATGCTCCCGGCGCACCTGATGGTCGAGACGCTGCCGCCGCCCGAGTCCGAGTTCAAGGTCGTCATCGGCCAGGACGAGCAGCGTCTCGCCCCGGTCTGGCACGACTTCATGGCCACCCCGCACATGCTGGTCTTCGGCGACAGCGAGACCGGCAAGACCAACATGCTCCGGCTCGTCCTGCGGGCCATCCAGCAGCACTACCCGCCGGAGCGGGCGAAGGTCGTGCTCGGCGACTCACGGCGCGACCTGGACACCGCGATCGGCGCCGCGTACCAGGTGGGCTTCGCGTTCACCGGCGACAAGATGTTCGAGCTGGCCGGCCAGACGTCGGTCTCGATGAACCGGCGGCTGCCGGGGGCGGACGTCTCGTCGGAGCGGATGCGCAAACGCGACTGGTGGGAAGGGCCGGAGCTGTTCGTCATCGTGGACGACTACGACCTGATGACCAAGGGCACCGGCATGGGCTCGACGCTCGACCCCCTCCTGCCGTTGCTGGCCCAGGGCACCTTCATCGGCCTGCACGTGATCGTGGCCCGGAGCACCTCCGGCGCGATGCGGGCCATGATGGACCCGGTGATCCGGCGCATGTGGGAGCTGGGCACGCCCGCCACGCTCTTCTCCTACCCCAAGGAGGAGGGCAAGTTCCTGGGCGAGGCGAAGGCCCGCCAACTGCCGCCGGGGCGCGCCCAGCTCGTCACCCGGCGCGGCGTACGTCTGATGCAGACCGGTTTCGTGTCGGACACGGCCCGATGAGAGAGGCTCGCTGGTGAGCGCAGCGCTGAACGACCAACTGTGCCGGATCACCGTGGTCGGCCCGGCCCGCCGGGCCGACCTGGCCGTGCCGGCCCGGATGCCGGTGGCGAACCTGATGCCGCTACTGGTGCGGCACACCACCGACCTGTCCCGGGTTCCCGACGGCGACGTGCCCGACGAGTCGTGGGTGCTGCAACGCCTCGGCCAGGCGCCGTTCGAGCTGTCCGGCACGCCGGAGAGCCTGGACTGGCTGGAGGGCGAGGAGCTGCACCTGCGCCCCGCGCAGGACCCGCTGCCCGAACTCGACTTCGACGATCTCGCCGAGGGCGTCGCCACAGTGGTCAACCGGCGGGCCGACAGGTGGCAGCCGGAGTACCGCCGGGTGCTGTTCCTGGTGCTCTCCCTGGTGGCGATGGGCCTGATCGCCGCCGTACTCGTGGACCGGGGCCCGGTGCTGCCCCAGGTGATCGCCGGCGCGGTGCTCGCCGCCGGCCTGTTCACCGCCGCGATCGTCAGCGCCCGCCAGCAGACCGACGGCGCGTTCCCGCTGCTGTTCGGCGGCGGCGCGGCGTTCTTCGCGGCGGTCGCCGCGTCCAGCGCCGTCGACGGCGACCCCGACGGCGTCGCCTGGAACGGCGACGCCGCGCTGGCCGCGGCCGTCGCGATCGTCACGGTCACCGCGTTCCTGCTCGTGGCGCAGCGTACGGTAACGCCGGTCATGCCGTTCGCCCCACTGCTGATCGTCGCGCTGACCGCCGCGATGGTGGTGCTCGTGCTGCTGGCCGGCGCCGGGTTCCAGCTCACCGCGCCGAAGGTCTCCGCCGTCGCCGTCTCGGTGATCCTCGTGCTGATCGTGATCGCGCCCCGCGCGGCGGTGAAGCTGGCCCGGCTGCGCGGCCCGCAGCTGCCCAAGACCGGCGCCGACATGTCCTACGACATCGAGCCGGAGGACTCCGAACTGGTCAAGGCGCGGGCCGACGAGGCGGACACCTACCTGACCGCCTGCATGACCGCGTCCGCGCTGGTCCTGCCGGTGCTGCTGCACCACACCATGCAGGTACCGGGCTGGTCCGGCTGGACGCTGGTGCTCGTGACATCGAGTGCAATCCTGTTGCGCTCGCGTACCTTCTTCGGTTTCTGGCAGCGGATCGCCCTGGTGGCGGCCGGTACCGTCGGCTATCTCATGGTGGCCCTGATGTTCTCCGACACGCTCGCCCCGACCGGCCGGTACGTGCTGCTCGGCGGGCTCGTCGCCCTCCTGGTGCCGCTGGTGATGGCCGCGCTGCGGCCGTGGCCGCGGCGCATGCTGCCGTTCTGGGAGTACACCGCGGGCGGGCTGGACGTCGCCACCGGCCTGGTCGTGCTGCCGGTGCTCGCCCAGGTGCTGGGGCTCTACGCCTGGGCCCGCGGACTGTTCGGGTAGCCGACCGTGCAGACCCAGCGCGACCATGTGCACGCCCACCAGTTCATGATGGGCCGGCTGAGCTCCGCCCTGGTGCAGGGCGACCCGTCGACGGCGGAGATCCCCGGTCGGCGCGCCGTCACCGGCCTGGCCTTCGGCGTGCTCATCAGCGTCCTGGTCGTGGCCGGGTTCGCCGTCTACGGCTGGATCGTGCCCGGCGGCAGCAAGGCGTACACCAAGGCCGGCGTGATCCTGGTGGAGAAGGAGAGCGGCACCAGATACGTCTACCTCGACGGGATGCTGCGGCCGACGCCGAACCTGACCTCGGCGATGCTGATCCAGGGCGGCTCCGCCACCGTGAAGCTGATCTCCCAGGAGTCGATCAAGGACGTGCCGCGCGGACCGTCCATCGGCATCGACGGCGCGCCGCAGTCGATCGCCACCGGCGCGATGGTCGCCGGGCCGTGGCTCGCCTGCCTGCCCGGATCGGTCGCCGACACCCCCGGCGACCGGCTCGGCCTCAACCTCGACCCGCGTGCGGAAGCCACCGCGGTACCGGCCGACCGGTTCGTGGTGGTCCGCGACACCGCCGGGCCGACCTACCTGGTGACCGCCGATCGCAAGTTCCGGGTCGGCGACCCGGCCGTGCTCGTCGCGCTCGGCGCCACCACGACCCGCCGGGTGCCCGCGCCGGAGAACTGGCTCGCCTTCCTGCCCGACGGGCCGGCCCTGACGCCGGCCACGATCCCCGGTGAGGGCCGGTCCGGCCGGGTCGGCGACCGTACGTACCCGGTCGGCACGCTGTTCCGCCAGCAGCCCGACACCGGCGCGGAGCAACTGCTGGTGCTGCGCAGCGACGGCCTGGCCCCGCTGAGCCGCACCGAGTTCCTGCTCGCCACGGCCACCACCGGCGCGAAGGCGGTCGAGCTGACCGCCGCCGACCTCGCCGCCGCGCGCATGTCGGCCGACCGGTCGCTGCTGACCCGGCTGCCCGACCTGACCGGCCTCACCCCGCAGGAGCCCGCCCCGAACGCGCTGTGCCTGCGGCAGAGCGCGGTGGACGGCACGCGGTTCGCCAGCACCGCCGTCCTCGTCCCGCTGGACCGCTCCGGCGTCGGCCCCGCCGGGCAGGCGTCGGTACGCACCCGGCCGGGCAGCGGCATGGCCGTGCTCCCGGCGCCCTTCGACTCGGACAGGGTGGCCCCCCTGCCCACCTACATCGCGGACGACGGAAAGGCGTACCCCGTCGGCGACCAGGACTCGGCGAAGGCGCTGAAGCTCGACCGGGTCCCGCACGTGCCCTTCCCGAAGGAGTTGCTCGCGTTGCTGCCGCAGGGCCCGGCGCTGAGCCTGAGGGCCATCGCGGCCGCGGAAGTGGGGTAGGTCGACCATGGCGACCCGGATCCGGGACCTGTTCGGCGGCGGCAAGGACCGCCCCGGCGGCGTCGTGCAGCACACGGTCGGCAACGCACTCGTGGTGCACGCCGAGGACGCGATCAGCCCCGAGGCGCAGTCGCTGGCACTGTCCATGATCGAGGACGCGGAGAACGACGTCGTCGTGCTCGACCTCGGCGACGGCATGCCGATCAGCGCGTGGGAGTCGATGGCCGGGGTGCTGCCGCGCCGCCGCCGCGGCATCCGCCTGGTCGCCTGCGGCCGGCACGGCAACTCCGCGGCGATGGCCGGGCAGTGGCTCTCCGAGCGGCTCAACCGAACCGTCATCGCCCCGGACGGCGACCTGGTACGCGGCTCGGCCGGCACGCTGTTCGTCCACTCCGTACCGGGCAGCGGCTGGGTGCGGTTCCGGCCCGGCCGCCCGCCGGCCTGGGACGCGAAGCGCTACCCGACACCGACGTGGGACCGGGCCGCCGTCGACACCCGCCCGTCCAGCGCCGTCGCCGAGATCGAGCCGATCCCGGCCGGGGTCTGGATCCACAGCAACCGCGACCCGCAGGTGGTCGACCCGCAGCGGCGGCGGCTGACCGCGTACGTGCCGTGCCAGGCGGAAACCATGTCGGTGCTGCTGGGCTGCCCCGGCACACCGCCGCTGTCGCTCGACGACGTGGTGCGCTTCTGGCGCGGACTGGACGAGGAGCACCGGCAGCGGGTGCGCTTCGTGCAGTTCGGCGAGATCCGCATGCCGGAGGGCGAGGCGTTCGGGCAGGCGCTCGCCGACCTGCTCAACACCGAGGTCACCTGCTACACCGGCGTGCCGATCGGCAGCCCGCAGAAGTACGAGATCCGTACCGTGCTGCCGGACGGCGCGTTCGGCTGGGCCCCGTACGCGCTGGAACTGTCCTACTCGCCCCGGGCGCACCCCAACTCGCGGGCCCGCCGTCCCACGGTGCTGCGCCACCGTCCGCCGCTGACCGGCGCCGAGGAGCTCGCGCCCCGCGTCTACTGGTTCGCCCCGGGCGCGGTGGTCGAGGTGGTGCAGAGCGGGCTCTGGGTACGGGCCACCGCCGAGCCGAAGAACGCCGAGCAGGTTCGGGCTGCGATGCTCGACGCCCGCAGCGGCACGCTCGTCTTCGACGACACCGTCCACGCCGCCGCCGAGCGGATGCGGGAACTGGCGGCCGACCTGGCCGCACGGGTGGACGGCATGGCCGGCACCGCCCGGACGTTGATGCCGGCGTCGGTGCTCGTGCCCGGTGCGAAGCCGTCCAGCCGGGCGCAGGTGGTCGTCGACCTGGAAGCGGAGACGCGCGCGGTGGGCGGCCCCGCTCCGATGCCGGCGTACGTGGAGGTGGCGCCGCCCGCGCCGGTCGCCCCGGCGTCGGCGGACAGCGTGGTGGTCGCCGGTCCCGCGCCGGTGACGTCCGAGCGGGACCCGCTCGCGAGCACGCCCACGCTGCCGCCGCCTCCGCCGGTGCCGCGCCCGGTCGCGCCCGTGGTCCCGGCGGCCCCCATGCTGCCGCCTCCGCCGGTGCTGCTGGTCGCGTCCGAGCTGCCGGCCCCTCCCGTGGTGCCGTCCGGGTCGGATCTGCCGGCGCCGCTCGTGCCGGAGCTGCCGCCGCCACCCGTGGCGTTCGCGTCGGATCTGCCGGCGCCGCCCGTGGTGCCGCCTCCGGTCGAGCCGGTGCTGCCGGCCGTCCCTGGCGAGCGGGCCGTCTCCGGTCCGCCCTCCGCCGTGCCCGCTGCCGCCGGCCCGGCACCCGTCCCGCCTGCGGCCCTGGCCGGGCCGGTCCCCGCCGGCCGTCCGATCCCGTCCGGCGGGTCAGGGGAGTCGGCGGGGCAGAACGGGCGGCCCGCGCTGCCTGAGCCGATCGTCGCCGCCGATCCGGTGGTAACGGTCGAGCCCGTCGAGCCCGTCGAGCCCGTCGAGCCCGTCGGGCCGGTCGAGCCCGTCGAGCCGGTCGGGTCGCTCGGGCCGGTCCCGCCGGTCGGGTCGGTCGCCCCGGCCGATCGAGCCGGACCGCCCGAGCCGGTGGAGCACGTCGATCCGCTGGTCCGCGCCGAGCCGTCGGCGCACACCGAGGCCATCGGAGGAGGGCTCACGGCAGACGGCGGACAGGACGCCGCGCCCGGCGCGTACCCGATCCCTGAGCCGCCCACGATGCCGGCCGGCTTCGGCGAGCCGGAGCCGCCGACCATGCCGGCCGGTTTCGGCCAGGCGCTCGCGACGCCGCCACCGGTGGCGCCCGGGCCGGTCGCGCCCACCGTGCCGTCGCTGACGGTCCACGCCGTCGATCCGATTCCCGCAGCGGCGACTCCGGCCACTACCTCGGCTCCGGCGACCGCGCCGGGAGAGGTCGAACCATCGGCCGCTGAGGCCGGGCCGCCCGGCGAGGCCGAGCCGGTCGACAGCGCCGAGGCCCGGGTGCAGCCGGTCCCCTCCGCCGGCGCGGGCGCGCTGCTGTCGGAGAAGAAGGGGCTCGCCGACGAGCGGGCCTGGCTGCGCCGTACGCTCAGCCGCGAGTTCGACGTGATGGCCAGCTCGGTGTCCCGGATCATGTCGCAGCACCCGGGCATGCAGGGCTCCGGCGTGTCGACTGAGGACGTGCTCGCCGACTCGGTCGCGTTGCGGCTCTACCTGACCGGCCGGGGCCCGGGCGTCGACGCCGGCCTGCGTTCCGGCCGCAAGGGCCCGCACGTGCCGTTCGCGCGCTGCGTGGTCGCCGGGGTCTCCCGGATGCCGTCCTTCCGGGGGACGACCGTCTACCGGCTGTCCCCGACCGACCGGGAGTGGGAGCTCTACCAGGACCGCCGCCTGGTCACCGACTGGAGCTTCGTCAACGCGCTCACCCAGCCGTGCGCGACCGAGGACGGCGACACCGACGTGCTGATCTGGTCGATGACGGCCCGCCGTACCAGCCTGCTGGAGCCGGAGGGGGACGAGCACGTCGAGGACCGGGTGCTGTTCCTTCCGGGCACGAACTTCAAGGTGCTGGACCAGCGCCGGCCCGCGGCGGGCGAGCGCGGCGCGGTCCTGCTGCGGGAGATCGGCGCCAACGAGATCGACGACACCGGCCGGGTCGACTCCAACCGGGTGTCGCTCGACGAGCTGGCGGTCACGTCGCTGCGGCGCAGCCTGGACCGGTGGGCCACGGCCGAGCCCCGGGAGCGGATCGGCGCCGGGGCCCGTGGCCGCCTCCGGGTGCTGCCCGGACTGGACCGGAAGGGGTGACGCCGTGAGTCGGCAGGTTCTCGTGGTGGGAGACCGTAAGGCGGGCTCCTATCCGACCATCGGCTCGGCGCTGTCCCGGGCCGAGCCCGGCGCCACGATCGACGTCCACCCCGGCCGGTACGTCGAGAAGCTGGTGGTCGGCGACCGGGTGACGATCAGCGCGGTCCAGCCCGGCACCGTCGAGGTGCACGTGGAGGAGGGCAGCGTCCTCGTCGTCCGTGGCGAGGGCGCCCAGCTGCGCGGCATCACGCTCAGCAGCGCCGACACGACGCTGGCGGCGGTCGACGTGTACGCGGGCGAGGTGGCCCTGGACGACTGCCGGGTCAGCGGCTCCTCCTGGGTCACGCTGCTGGCGCGGATGCAGGGCACCGTGGCGCTGCGCGGCTGCGACGTGACCAGCTCGGCCGGCGCGGGCGTGGTGGTGATGTCGGCCGGGTCCAGCACGATCGAGGACACCGTCGTCCACGACGTCGCCACGAGCAGTGTCGTGGCCGGGGAGAGCAGCGCCCTGACGCTGCGCCGCTGCCGCCTGCGCACGGCCGGCGCGAACAGCGTCTGCGTGGGCGGCGACGCCCGGCTCACCGTCGAGCAGTGCGAGATCGCCGGGGCGGGCAAGCCGGCTCTCGTGGTCGAGCAGCGGGCCTGGGCCCGCATCCGCGGCCTGGCCGTCACCGGAAGCGGGAACGTCGACGTCTTCGTCCGCGGCGAGGCCGACGTGCAGATCAGCGACTCGACGTTCACCGGCGCCGCGGTGCAGTCGGCGCACATCGCCGAGGGCGCGTCGCCGTCGTTCCACAACTGCACCTTCGGCGGGGCCGGGCACACCGCCGTGCAGGTGCTCGGCGCCGGGCGGCCGACGTTCACCGACTGCACGGTCCTGGACTCGCCGGTCGGCGTCGCGGTCAGCGGCGGCGCACCGCGTTTCCTCGGGCTGACGGTCCGGGGCACGCGGGAGCACGTCGCCGTGCTCGCCGGTGAGTCGACGGTCGTGCTGCAGCGGCTGCGGGCCGAGATCACCGCGGGTGCCGGGGTCCTGGTCCAGGACGGCGCGTCGCTGGAGGGCGCCGACCTGGTCGTCGACGCCGGGGACGCGACCGCGCTCGTGCTCACCGGTCCCGCGCGGGCCGTCGTGCGGGAGGCCCGCTTCACCGGTACGGGGGCCGCCTGCGTGCGGGTGGGCGCCGGCGCCGACCTGACGCTGCGCGCGGCCCTGCTGCGGGGCTCCGGCGTACTCGTCGAGGGTGCTCTCCAGATGGGCGACAGCGAGATCGCCGACGCGGCCCGGGACGGCCTGCGGGTGACCGGCGCGGCGGCGGTCACCCAGGTCCGGGTGCGCAACGCCCGGGCGGACGGTGTGGTCTTCGAGGCCGGGTCCCGCGGGTCCGTCACCGACGGCGAGGTGCTGGGCAGTGGCGCGGCCGGCATCGGCGTGGACACCGAGGAGCCGGTGGCGCTCACCCGCTGCGTGGTGCGCGACAGCGGCGGCGAGGACGTGCGCCGCTCGCCCGGCGCCACGCTGACCGTCGATGCGCTGACGGTGGGCCGCCAGCAGGCCACGCCGCCGCCGGTCCCCGGCCCGGCGCCCGTCCCGCCGGCCGGCGACGACGGTACGGCCGAGGAGAGCGGCGGCGACGAGCTGAGCGAGCCGTTGCGCCAGTTGAACGGCCTGATCGGTCTGCGCGGGGTGAAGCAGGAGGTCACCGCGCTGATCAACCTGATCAAGATGTCGCAGGTGCGGCTCCAGATGGGGCTGCCGATGCCGCCGATGAGCCGGCACCTGGTCTTCGCCGGCCCACCCGGTACGGGCAAGACCACAGTGGCCCGCCTCTACGGCTCGGTGCTCAAGGAACTGGGCATCCTGTCCAAGGGCCACATGGTGGAGGCGGCGCGGGCCGACCTGGTGGGCCAGTACATCGGCTCCACCGCGATCAAGACCACCGAGCTGGTCACCAAGGCGCTCGGCGGCGTGCTGTTCATCGACGAGGCGTACACGCTGTCCAGCGGCTCGGGCGGCTCGGGCCCGGACTTCGGGCAGGAGGCCATCGACGCGCTGATGAAGATGATGGAGGACCACCGCGACGAGCTGGTGGTGATCGTCGCCGGGTACTCGGAGCTGATGGAGCAGTTCCTCGCCTCCAACCCCGGTATGGCGTCGCGCTTCACGCGCACCATCGAGTTCCCGAACTACTCCGTCGAGGAACTGGTCACCATCACCTCCAACCTGGTCAGCAAGCACTACTACGAGCTGACCGACGACGCGGTTGACGCGCTGACCGCGTACTTCACCCGGGTGCCGAGGAACGCGACGTTCGGCAACGGCCGGGTCGCCCGCAAGCTGTTCGAGGCGCTGATCAACAACCAGGCGTCCCGGCTGGCGGCCCACCCGCCGACGAAGGACAACGAGCTGAACCGGCTCACCGCCGCCGACGTCGAGCCCGAGCTGGCGCTGCTGGAGGACCTGCCGGTCGAGCCCGGTGAGCAGCCCGACGCGGCGACCGACCCGACCGGCGCCATCAACGCGGCCCGCAGCTGGAAGCGGATCTGCGGGCTGGTCGGCGGGCAGCGGGTGAAGGAGGCGGCCGGGCAGACGCTGTTGCAGTTGTGCGAGGGACGCAACCGCAGGCGGGGCCCGGGCCGTACCGGAAACGTGCTGATCGGCGGCGCGGCCGGCAGCGGTCGCGGCGAGTACGCCCGGCTCTACGCCGCCTGCCTGTCGGAGCTGGGCCTGGTGCCGGTCGGCCAGCTCGTGCGGGTGAGCACCCGCCGGGAGCTGGCGCCGCAGTGGCCGGGGCAGGCCGCCAGCCTGGTGACCGCGGTCCTCGACGACGCGGCCGGGGGCGTGCTCCATCTCGACTACGTCGACGACGGCTCCGGGGTGGCGCCGGAGATCGCCGAGGCGCTCGTCGCGCAGATGCGTTCCCGGCTCGGCGACCCGGTGGTGGTGCTGACCGGCGAGGAGCCGGCGCTGGCGAGCCTGCGTGCCGCGGTGCCCGCGGTGAACGAGGTGTTCGGCCAGCAGTGGTCGGTGCCCGAGCTCAGCACCGACGAGCTGGCCGAGATCGTGCTGCGGCACCTGGTGCGGCGGGGCCACGAGGTCCCCGACGACGTCCGGGAGGCGCTGGCCCGGATGGCCGGTCAGCTGCCCGGGCGCACCGTCCACGCCGCCCACCAGTTCTCGCTCGCCCTGACCCGGCGCACCGGCTCCCGCACGCTCGCGCTCGCGGACCTGGCCGTGGCGCCGCCCGCGGTCGGCGAGCGTCTCGGCGGCCTGGCCGCCGTCGGCTGACGGTACGCCCGCTTCCCGTAGAAAGGTCCTCGCATGCAGCCCGAAGCCAAGCCGATCCCGCCCTCGTTCCAGGAGTTCATGGAGAACGCGCAGCGGCTCGAGGACCAGATGCGCGCCGCGCAGACGGAGCTGGAGAAGGCGATCGTCACCGGCCGATCCCAGGACGGCACGGTCGTGGTCATGGCCAGTGGCCTGGGCAAGGTCCAGGCCGTCCGGGTCGACCCCCGGGTGTACGAGCAGCGTGACGCCGCGTCACTGCAAACGGCGATCATGGAGGCGATCCAGGCCGCCGCCGCGAACGCCGGGAAGCTCGCCACGGAGAAGATGGGTCCCGTCGAAATCAATCTTCACTGACTGAAAAAAGTCTGACCAGCGATTACGTGCCGATCTTCACGGGTTGCCGCGCCTCGCGGCACCACTGTGGAGATTTCCTGAAGGAGTCTCCACGAGACTGTCAGCCCCTACTGACAGTGATGGAGATGGCTGTGGAGCAAGTTGCCGTCTTTGTGCACGCGCCGGACCCGCTGACCCACACCGGGCTGACCGCCCACCTCCGGTCGCGGTCGGACGTCACGCTGCTGGACAGCGCGGACCGGACCCGCGCGCAGGTGCTGATCGTTGCGGCGGACCGCCTCACCACCGACGTGATCGCCATGCTGCGCCTCGCCGCGACCGAGATCGGCGCGCCCGTCGTGCTGATCACCACCGACATCAGCGAGCAGGAGCTGCTGACCGCCGTGGAGTGCCGGGTGGTGGCGGTCCTGCCACGCGCGGCGGTCACCGCCGAACGCCTCGCGCACAGCGTGCTGGCGGCCGCCTCCGGCGGCGGCGTGCTGCCCCCGAACCTGGTGGGCGAACTGCTCAAGCACATCGAACGGCTCCAGCGCGACGTGCTCAACCCGAACGGGCTCAACGCCTCGGGGCTCACCGCGCGCGAGATCGACGTGCTCCGGCTGATGGCCGAGGGCTTCGACACCAACGAGATCGCCGACGAGCTGCGCTACTCCGAACGTACGGTGAAGAACGTCATCTACGGCCTCAACCACCGCCTGAAGCTGCGCAACCGCTCGCACGCGGTCGCCTACGCCCTGCGCTCCGGCATGATCTGAGGTGATCACCCGCCACACCGTCGGGAACGCCCTGGTGCTGCACCCCCGGGAACGGATCAGCCCGGAGGCCCGTACGGTCGCGCTGTCGGTGGACCCGGATCCGGACAACGACATCGTGATCCTCGACCTGCAGCACGAGTTGCCCTTCGACGTCTGGGACACGGTCGCGACCGAGCTGCGCCGGCAGCGCCTGCGCCGGGGCATCCGGCTGGTGGTCTGCGGCGCGCGCCCGGAGACCGGGGCGCTCGCCGGGCAGTGGCTCTCCGACCGGCTGGGACGGCCGGTGATCGCGCCGTTCGGGCGGATGATCCCGGGCGCGGCGGGGCTGCTCTTCGTGCACGGCACGGACCTCGGCGGCTGGGTCTGCTACCGGCGCGGCCGGGCGCCGGCCTGGCAGTCGAAGCGCTATCCGGCGCCGGCCTGGGACGGCGCCGCCACCGACCACCTCACCATCAGCTCCACCTGCGCCGTGGAGCCGCTGCCGGGTGGCGTCTGGCTGCGCGACAGCCGCGACGAGGCGACGATCGCCACCCACGGCGGCCGCCTGACCTCGGCCATGGCGTGCCTGCCGCACGCGATGCCGGTCCTGGTGGGCTGCCCCGGCACCGCCCCGCTGCGGCTCGACGACGTCGCCCGGTTCTGGCGTGGACTCGCGCCGCAGGGCCGCGAGCACGCCCGCTTCATCCAGTACGGGCCGGTCGCGCTGCCCGACGGCGAGCAGTTCGGCCAGGCGCTCGCCGAGGTGCTGGGCTGTGCGGTGCGGGTCTTCACCGGCGTGCCCACCGGCCGCCCGGACGACCCGGCCATGTTCACCGTCACCGCCGACGGTGGTCCCGGCTGGCAGGTCTTCGCGCGGGAACTGGCGTACGGTCCCCGGACGGCGCTCGGGGCGGCGGCGACGCCGCGCATCCTCAGCCACCGCGCGCCAGCGGAACTCGGCGAGCCGGTCGGTCCCGGCGTCTACCAGTACGCCCACGACGCGGTGGTCGAGGTGATCCCGTCCGGGCTCTGGCTGCGTGCTCCGCTGCCGTCCCGCGACGCCGACCGGATCCGTGCCGTCCCGCTGGACCCGGCGCAGGCCCGGCTGGTCGTGGACGACCCGGCGCCGGCGGTGGCCGACCGCCACCGGGAACTGGCCGCCGACCTGGCCGCGCGGCTCGACCCGGCCACCCGCGGGCGTACGGCGGTGCGTCCGTCCTCGTCGGTGGCGCCGGCCCGGGCACCGGCCCCGCCGCACGGGGCGCGCCGGCACGCGGCGGTTCAGGCCCTCGTGCCCCCGGTTCCCGCCCCACCGCCGGTCGACCTCACTGTGGCCGGCCCGGTCGCCGCGCCGGTGGCCCCCGAGGTGGCCGTGTCCGCAGTGACTGACGCACACGCGGCCCGACCCGCAGTGTCCCGAGGAGACGCGCCCCGTCCCGCCGTGGCCGGAGCGGCGGCGGCCTTCTCCGCCTTGGCCGGGGCGGAGGCGGCCGTTCCCGCTCTGGCTGGAGCGGAGGCGGCCTTCCTCGGCGTGGCCGGGGCGGGTGGCGGGGGCGTGACCTGGGCGAGCGCTCCGACGATGGCGCTGCCGGTGCACCGCCCGGCGGTGGCGCCCGCCCGCTTCCAGCGCACCCCGGTCGACGAGGCGCGGGGCGTCCGTCCCGGTCCCGACCTCGACGAGGAGCGGGCCTGGTTCCGCCGCGCGTTCCGGCGCCAGATCGCCGCGCTCGCCGCCGACGTCGCCCGCGTGCTCGCGGCGCACCCGGCCCTGCCCGACGGCGCGGACGCGCTGGAGTACGCCACAGCGGTCCGCCTCTACCTCACCGCCGCGGGGGACGGCGTCGACCAGGCGCTGCGGTCCGCCGAGCCGGGTGGTCACGTGCCGTTCGCCAGGTGCGTGGCCGCCGGTACGCGCCCGCTGCCGGTGCACAGTGGCGTCACGTACGCCGCCGCCGACCTGACCCGGGCGGACCTGCGCCGGATCGCGCAGCGCCGGGTGCTGACCGACTGGGGGTTCACCAACGCGCTCGCCGAACCGCCCGCCGACCTGCCGGGAGACGTCGAGGTGCTGATCTGGTCGGCCACCGGCCGGTGCACGGGCGCGCTGGAGACCGGCGACGGCGTGCCGTCCCGCGTCCTCTTCCTGCCCGGCACGGCCTTCGCGGTGCTCCAGGTGCGGGAGCCGGCCGCCGGGGCTCCCGGGCGGCTGCTGCTGCGTGAGCTGTCCGCCGGTGACGCGGCGGCCGACGGGCGGGCGCGGTACGACGCCCTGGCCCTGGCCGCCCTGGACCGGCACGTCGCGGGCGGCGCAGGCCCCGGCACGCCGGTCCCGCCGGCCGCGGCGCGCCGCTTCGTCGGCGTCCCCGGGCTGCGCTGAGCGCTAGCGGCCCAGGCCGTCGAGGAACGGCGCTAGCCGCCCAGGCCGTCCAGGAACGCGGCGAGCGTCTCCCGCTGCTCCGGCGCGCACCGGCCGCTGGCCAGGGCCCGGCGGAACAACTCGCGGGCCGGCCCCGGCGCCTGCCGGAACACCTCCTCGCTGTGCGCGACGAGCCAGCCCACCTGCCAGTCGTCGACCTCGGGCGGCCCGGCGAGCAGGTGTCCGGCGACCCGGGCGGCGGCGCTGCCGTTGTCCGCGAGCGCCTGTGCCGCGTACCGGTGCAGGGTCGGCCGCAGCGCGGCGGGGATGCTCCCGGCGAGCGCCCGCCGCAGCACCGGCTGCCGGAACGCCAGCTCGCGGCCCGCGCCCACGAGAACTGTCGCGGCGACCGCCTCCTCCAGGTCGGCCATCAGGTCGAACGGCGTCCGCCCGGTGACCGCGGCGAGGTCGGCGACGGCGAACTCGTCGCCGAGCAGGGCCGCGTACCGCAGCGCCTCCCGGGCGCCGGGGGAGAGGTGGTCGAGGCTGGCCCGGACGGTGTCCACGAGCGAGCGCGGCATGCCGTCGGCCCGCGCGTCGACCTCGGCGAGCCCGTCGACCACCCGTACGCCGTCCTCCGCCACCAGACCGCTCACCAGCTCCCGCGCGTACAGCGGGTTGCCGCCGGTCAGCGGCGCGAGCGACCGCAGCGTGGCGCCGGGCGGGACACCCACCGCGGTGCCGAAGATCTGCTCGATGTCCGCCCGGGGCAGGGGAGCGAGCCGGATCAGGTGCCCGTCACGTGTCGCCACGCCCCGCCGCAGCCGGGCCAGGTCGCGGCGGCCGGGCTCGGGCCGGGTCGTCGCGACGAGCAGCAACGGCAGCCACCGGGTCAGCGCGGCCAGCCGTTCCCAGGCCAGCAGGCTCGCCTCGTCGGCCCACTGGAGGCGCTCGACGGCCAGCACCAGCGGACCGGCGGCGGTCAGCCGACGGACGTGTGCGAGCACCCGGTCGAGCGCCGCGCCCGGCTCGTCGTGCGGTACCGCCTCCTCGCCCAGCGCCGCCCGCATCACGTGCAGCGGGATACGGCTGCTCAGTTCCTCGGCGACGCCACGCGCGACCCGCAGGCCGAGGGTCCGCGCCTCGTGCAGCGCCGCGTCCAGCAGCGCGGACTTGCCGATGCCGGGCTCACCCTCGATCCACACGATCGCGCTGCGTCCCTCGCGCGCCTGACCGAGCAGGCCGCGCAGCAGCTCCAGCTCGCCGTCGCGTCCGACGAGGCGGCGGCGACGCGGCGCGACCGGACGGGCGACGACGGCGACCGCGGCGGTCGGTCCCGACTCGGTGAGAATCCGGCTCTGCAGCTCGCGCATCGCCGTACCGGGCTCGACGCCGAGCTCGTCGGCCAGCACCCGGCGCGCCGCGTGGTAGACGTCGAGCGCCTCGGTGCCGCGACCGGCCCGGTGCAACGCGCGCATCAGCAGCTCGTGGAACGGCTCGTGCAGCGGGTGGTCGCGGACCAGGGCGGTCAGGTCGGCGATCGGGCTCTCGTCACACCCACCGTCGAGGATCAGCCGGGCCCGCCGCTCCGCCGCGGCGATCCGCAGCTCCGCCAGGCGGTGCCGGTCGAGCTCCGCGAACAGCGCGGCCACGTTCGCGTACGCGTCGCCGTGCCACAGCGCGAGCGCCTCGTCGAGCAGCGCCACCGCCTCGCCGGGCCGGCCCCCGGCGGCCGGCGCCTCGGCCGCCTCGCACAGCGACACGAACCGGTCGGCGTCGAGCGCGCCCGGTTCGAGCCGCAGCGTGTAACCGGCCCGGCCGGACAGCAGCCGCCCGCCGGCCGTCCCCAGGCTGCGCCGCAGGCCGGAGACGTACGTGTAGACGTTGCCGGCAGCGGCGCCGGGCGCGGAGCCGCCCCACAGCGCCCGGATCAGCTCGCCCCGGGTGACCGGCCGGTTGGCGTTGGCGGCGAGCATCGCGAACAGGGCCCGCCGTCGGGCCGGTCCCAGGTCGATCTCGGCTTCGCCGCGCCAGGCGCGTACCGGCCCCAGGACGTTGACGCGCAGGTCCGTCACGAGCGGCCGACGACGGCCTGCCCGGCGCTGCGGGGCGGGTCGTCGGAGCCGGCGATCCGGCTCATCTCGGCGCGCGTCGCGGCGTCCCCGGTGTGCGCCGACACCCAGGTCGCCTCGGTCCGGGCGGGAAGGCCGCAGCGGTGCAGCACCCGGGCCAGTTGCGCGGTGAGCAACTCGCGGGACGACGCGGAGAGGCCCGGTGAGGCGACGGCGTGCCGCAGCACCGCGATGGCCGGCGCGGGGGCGGCGGCGCTGAGCTGCGCGGCGTGGGCGGTCAGCCATCCCTGCACCCAGGCGTCCACCGGCACCGGCCCGGCCAGCAGCTGGCCGGCGACCCGGCCGAGGTCGCCGCCGGCCTCGGCGATCCGCTGCGCGAACTGCCTGTGCATCAGCACCCGCAGCGCGGTCGGGATCGCGCCGCGCAGCACCCGGCGGATCACCGGGTGCCGGAACCGCAGGCGGCGGCCGTCCTCGACGAGCACCCCGGCGGCGAGCGCCTCCTCCACCGCCGGGACGAGCTGCGGCGCCGACCTGCCGGTGACCGCGGCGAGGTCGGTGACCAGATAGTTGTTGCCCAGGAACGCGATCGCCCGCAGCAGCTGCCGGGTGTCGTCGGCAAGCGGTTGCAGGTGCCGGTTGACGGCTTCGGTCAGCTCGGGCCCGGGCGTGTCGGCGGTCCGGCCGTCGCGGTCGGCGAGCACGAGATGGCGGAGATAGAACGGATTGCCGGCGGCGGCCGCGACGAGCGCGCGTACGGTGTCCGCGCCCGGGCCGGGCGGGCGGGCCCAGGAACGCGCCAGCCGGGTCGCCGTGTCGTCGTCCAGCGGGCCGAGTTCGACGAGCGCGGTGCCGTTGCGGGGCAGCACCCTGCGCAGGAGCCGCACCTCGTAGCCGGCGGGCACCGGGCGGCAGGCGGAGACGAGCAGCAACGGCAGCCGCCCGGTGAGGTTGTGCAGCGCGTGCCAGACCAGCAGGGACAGGTCGTCGGCCCACTGGAGGTCGTCCAGGACGAGCAGCAGCGGCCGTTCGGCGCAGCGCGCCACCACGAACCGCTGGACCGTGTCGACGACCGTCATGGTCGGTGGCGCCCCGCCGGAGCAGTCGTGCAGCGAGGCGGGCAGGCCGGCGTCGTCGCCCAGCGACAGGCACTCCAGCATGATGCTCAGCGGCATCCGGTACGCCAGCTCGTCGCCGACGCCCCAGCCGACCTGGACGCCGAGCGGCGCCGCGTCGCGCAGCCCCTCGGCGAGCAGTGCCGACTTGCCGATGCCCGCCTCGCCGCTGATCCAGACGCTGCCACCGCGCCCGGCCGCGAGCGCGGTGACCGCCTGCCGCAGCCGGGCCAGCGCAGCCGTACGCCCCTGGAAGCAGGGGAGTGAGGGCGGCGCCGGGATGTGTCTGCGCCTCGCGGTGGGATCGGTGCCGAGCATCTGTTCGTGGATCTGGCGGACGGCGGCGCCGGGCTCGGTGCCCGACTCCGCCACCAGACGGTCCCGGAGAGTGGCGTACAGCGCGCGTGCGTCGGCGGTGCGGCCCTGCGCGGCGAGCGCCCGCATGGTCACCGCGTACAGGCTCTCCCGGCCGGGGTGGCGTTCGACGAGCGAGAGCAGGCGGTCGACGACCTCGGCGGCGAGCCCGAGGCCCAGCATCAGCTCCGCCCGCCGCTCCACCGAGGTCAGGTACAGCTCGCCGAGCCGGACACGCTGGCTGGCCGCCCGGGGCCCGGGGACGCCGACCAGCGCCTCGTCACCGCGCCACTCGGCGAGCGCGGCGTCGAGCGCGGCCAGCTCGCCGGCCACGTCACCGGCGGCGCGGGGCGTGCGGGCGCGTTCGCGCAGGCGCTCGAAGCGGTGGACGTCGACGGCGTCCGCCGCGACGTGCAGGCGGTAACCGCCGCCCTCGGACGTGAGCACGCCGCCGGAGGACCAGCGGTCGCGATCGGGTTCGAGCACCCGGCGCAGCGCGGAGACGTACGTGTAGAGGTTGCCCTGCGCGCTGGCCGGCGGTCGGTCGCCCCAGACGGCGGCGATCAGCTCGTCCTTGGACAGTCCCCGCTGCGGGGTGAGGGCGAGCGCGGTGAAGACGGCCCGGCGCTGGGCCGACCGCAGCGTCAGTTCCTGCCCGGCGTACGTGACCCGGAGGGGGCCCAGCAAGCGGATGTCGAAGCCACTGCACTGTGCCGTCATGCCGTCCTCGTGGTGACCCTGTCCCGGTGACAACCATCCGGGCGGAACCCTAGCTCACCCATCCACTATGTCAACTTCGTCGACATGGCCGGAACCCTTACGGCACATGGCATTCCGGTGCGCCGCGCGATCGCGGAAGGCCCCTGCCGATCGCGCTAGCAGGGGCCTTCCGGCGGCGGGCGCGCACCGGCCGTGCCGGCGGCCCGGCACCCGCCCGGTGCCCGGCGAGACGTTACTCACCTCCCGCCGGGCCGGTCGCCGCCGTGTCAGTCGCGTCTCAGCTTCCGGCGCACGTGACGGTGGCGCCGCTGCCGTTGCCGGCGCCCTGGAATCCGAAGGTGGTGGTCTGGCCCGCGCCGACCTGCCCGTTGTAGCTCTGGTTCGCCACGGTGACGGTGCCGCTGGTGCCGCTGGGCACACCGTTCCACAACGAGCTGATCGACGCGCCGCCCGGCAGGGCGAGCGTCACCCGCCAGCCGGTCAGCGCGGTGGTGCCGGCGGTGACGGTGACGGTGGCGACGAACCCGCCGTTCCACTGGTCCTGCACCACGTAGGCGGCCGAACAGGACGGGCCTCCGCCGGGCGGCGGCGTAGTGGGCGGGGGAGTCGTGGGCGGCGGCGTGGTGGGGGGTGGCGTGGTCGGGGGTGGCGTGGTGGTGGGCGGCGGGTCGAGCGTCAGGTTCTTCTGCTGGACCGTCCACTGGGTGCGGCACAGGCCGCAGTCCGGGCCGACGAAGTTGGCCCCGGCGCCCACGTCGCCCTTCAGGCGCCACTTCAGGTAGAGCACCGCCACCCGGCCGAACTCGCCGCCGTTGGGCTGGTCGTAGGTGCCGCCGTGACCGACGTTCAGGTTGCCCATGAACGCGGGCAGCCCGGACGGCAGCTTGCCCCAGTCGTCCATGGCGTTGGGGTAGGCGATGTCGCTGGGCCCGCCGATGAAGTACGCGATGGGCTTGGTCAGCCGGCGCAACTGGTAGTCGTCGGCGTCGTTGAGCAGCCCGCTGCTGAAGATGCCGGTCGTGGTGACGCGCGGGTCGTTGGAGACGGCGTACGCCTCCACGCCGCCGCAGGAGAAGCCGGCCACGGCGATCTTCGTGGTGTCCAGCCGGTTGAAGTACTTGCTGCCCGACCGGGAGTTCTCCGCCACCGCCCAGTCGATGGACTGGGTGAGCATCTGGGCGTTCGTGGAGCCGGAGCCGTTCGGCGCGCCGTTGGCGATGGCGAGGAAGCCGTGGGAGGCGATCTCGCGGAGGAAGTTGCCCTGGGACAGGCCGTTGGCGGAGCACGCGCCGTTGCCCCAGACCAGGATGGGAAGGCGTTCGGACGGGAGGGTCTGGGGCCGGAAGATGGTGTGGTTGGCCAGGGTGGACGAGGTTTCGTAGTCGGCGGGGTAGGGGCCGGAGCCGCCGATCGCGGCGCCCGCGGGCGTCGCGCCGAACGTCATGGTCACAGAGGCGGCCGAAACGACGGCGGCGGCCAGTCCCGCGTAGATTCTCGATCTCCTTCTCATGGGTCCTCCAGCGACTGACGCGTAGGCGCCCTTGGTGGTGTCGGTGTGCGGTTACTATCACCGGCGTAACGAAAAGTGTCAATGTAACGTCCGCTGTGTGGACGCGACTTCGCGCTGGTCGGGGGCCTGAGGCGAGGCCCCGGCGCGATCAGTTGGCGACCGTCCTCTGCGCCGCGCGTCAGGCGTCCGTCGCGTCGAGCCGCTTCTGCAGCCGGTCGAGGCGGTCGAGGACGTCGTGCATCATCACGCGCAGGACCGTCGTGTCGGCGTCGCGTCCGGGCAGCATCCGCCCGAACGCGACGCCGTAGTAGAGGGCGGAGAGCGCGGCGGGCGTGACGACGGCGCTCACTCCGGTGCGGCGCAGCGCGGCGCCCGCCTCGCCGTCGTCGCGCAGCAGCCCGAGCAGCAGGTGGCTGCCGGTGGTGACGGCCGAGGCGTGCGCGGTGGCCTGCTCGGCGGCGGCCGCCAGCACCGCCCGGGTGGCCGGTGATGTGGCCGGCTCGCTGGGCGTCGCTGCGGCGGCGGGGGCCTCGCCCAGGGCCGCGCGGATCGTGGCGGCGGGGAAGCCGAGCAGTTCGACGGTGTTCAGCACCAGGCTCTCGCCCTCGTCGAGAAAGGCCCGCAGCAGGTGGACCGGCTCCACCGTGCCCGCGCCGGAGGCGGACGCGAGGGCGTACGCCTGGTGCAGGATCGCCGCCACGTGGTGGTTGGCGGGCGGGGTCAGGGTGAGCCCGGCGGGCAGCGCCCGGGTGGTGGGTGTCTCGTGAGTCGCGCCCACGGCGCCGTCCAGCGCCTGGGTCAGCGCGGTCTGGCAGATCCGGGAGACCGGCAGTCGGGCGTCTCGGACGCGGTCGGCGAGGGCGTCGGGTAGATAAACGTTGACCTTGGGCACCTGACCGATCCTGTCACGCGGGGGCCGGGCCGGGCACCCCTTGATCGCCTACATTCCCTAGGGTTATAGTAGGGTTATGCCCGCGCTGCTGACCACCCGACGAGCCCTCGACCAGGGCCGTACGTCCAGCGCGCTCTGTCGCCGCTGAGCCCCACCGGCTCGCTTCGCACACGTCGCCTCGTCGTGCCCTCCTGGGCACGGCCGACTCCTTAAGGCCCGACACGCCATGACTCAGCACGACCCTGTCCAGAAAGCCCGCGTCGACCTGACCGCCGGCATCAACAAGCTCTTCGCCGCCTCGGCCATGTCGGCCAGCGGACACGGCAACATCAGCGTCCGGATCCCCGGCCACGACGACCGCCTCCTCGTCAACGCCGGGGAACTGCTGCGCCCGTGGCCCGCCGACGACCTGCGGGTCGCGGCGCCCGCGCTGCGCACCGTCAACGACGACGTCGTCGTGGTCGGCCTCGACGGGACCGTCCACGAGGGAACGCCCAGCCCGTCGGTGGCCGCGATCCTGAAGATGCACATCGGCGTCTACCAGGCCCGGCCCGACGTCAACGCCGTCATCCACACCCATTCGCCGTACGCCACCAGCTACGCCCTCGCCGGTGTGTCGCTGCCGGCCCGGTACGAGGCCCTGCTGGTGCACGGCCAGCCCGTCGACATCCCGGTCGCGCCGTGGGCGCCACGCGGCACCGAGGAGGCGGTGCGGTCGATCGCCGAGACGTTCGCGGCGCACCCCCGCACGTACGCGATCCTGCTCGGCAACCACGGCCTGCTCGTCGCCGGCGACTCCGCCCGGCACGCCGCGAGCCTCGTCGTGGCGATCGAGGAGGCGGCCGTCTCCAGCATCGGCGCCGAGCCGCTCGGCGGCCCGGTGCCGTTCCCCGACCACGTCCACGACCTCGACCTGCGCCTGCGCTTTGAGGAGCCGACCGCATGACCACCCGTAGCCGCCGGATCGCCGGCGCCCTCGCCGCCGTCCTGCTCACCACGTCGCTCGCCGCCTGCGGCGGGAACGACGAGCCCGCCGAGGCGAGCGCCGACGGCCTCACCACCGTCCGGCTCGCCTCGTCGCCGCTGGGCCACCTCGCGCCCATCTACCTGGCGCAGGAGCAGGGCATCTTCGCCAAGCACGGCCTCAAGGTCGAGGTCGACACCGAGACCTCCGACCTGACCTCCGTGCCGGCCGTGCTGGCCGGCAAGGTCGACTTCGCCACCGGCGACCTCACCACGCTGATCGTGGCCCGGTCCAAGGGCCTCGACGTCAAGGCCGTGGTGCCGGCGTCCGCGTCCACCGGCAAGGAGGGCGCCGACTACGGCGCCCTGGTGGTCAAGGGCGACTCCGGCATCACCAGCGCCAAGCAGCTCGAAGGCAAGACCGTCTCGGTCAACGTCCTCACCAACATCGCCGCCGCGGCGGCCCGCGAGGCGGTCCGCGCCGACGGCGGCGACCCGACGAAGGTCAAGCTCGTCGAGATCCCGTTCCCGCAGGCGCCCGCCGCGGTCAGCACCGGCCGGGTGGACGGCGCCTGGGTGGTCGAGCCGTTCCTGTCGGCGGCCAAGGCGCAGGGCGCGGTGCCGGTCGGCTGGGGCTTCACCGACCTGGCGCCCGACCTCACGGTCTCCGCCTGGTACGCGGCCGGCTCCTACACCTCGAAGAACGCGAAGACCGTCACCGCGTTCCGGGACGCGGTGCGGGAGGCGTACGCGTACGCCCGCGACCACGAGGACGAGGTGCGCGCGAAGATCCCCACGTTCACCGAGATCAAGCCGGAGGTGGCCGCGAAGATCACCCTGACCGGCCTGCGTGACGAGGTCAGCCGGCAGGCCGCCGAGAAGCTCGCCGGCTACGCCCAGCGCGACGGGCTCATCACCACCACACCCGACCTCGACGAACTGATCCTCAAGTGAGAAGGGGGTGGCTCGGCGCCGTGGGCCTGGCGGGCGCGGCCACGGCGTACGAGATCCTCGCCCGCCTGTTCTTCGACCCGGCGCACGTGCCGCCGCTGAGCGCCGTGGTTCCGGAGGCGCTGCGCCTGCTCACCGAGGAACGGTTCTGGACGGCGACCGGCCGTACGCTGGCGGCGGTGGCGGTCGGCCTGGTCATCGCGCTGGCCGCCGGCATCCTGGCCGGGTTCGCGCTCGGCTCGGTGCCCCAGGTACGCCGGGCCACCTCCTCCACTCTCGACTTCCTGCGGCCGGTCCCGTCGATCGTGCTGATCCCGGTGCTGGTGCTCGTGCTCGACGTCCGGCAGATCACGGTGCTGCTGGTCGCCGTGTCCTGCTTCTGGATCGTCGTGTTCCAGGTGCTCTACGGCCTGCGGGACGTGGACCGGGTGGCGGTCGAGACCGCCCGTGCCTTCCGGCTCGGCCGGCTGGCCCGGATCGTGCACGTCACCTGGCCCACGGTGCTGCCGTACCTGGGCACGGCGCTGCGCCTGATCGTCTCGGTCGCGCTGGCCCTCGCACTGACCGGCGGGCTGGTCATGGGCGCCGCCGGGCTCGGCGAGATGATCTGGAGCAGCCAGGAGTCCGGCGAGTCCACCGGCATGTACGCGCTGGTGCTGCTCACCGGTGGGCTCGGCATCGGCCTCGACCAGCTCGCCCGGCTGGCCGAGCGGCGGCTGCTGCACTGGCACGTGGCGACCCGCCGGGAGGCCCTGGCATGAAGGCCCTCGGCTACGCGCTCGGCCTGCCCGCGGCGCTCGTGGCCGCCTGGTGGGTGGCCAGCGACGGCAGCACCAACGTGTTCCTGCCGCCGCTGCGCACGATCGTCGAGGCGTTCCGGGACGTGTGGTTCTCCGACACGTTCGCCCGCGACGTGGTGCCCAGTCTGTGGCGCCTCGCCGCCGGCTACACGATCGCGCTCGCCGCGGGCGTCGTCCTCGGCTTCGTGATCGGGCGGTGGGCGGTGCCCCGCGCGCTGACCGGCCCGCTGCTGGCGTACTTCCGGGTGCTGCCCGCCCCGGTGCTGATCCCGGTGCTGCTGGTGGCGGTCGGCATCGGCGACACGACCAAGCTGGTCGTCATCACTGTGGGCGCGGTCTGGCCGATCCTGCTCAACACCGCCGACGGCGTCCGCGCCGCCGACGAGGTCGGGCTGGAGACCGCCGCGGCGTACCGGCTGCCGCGCCGCACCCGGCACCTGCTGGCGCTGCGCGGCGCGAGCCCGCAGATCTTCGCCGGCGCCCGGCAGGCCCTCGGCCTGTCGATCATCCTGATGGTGGTCAGCGAGATGCTGATGAGCACCGACGGGCTCGGCTTCACAGTGGTGCAGTTCCAGCGCAGCTTCGCCATCCCGCAGATGTGGAGCGGGGTGCTGCTGATCGGCCTGCTCGGGTTCGGGCTCGCCAAACTCTTCGAGCTCGTCGAGCGGCGCGCGTTGCGCTGGCATCGCGGCCACACCGGACAACTCACGGAGCGACCATGACCTCCCTGCTCGAGATCGCCGGGATCGGCAAGACCTACCGGGCCCGGGAACGCACCGTCGAGGTGCTGACCGCGATCGACCTGACCGTGTCCGAGGGCGAGTTCGTCGCGCTCGTCGGCCCGTCCGGCTGCGGCAAGACCACCCTGCTCAAGATCGTCGCCGGGCTGCTGCCGGCCACCGTGGGGCAGGTCCGGTTCGGCGGCCGTCCGGTCACCGAACCGCCGCCCGGCCTCGGCGTCGTCTTCCAGGAGTACGGCCGCAGCCTGTACGCCTGGAAGACGGTCCGGCAGAACGTCGAGCTGCCGCTGCGGCACCTGGACCTGAGCCGGGCGCGGCGGCGGGAACTCGTCGCCGACGCGCTCGACGCGGTCGGACTCGGCGCGGCCGGCGACGCGTACCCCTGGCAGCTCTCCGGCGGCATGCAGCAGCGCGTCGCGATCGCCCGCGCGGTCGCCTACCGGCCCCGGCTGCTGCTGATGGATGAGCCGTTCTCCGCCGTCGACGCGCAGACCCGCGCCGACCTGGAGGACCTGGTGGCCACGCTGTGGAAGCGCTACGGCATGACCATCGTGTTCGTCACCCACGACATCGACGAGGCGGTCTACCTCAGCCAGCGTGTCGTGGTGCTCGGCGCCGGCGTCTCCGGCGTCCAGGCCGACATCCCGGTCGACCTGCCCGCCGACCGGGAACAGGTCGGCACCCGTTCCTCCGCCCGCTTCGGCGAGCTGCGCACCCGAGTGTGGACGCAGGTCCGCCGTACCCCCGAGAGCGAGATGGTATGAGCAACGCCCGATGGACCGACACCGGCGGCGGCGACGGCCCGCTGTGGTCCTTCCGAGTCGGTGAGGTCGAGGTCTTCCCGATCCGCGAGGTCGACTACTTCGTGGACCCGGCCGAGTTCTTCCCGCAGCTGGCGACCGAGTCGTGGACCGACGGCGCGTTCTACACCCGGGAGCCGTTCACCCACGACGGCCGGATCCTGCTCAACCAGGAGGCCCACCTGCTGCGTACGCCGGACCGGCTGATCCTGGTCGACGCGGGCGGGGGCAACGGCAAACCGCGCAACGGCGGCGTGTTCGACCGGGCGGACCGGCCGTTCCTGGAACAGTTCGCCCGCGCCGGGGTGTCGCTCGGCGACATCGACACCGTCGTCTTCACCCACCTGCACGTCGACCACGTCGGTTTCGCCACCAGCGCGGACGGCCGCGGCGGCTGGGAGCCGACCTTCCCCAACGCCCGGTACCTGGTGGTCCGGGAGGAGTTCGACTGGTGGACCGGCCCGGACGGCGCGCGGGCCATGCAGCGTACCGGCGACTACATCGCCGACAGCATCCTGCCGCTGCGCGACGCCGGGGTGCTCGACCTGATCGAGGCCGACCACGTCCTGTCCCCGCAGGTGCACCTGGTGCCCGCGTTCGGTCACACGCCCGGCAACGTCTACCTGGTCGTCGAGTCGGCCGGGCAGCGGGCGCTGTTCGCCGGCGACATGCTGCACCACGGCGTCCAGCTGGAACGGCCGGAGTGGAGCATCCGCTACTGCGTGGTGCCGGGCGACTCCGCCGACCAGCGCCGCCGGCTGCTGGAACGGGCCGCCGACTCTGGTGACCTGCTCGTGCCGGCGCACTTCCCGTTCCCCGCGGCCGGGTACGTGCGCCGGGCCGAGCGCGGCTTCACCTACACGTTCCTCGACGTCTGATGCTCATCGCCGACTTCCACACCCACCACGCCTGTCCGGACTATCCCGCGGTGCTGCCGCACAACGCCACCGGCGTGCTCGCGACCCGCTGGGCCGACACGGCCCGGCGGGTCGCCGACCTCGACGGCCTGCTCGCCGAGTCCGGCCGGCACGGCGTTGACCTGCGCGTCCTGAGCGCCCCGCCGGCGATGGTCACTCCGCACGGCGAACGGACGCGGCCGGACGATTTGCGGCGGCTCAACGACCACCTGGCGGCCGTGGTCGCCGCGAATCCGGGCCGCCTCGCCGGGCTCGCCACGATCGACGCCTTCGGCGGCGACGCGGCCGCCGGGGAGGTGGTCCGGGCCGTCCGCGAGCTGGGCCTGCCGGGCGTCGTCGTCGACTGCGCCGCCGCGGACGGGCGGCTGCTCGGCGACCCGGCCGCCCGTCCCACCCTGTCCGCCGCGGCCGAGCTGGGTGTGCCGGTCTTCGCGCATCCGATCAGCAGGTCCACGCTGACCGCCGAGTTCGCCGGCCTGGGCCGGCTCGGCACGTCGCTGGCCCGCGGCACGATCAACGCCGCCGCGCTGCTGTCCCTGCTCACCGGCGGCGCCCTGGCCGCGCTGCCCGGCCTGCACGTGGTCTTCCCGATGCTCGGGGTGGCCGGCCTGGCGCTCGCCGCCGCCACCGACGAGGGCGCGTTGCTCAGCGCGCCCGACCGTCGCGCCCACGTTTACGCCGACACCATGGGCTTCGCGCCGTCGGCGATCCGCTTCGCCACCGACCTGCTCGGGGTCGACCACGTGGTCGTCGGCGGGGACTGGCCGGTCGCCGAACGGGAGACCACCCGGGAGCGGGTCGAGGCGGCGCTGCGCGGCGCGGGCCTCGACCCGGACGAGCGCGCCCTGGTGGCCGGCGGCAACACGCTGCGCCTGCTGGGCCGCGGCTGACGCGCCGATCAGGCCGGCGCCGATCCCGTCCCCGCCACGGCCAGCGGGGCCGCGCCGAACGACACCGCGAACCGCTTGCACCAGATCGACACGCTGCGCAGCCCGTCCAGGTCCACCGACGCCGGGATGTCGTACGCCTGGTCGCCGATGTTGCCCTTGAGGCGGCCCAGTTCCACCCAGCGGCCGTCGTCGAACACCTGCCAGCCCGCGCGGCCCTGCTGCACCTTCCGGTCGGTGAGCCAGACCCGCAGGTCGGGACCGTCCGATGTGTTCAGGCCCCGCAGCAGCAACTGGCGGCGGCCGTCGGCGAGCCGGATGAGCTGCGCCCGGCCGGACGTGTCGTGTTCGTGGGTGACGAAGTCACCGGCGGCCAGGACCACGTCGGCGGGCGGCCCGCCGGTGACCGGCGGACCGCTCGTGCCGGCCGTCGGCGGCTCCGTCACCGTGGGCAGCGCCTCGCGCACCTCGCGGTCGGTCACCAGCCGCCACGGCTGGAACAGGTACAGGCTCACCCCGAGACCGGCGACCACCACGACGGCGAGCACCGACAACACCACACGTCTTCTGCCCATGCTGTGAACCGTAGGGCCGTTCCCGGCCGGAGGATCTTTCCGTCCGCTTACGGCCCGACCGCGGGCCGCCGCGCCGGGACGCCGATGGGTAGCGTCGGGCCCATGGAGCGCTACGTGCTCGTCGTCGACGACGACCGGACGGTCAGCGACGTCGTCCGCCGCTATCTCGAACAGGACGGCTACCGGGTCCGGCTGTCCTTCGACGGGGCGGACGCGCTCGTCGCGGCCGGGGAGCAGCCGCCCGACCTGGTGGTCCTCGACCTGATGATGCCGGGCCTCGACGGCATCGAGGTGTGCCGGCGGCTGCGGCGGAGGCTGCCGGGGCTGCCCGTCGTCATGCTCACCGCGCTCGGCGACGAGGCCGACCGGGTCGCCGGGCTGGAGGTCGGCGCGGACGACTACGTGACGAAGCCGTTCTCCCCCCGGGAACTGGTGCTGCGCATCCGGTCGGTGCTGCGGCGCACGGCGCGCGACGACCGGGGACCGGCCGGGGTGCTGCGCGACGGCGACCTGACCGTCGACGCCGGCCGGCGGGTCGCCGAGCGAGGCGGGGAGCCGCTGGCGCTGACCGTGCGGGAGTTCGACCTGCTCGCGTTCCTGCTGGCGAACCCGGGTCGCGCGTGGTCCCGGGCCGAACTGCTGGACCGGGTGTGGGGCTGGCGCTTCGGCGACCAGTCGACTGTCACCGTCCACGTCCGGCGGCTGCGGGAGAAGATCGAGGACCGTCCGGCGCAGCCGTGCCGCATCGTCACCGTGTGGGGCGTCGGCTACCGCTACGAGCCGCTGGGGTCCCGGTGAGCGAGCTGCTGGTCATCGGGTCCTACGCCCTGCTGGCCGGCGCGGTCGTCGGCGCGCTCGGCGTGGGCGCGCTGCGGCTGGTGCGCCGCCGGTCGATCCTCGCGCACATCGCGGTGCTGCTCGCGGTCACGATCGCCTCGGTGACGGCGGGCGTCACCGCTGTCGCGCAGGCCATGTTCCTGTCCGCGCACGACCTGCAGGTGGTCCTCGTGACGGTCGCGGCGTCCGCGGCGGTCAGCCTGGCCGTCGGTGTGGCGTTCGCCCGCCGGCTGGCGCGGGCGGCGGTCTGGGCCGACCAGGCCCGGCAGCGGGAACGGCAGTTGGAGGCCAGCCGCCGCGAACTGGTCGCCTGGGTCTCCCACGACCTGCGGACACCGCTGGCCGGCCTGCGGGCGATGGCGGAGGCGCTGGAGGACCGGGTGGTGGACGATCCGGTGACGGTGGCCGAGTACCACCACCGGGTCCGGGTCGAGACCGACCGGATGACGCGCCTGGTCGACGACCTGTTCGAGCTGTCCCGGATCAACGCGGGCGCGCTGCGGCCCGCGCTGTCCCCGGTGCCGCTCGGCGACGTCGTCTCCGACGCGATCGCCGCCACCGCGCCGCTGGCCGCCGACCGGGGGGTGCGTGTGCTCGCCCCGGAGACCGGCTGGCCCACGGTCCGGGCCGGCGAGGCCGAACTCGCCCGCGTCGTCACGAACCTGCTCGTCAACTCGGTGCGGTACACGCCGCCGGACGGCACGGTGCGCGTCGACACCGGCCACGACGAGGGCGACGTGTGGTTCGCCGTCTCCGACACCTGCGGCGGCATCCCCGAGGCGGACCTGCCCCGGGTGTTCGACGTGGCGTTCCGGGGGACCCGGGCCCGCACACCGGCCGGCGCGGACCAGCCGGCGCCGGCCGGTGGCGGGCTGGGCCTGGCGATCGTGCGCGGCCTGGTCGAGGCGCACGGCGGGCGGGTGCACGCGCACAACGTCACCGGCGGCTGCCGGTTCGTCGTCCGCCTCCCGCCCGCCTGACAGCCGCCGCGCCCGGTCAGGCGGCGTCCGGGGGACCGGTCTGCGTCAGGCGCCCGTCGGCGAGCCGCAGCCAGCGGTCGACCCCGATCGCGGCGAGGAACCGCTCGTCGTGGCTGACCACGAGCAGCGCCCCCCGGTACGCGTTCAGCGCGCTCTCCAACTGCGCGACGCTGAGCAGGTCGAGGTTGTTCGTCGGCTCGTCGAGCAGCAGGAGATGCGGGGCCGGTTCGGCGCCCAGGACGCAGGCCAGCGTCGCCCGCAGCCGCTCGCCGCCGGAGAGCACCCCGGCCGGCAGGTGCGCCCGCGGGCCGCGGAACAGGAAGCGGGCCAGCAGGTTCATCCGCTGCGCGTCCGGGGCCTGCGGCGCGAACGCGGCCAGGTTCTCCGCCACCGTACGGTCGGAGTCCAGCAGGTCGAGGCGCTGCGACAGGTACGCGATGCGGCCGTCGGCCCGGCTGATCCGGCCCTGCTCGGGTTCCAGGTCGCCGTTGATCAGGCGCAGCAGCGTGGACTTGCCCGCGCCGTTGCCGCCGAGCAGAGCGATCCGCTCCGGTCCCCGGATCGTCAGGTCGACGCCACCGGTGGCGAACAGCTGCCGGTCGCCGTACCGGATCTGCGCTCCTTCGGCGGTGAGCAGCGTGCGGCCGGCCGGCACCTCGGTGGCGGGCAGCTCCACCGAGATCCTCTGCTCGTTGCGCAGCGCCCGCTCGGCCTCGTCGAGCCGGGCCCGGGCGTCGTCCACCCGCCCGGAGTGCATCTCGTTCGCCTTGCCGGCGGCCACCTGCGCGTCCCGTTTCATGCCGCCGGCGACGATCCTCGGCAGCCCCGCGTTCTTGAGGTTGCGGGCGGCGTTGCCGGCCCGGCGGGCCGCCCGCTCGCGGGCCTCCTGCAACTCCCGCTTCTCCCGCTTGAGGTCCTGCTCGGCGTTGCGGATGTTCTTCTCCGCCACCTCCCGCGCGGCGCGCGCCGCCTCCTCGTACGCGGTGAAGTTCCCGCCGTGGAACCGCACCTCGCCGCGGTCCAGCTCGGCGATGCGGTCCATCCGGTCCAGCAGCGCCCGGTCGTGACTGACCAGCAGCAGGCAGCCGGTCCACTGCTCCAGCACGTCGTAGAGCCGGTGCCGGGCGTCGAGGTCGAGGTTGTTAGTGGGCTCGTCGAGCAGCAGCACGTCGGGCTGTTTGAGCAGTTGCGCCGCCAGGCCGAGCGAGACGACCTGCCCGCCGCTGAGGGTGTCCAGCCGCCGGTCGAGCGCGAGGTCGCCGAGGCCGAGCCGGTCCAGCTGGGCGCGGGTGCGCTCCTCGATGTCCCAGTCGTTGCCGATGGTGGTGAAGTGCCGCTCGTCGGCGTCGCCGGACTCGATGGCGTGCAGCGCCGCGATCAGCGGGGCGATCTCCAGCACCTGCGCCACTGTCAGGTCGCCGGACAGCGGCAGGCTCTGCGGGAGGTAGCCCGGCACACCGTGCACCGTGACCGACCCGGCGGCGGGCCGCAGCTCACCGGCGATCAGCTTGAGCAGCGTGCTCTTGCCGGCGCCGTTCGGCGCGACCAGGCCGGTCCGGCCCGCGCCGAGGGTGAAGGAGAGGTTCTGGAAGACCGGAGTGTCGTCGGGCCAGGAGAAGGTCAGGTTCGAGCAGACGACGAAGGAATCGGACATCAGGAGGACGACCTCGAAGATGAGGGCGGGCGGACCTCAGCCGCCCGGCGGGGGACACGGTCTCGGGGTACGACGACGCGACCACGGTGCCTGCCTGTGGTCGGTCACATGTCCGGTCTCACCCGGAGATGTCGTCGTCACCCGCCATGTCTGGTCTCCCTGTGCGATCTTCGCGCTCGGACGGCCTCGCCGGTGCGCCTGGTCCACCGTAGCACCGGCCGGTGCCCGGCGCGGGCGTGCCGGACCGGCGTCCGCGCGGCGGTCCGCCGCGCCGTGCGCCCTATGCTCCTGGCCATGTCCCAGGTGACTGCGAGCCGCTGGTTCGGGCCGGCCGGATCCTCGACCGGCGACGCCCAGGTGTTCGTCTTCCCGTACGCCGGCGGCGTCGCCGCCTCCTTTGCGCAGTGGCGGGAACTGGCCGCGCCGGAGCTGTCGGTGCAGGTCGCGCTGATGCCGGGCCGGGGCGCCCGGCTGCACGAGCCACCGGTGGACGACCTCGCGGAACTGGTGGACGCGCTGGCGACGGCCGTCGCCGAGCGGGCGTCCGGGCCGTTCCTGCTGTTCGGCCACAGCCTGGGGGCGCTGGTGGCGTTCGAGGTGACCCGGGAGCTGCGCCGCCGGGGCGTGCCCGCACCGCTGGCGTTGCTGGTCGGCGGCGCGGAGGCGCCGGGGACCCGGCTGGTACGGCGGCGCGTCCACGACCTGGACGACGCCGGTCTCATCGACGCGCTGCGCGACTTCGGGGCCACGCCGGCCGCGCTGCTGGCCGACCGCGACCTGATGGAGCTGATCCTGCCCGGGGTGCGGGCCGACTTCGCGCTGTCCGAGCGGTACGCCTATCGCCAGGGGCCGCCGCTGGAGGTGCCGGTGCACGTGCTGCTCGGCGACGGGGACGAGCACGTGGACCCGGAACGGGCCGCGGGGTGGGCCCGGGAATGTGTCACCGAGCCGCGATGGCACGTGTTTCCCGGCGGGCATTTCTTCCTTACCGACCATCTGCCGGAAATCATCGACCTAATGCGACACATCGTCGTCAGTCACACCCCTGTGGCGGAATAAGCGACAAAGAGCAGGTAAGGACTCGTACCCGCGCCGGACCTTCCACAATGTCCGGTATTCGACCTGGTGAGTGGCCGAGAAGCGGTGTTAAAGTTCGCCATCCGTTCGCCGAAGGGACGTCGCTGACGAGGCGGCATACTGTCGCGTGCGCCGAGGTGTTCATGAGCCGGCCGTACCTTCCGTCCCTGGTCCTACGCGATTACCTGCACACCGTGGCGACCCTCCACCCGCAACTGCGCGAGCTGCTCGACTTCGGCCGTCCCGGCGCGGACGCGGCCCTCGCGGAACTGGCCGGCACGGTCAGCGA
Source organism: Micromonospora sp. C41 (assembly GCF_018070485.1). Taxonomy (NCBI): domain Bacteria; kingdom Bacillati; phylum Actinomycetota; class Actinomycetes; order Micromonosporales; family Micromonosporaceae; genus Micromonospora; species Micromonospora sp. C41. Next base: position 38,366 of record NZ_JAGPXP010000030.1, on the reverse strand, counting down.
GTTCGACACCGACTCCACCGGCCGGGGCGATTCCTATCGCCGGGCTCAGCGGGACACGCTCGTCCGCTGGACCGGTATGCGGCGGCTGCTGGACCTCGCCACGCCGGACGCAGCCGCTCCGGTCACGCTGATCCTCGACGTGCTCGGCGGCGACGGCACGGTGGCCCGCGCTGCGGGCAGCCAGTCGGCCTGCTTCGAGTCCAAACTCGCATTCATCACCGGCGACCTGTCCGGCCACATGGTCGACAAGGCGCTCGCCCACGGCCTGCCCGCCGTCCGCCAGGCCGCGCACTTCCTGTTCCTGCGCGACGCCGGCGTGGACGCGGTGCTGCTGGCGTACGGCACGCACCACATCCCGGCGGCCCGGCGGCCGCAGGCGGTCGCGGAGGCGGCCCGGGTGGTCCGACCTGGCGGCCGGATCGTGCTGCACGACTTCGACGAGTCCAGCCCGATGGCCGGGTTCTTCGGCGAAGTGGTGCACCCGCACGCCGCCGGCGGCCACGACTACCGGCACTTCAGCCGCGCCGAGCTGACCGGCCTGTTCACCGCGGCCGGGCTGCCGGTACGCGTCCTCGACCTGTACGACCCGCTGATCGTGCGCGCCGACAGCGCCGAGTCCGCGTCCGCGGGCATGCGCGACTACGTCGGCGACATGTACGGCGTGCGCGACTACTTCGCGACGCTCACCGACGACGAGGTGTGGCAGCTGCTGACCCGCCACTTCGACCACACCCGTTACCTGGCCGGGATCGGCCGCGACGACCTGCCGGCCCGTCCGCTGGTCTACCGGGCCGACGGGCAGTTCGTGGCCGAGGTGCCCCGGATGGCGATCGTCGCGGTCGCGACGAGGACGCAGGTAGCGCCGTGACCGGCCCGAGCCACCTGACCGGCCCGCGCTACCTGACCGACCTGGTGCACCGGCCCGCCGGCGCCGGCGGCGACCGGCCCGCGATCGTCGGCCCGGACGGCGAGCTGAGCTACACCGCGCTGTGGGAGCGGGTCGGCGCGACGGCCGAGCTGCTGCGCCGCGCCCGCGTGCGGCCGGGTGACCTGGTGGGTCTCTACCTGCACCGGTCCGCCGACTATGTGACGTCGCTGCTGGCGACGCTCGCGGTGGGCGCGGTGGCGGTGCCGGTCGACCCCGAGCTGCCCTCCGGCCGGGCCGAGCAGATGCTCGCGGCGGCCGCGCCCCGGCTCGTCCTGTACGCCGACCGTCCGCCCGCCGTCGCCGCGCCCGCGTCGACCGGGTGGCGGGACGTGCGTACCGCGCGGGCCGGGTCGATGGCCGACCTGACCGATCGCACCGGCTGGCTGCCGCCGGGCGAGCACGCCGCGCTGGTGCTGTTCACCTCCGGCTCCACCGGCCGGCCGAAGGGCGTGGTGCTGCACCACGCCGGGCTGGTCAACCGGCTGGCCTGGGGTCACGAGTGGTTCGGCTTCGGCGCCGACGACCGGGTGCTGCACAAGGCGTCGATCGGATTCGACGCGTCGGTGCACGAGATCCTCTCCCCGCTGATCGCGGGCGGCGCCGTGGTCGTCGCCGGGCCGGGCCTGCAGTTCGACAGCCTCGGGTTGGTCCGGCTGATCCAGCGGGAGGCGGTCACCACCGCGCACTTCGTACCGACCATGTTGCGGCACGTGCTCGACGAGCCGGAGTTCGCCGGCTGCCTCACGCTGCGGCGGGTGCTGTGCGGCGGCGAGGCGCTGGACATGCGGCTGGTCCGGCGGTTGCGCGAGGTGCTGCCGTGCGGGCTGTTCAACGGGTACGGCCCGAGCGAGACGTCGATCAACGTGTCCTACTGGGACTGCGCCGAGCCGTACGCGGGCAGCATCGCCCCGATCGGCCGGATCATCGACGGCGTCACCGCCCACGTGCTCGACGACGATCTGCGCCCGGTGCCCGAGGGCGGGACCGGCGAGCTGTGGATCGGCGGGGTCGCGGTCGGGCTGGGCTACCTGCGCGACGACGAGCGGACGGCGGAACGTTTCCGCGCCGACCCGGCGCGGCCGGGCGCGCGGCTCTACCGCACCGGCGACCTGGTGCGGGTCGCGCCGCAGGGCTTCCTGGAGTTCCGCGGCCGGGCCGACGACCAGGTCAAGATCCGGGGGGTCCGGGTGGAGCCGGGCGAGGTGGCCGCCGTGCTGCGCGAGCATCCCGCCGTGCACGACGCGGTGGTGGTGACGGTCCCGGACGCCGACGACGGCCCCCGCCTGGTCGGCTACGTCGTGCCGCAGCCCCGGCAGGCCCCGGCGGTCGGCGGGCTGCCGCGCTTCCCGCTGCCGAACGGCATGGCGGTCACCGCGGCGTCGCCGGACGAGGCGGTCTTCCTCTACCGGCAGATCTTCGACCAGGCCGAGTACGCCCGCTTCGGCGTCCGCGTCGGCGACGGCGCCGTGGTCGTCGACGTCGGCGCCAACATCGGGCTGTTCTCGCTCTGGGCGTCCCGGCAGGCGCGCGACGTGCGACTGGTGGCGGTCGAACCGAACCCGGACACCCTGCCGTACCTGCGCGCCAACCTCGGCCTCTACGCCGGGTCGGCGTCGGTCGTCGAGGCCGCCGTGACCGACGCGGCGGGCACCGCCGAGCTGACCTCGTTCCCCGAGCTGAGCTACCTGTCCGGCCTCGGCGCCGACCGGGCCGGCGTCGCCTCCGACCTGGTCCGGTCGCACTACCGCAACGGTGGCGGCGACGCCGACGAGACCGAACAGGCGGCGCTGCTCGCGGACGCCCGCCGCCGCCTCGCCCCGGTGGCGCACGTGGTGCCGACGGTGACGCTGTCGGACCTGCTGGACCGCTTCGGGCTGGACCGCGTCGACCTGCTGAAGATCAACACTGAGGGCGCCGAGCTGAGCGTGCTGCGCGGGCTGCGCCCCGAGCACTGGCCCCGCATCCGCCAGGTCTGCCTGGAGGTCGAGCGCAGCAGCGTGACCACGCCGCTGGTGCGCGAGCTGCTGTGCGCGGCCGGGTTCGAGGTCAACGACATCGGCGACTGGAACGTCGGCGCGGACGCCGACGTCAGCTACGTCTACGCCGTACGGCCGCAGGACCCGCCGCCCGCGGCGACGCCCCGGGACGAGCCCGCCGACCACCTGCTGACCACCGGGCTGCTCCAGGGCTACCTGGCCTCGGCGCTGCCGCCCGCGATGCGCCCGGACCAGATCGTCCTGGTCGACCGGCTGCCCCGCCTGCCCAACGGCAAGGTCGCGCGGCTGGAGCTGCCACCACCACCGCCCCGGCCTACCGGGCCTGCTGCGGAACCCGGCGGCGGCGCCCTCACCGACCGGCTGCGCGAGGCGTGGCGGGCCACGCTCGGCGTCGACGCGGTGCACGACGACGACACGTTCGTCGCGCTCGGCGGGCACTCGCTGACCGCGCTGCGGATTGCGCTGCGGGTACGGGAGATGGCCGGGCTGGAGGTGTCCCCGGCGAGCTGCCTGCGCGCCGGGTCGTTCGCCGACTGGGTCGACCGGGTCACGGAGGCGGGACGCGATGTCAGCCCGGTCCGCTGACACGCGGCACGTCGTCGTGGTGGGCGCCGGCCGGCTGGCCCGCTCGCTGTGCCACGCCCTGGCCGCGACGCCCACCCCGGCGCCGCTGCGCGTGACGGTCCTGGCCCGCGACCCGGACGCGGCGCTCGCGCTCGCCCGCGCCGCGCGGGTGCGCGCCACAGTCGCCGGAACCCCCGTCGCCGTCACCGCCCGGCCGTTCACCGCCGAACCCGGCGCCGACCCGGGGGAGGGGTACGCCGCCGACGCCGCCTCGATGGCCCGGCTCCGGCCCGACGTGCTGGTCTGCGCCGCGTCCGCGCAGTCGCCGTACGAGCGGGCGGCGGCGCCGTCGGCCTGGACGGACCTGATCGCCGCGGCGGGCTTCGGCGTGACGCTGGCGTTGCAGGCCGAGCTGGTGTCCCGGCTGGCCGCCGCGCTGGCCGGCGGCGCGCCCGGCGCGACGCTCGTCAACGGCGCGTTCCCGGACGCGGTCAACCCGCTGCTCGCCGCACGGGACCTGCCGGTGCGCTGCGGCATCGGCAACGTGGCGACGCTCGCCGCGTGCCTGGACGCCGCGCTCGGCCGTCCCGGCCAGCGCCGCCTGGCGGTGCTCGGCCACCACGCCCACCTCGCCGCGCCCGGCCCGGACGACGAGGACACCGCCGAGGTACGCGCCTGGCTGGACGGCCGGCCCGTCCCGGACGTCACCGGGCTGCTCGCCGGCTACCGCGCGCTGCCCCGGCCGGAGCTGAACGCGCTCGCCGGGCACGCCGGGGCCGCCCTGGTGGCGGCGCTCGCCACCGGCGACGAGGTGACGGCGAGCCTGCCCGGGCCACTGGGACTGCCGGGCGGCTATCCGGTCCGGCTCACCGGCGGCCGGACCGAGCTGCGGCTGCCGGCCGAGCTGCCGATGGCGCAGGCGGTCGCCTGGAACACCGCCGCCGGGCGCCGCGACGGCGTCGAGGTCGGCGGCGGCCACGTCCGCTACCCGGAGCGCGCCCGGGCGGCACTGGCGGCGTACCGGCCGGACCTGGCCGGCGGCTGGCACGCGAGCGAGCTGCCCGAGATCGCCTGCCGGTTCACCGCCCTGCGTGACCATCTGCGAACGGTGCCGCCGGCGCCGGCCCGGAGTGTGTTGGAGGAAGCCCGATGACCGTGACCACCCCGGCCACCCGCAACATGATCACCGACTACTACGACGTCATCGCGTCGGCGGTGCGCCGGTGCGGCGCGGCCCCCGGCGACGCGCCCGGGACTCCCGGCTTCGCGCCCGGCTTCGACCTGCCCGAGCTGACCCCCGAGGTACGCGAGTTCTACGCCGCCGCCACGGTCAGCTGGTCCCCGCTGGGCCACTACGGCGGGCACGACCTGACGATGCTCGACCTGACCGCCAACCCGGGCACCCGGACCACGAAGACGTTCGCCTCGATGGTGATCGTCGCCCGCGCGGTGGAGCACATCCGGCGTACCGGCGAGCGGCTGTGCATCGTCACCCCGACCTCCGGCAACAAGGGCGTCGCGCTGCGCGACTCGGTGGCCCGCGCGTACGCGGCCGGGCTGGTGACCCCGGAGCAGCTGTCCATCGTGGTGCTGGCGCCGGCGGCGACCCGGCACAAGTTCCGCCACGACGCGCTCGCCGACGATCCCGCGACCCGTGCGGTGAACCCGCTGCTGCGGTACACCGGCGCGGACCCGGAGGGCGTGAAGGCGCTCGGCCGGGCGTTCGTCGACGAGTACGCGGCCACCGCGTACGACAAGCGCGGCATCACCCTCTGGTACACGCTCGACCTGCGTAACTACCTGGTCGCCGACGCCGCCCGGGCCGCCTTCGAAGCCGACGTGTCGCCCGCCGCCGGTTCCCGCTGGCACGCGCACGCCGTGTCCAGCGCGTTCGGCCTGCTCGGCTACAACCTGGGCCGCGACGTGCTGGAAGCGGCCGGCGACGCCGACCCGGCTGACCGGCCCGGTTTCCTGCTCGTGCAGCACCTCGGCACGCCGGACATGGTGCTCAGCCTGCGCCACGGCTCGTTCGAGCGGGACCACTGCCCGGCGTACACGCTCGACGAGAGCCGGGGCGTCTGGACGCAGGACGCCGACCTGCGCTTCCCGGCCGTCACCGACGACCCGGCCGAGGTGCTCGACCCGACGTTCTACACCCATCGCCCGGTGACCTCCCCGGCCATGAACGCGCTCATCGAACGGCACGGCGGCGACGGCATCGTGGTGTCGCGGCGCGAGTGCGTGCGGCGCTATCCGGTCGCCCGGCAGTGGCTCTCCGACGCCGGTCTGACGCTGCCCGAGGACCCGGCCCGGCTGCGGGAGTGGTCGATCCTGATGGCGCTGACCGGCGTCTGCAACGCCGTCGACCGGGGCCTGGTGCCGGCCGGGTACGAGATCGTGGTGCACGGCACCGGCAGCTACTGCGACGACTTCCGGATCGCCGAGGCCGACGCCGAGGTGTCCACGCTCGCCGACGTGGTCGCCGCCGTCCTGGACCAGCGGTGAGCCCGTCTCCGCAGCCGCTCGGCCTGCCGCCGCGGCTCGCCGCCGGGGCGCGCGCCGCGGGCGTCGACCCGGCCGCCGTCGTCCTCACCGCCACGGCTCTGGTGGTACGCCGGTACACCGGAGCCCCCGCGGTGACGCTGCGGCACGGCGACGACCCGGTGACGCTCGACCTGACCGCCGACGCGCCGATCCGGGAGTTGTGCCGGTCGCTGTGCCCGGCGCCGCCGGACCACCCGGTCGACGCCACCGTCGAGGTGAGCCCCGACCTGGCCGGCGTCACCGTCTCCGGGCTGCCCGCCGCGTACGCCGACGACCTCCGCGCGGACCTGGCCGACGTCCTGTCCACGCTGGACCCGGACGCCTCGTCGGCGGGGTTGCTGCCGTCGGCCCGCTACGAGCGGCGTCCGGCGCCGGACCTGTGGCGGCTGCACGGTGGCGACGGCACCGAGGCCGATCGGGTCCGCGGCGACACCATCCCGGCCGCGTTCGCCGCGGCGGTGCGGGCGTACCCGGACAGGCCGGCGGTGCTCGCCGACGACGCGACGGTGACCTACCGGGAACTCGGCGCGGCAGTCGCCGCGACCGCCGAAGCGCTGGCCGGGCCGGGTGACGTCACGGCGCCGGTGGCGGTGCTGTGCCGCCACGGCGTCGCCACGATCACCGGCATCCTGGCGGCGCTGGCGTCGGGGGCGCCGTACGTGCCGCTGGACCCGGCGTACCCGGCGGCCCGGCTGGCCGCGATGCTGCACGACGCAGGCGTCCGGGCGATCGTCGCGGACCCCGGCCACGAAGAGCGCGCCGCCACGCTCGCTGCCGCCGCCGGGCTGGAGCTGCCGGTCGTGTCGTTGCGCCGGGGCGAGGCCGGCGTGCCGGTGCCGGCCGGGCCCGCGCGCCCGGACGACCCGGCGTACGTGCTCTACACCTCGGGGTCCACCGGGAAGCCGAAGGGCGTGGTGCAGAGCCACCGCAACGTGCTGTTCGGCGTCCGCAACCACGTGCGCAACTTCGCCGTCCGGCCGGACGACCGCACGAGCGTGCTCACCTCGTTCGGCTACGACATGGCGGTCACCGACACGTTCGGCGCGCTGCTGTCCGGCGCCGCCGCCGTCCCGGTCGACGTCCGCACGCACGGCCTCGGCCACCTCACCGGTGCGCTCGCCGGCCGGGGCGTCACCGTCTACCACTCCACCCCGACCGTCTTCCGGTACGTGATGGCGAGCCTCGGCGAGCACGGGCGGCTGCCGTCGGTCCGTGCTGTCGTCCTCGGCGGCGAGGAGGTCACCCGGCACGATGTGACGCTGGCCCGGCGGTCGTTCGCGCCGGGCGTGGTGTTCGTCAACGGGTACGGCACCACCGAGATCAGCTTCGCCGCGCAGCACCACCTGCCGCCGGACGCCGACCCGGGGCGCGCAGTCGTGCCGATCGGGCACCCGCTGCCGGGCGTCGAGGTGGTGCTGACCGACCCGGCCGGACGCCCCGCCTGCCTCACCGGCGAGGTGGTCGTGCGGACCCCGCACGTCGCGCTCGGCTACCTGGGCCTGCCGGAGCTGACCGCGGCCCGGTTCACCGAGCACGACGGGGTGCGCGCGTACCGGACCGGTGACATCGCGCGGCGGCTGCCCGACGGCACGCTCGTCTACCTGGGCCGCGGCGACCGGATGGTGAAGATCCGCGGCTACCGGGTGGAGCTGGGCGAGATCGAGGCGTGCCTGGCGGCGCTGCCGGGGGTGGCCCACGCGGCGGTGGTGGCGCGACGCGGTGCGTCCGGCGCGGGCGAGCAGGAGATCGTCGCGTACGTGGTCGGCGCCGCCGGGACGGTCGTCGAGCCGGGAGCGCTGCGGGAACGGCTGGCCGGTGTGCTGCCGGACTTCATGGTGCCCCGGGCGGTGGTGGCGGTGCCGGAGCTGCCGATCGGCCCGACCGGCAAGCTCGACCAGGCCGCCCTGCCCGACCCGGACGCCGGCCACCCGGCCGCCGGAGGGCCGCACGCGGGGCAGCCGGACGCCGGCCGCCCGGATGCCGGGGGACCGCCGGCCGGGCCGGTCGAGCAGACCATCGCGGCGGGCTGGTGCACGGTGCTCGGACTGACCACTGTGGGCCGCCTGGTGAACTTCTTCGAGGCGGGCGGGCACTCGCTCCAGCTCGCCCTGGTGCAGGGGTACCTGGAGGAACACCTCGGCCGCCGGGTGCCGCTGGCCCGGCTGGTGGAGTTCCCGACGGTGGCGGCGCTGGCCGCGTACCTGGAGACGGCCGGGGACGCCGCGGGCGTACCGGAGGACGGCCGGCTGGCCGCGGCCGGACGCCGGATGGCCCGCCGTGCCGCCGCGCGGGCCGCCGGCGGCGGGGAGGGACGGGCGTGAGCGAGGACGACCGGATCGCGGTGGTGGGCCTGGCCTGCCGGGTGCCCGGCGCGGACGACGCACCGGCGCTGTGGCGCAACCTGCTGTCCGGGGTGGACTCGGTGCGCCGGGTCCCGGCCGGGGCGGGCGCGCCGGGCGGACCGGACTGGGTGTCGGCGTTCGGCCGGCTCGACGACCTGGAGGGCTTCGACGCGGACCTGTTCGGCTATCCCGCCGCGGCGGCGGCGCTGCTCGACCCGCAGCACCGGCTGTTCCTGGAGGTCGCCTGGCACGCCCTGGAGGACGCCGCGATCGACCCGGACCGCGACCCGGCCCAGATCGGCGTGTTCGCCGGATGCGCGCCCAGCCGCTACCTGCACCACCACCTGCTCGGCAACCCCGCGCTGGCCCCGGCGGCCGGCACGCTCGCCGAGGACTGGGACGACGCGCTGACCGGCTCCGGCTGCGACTATCTGCCGACGCGCACCGCGTTCGCGCTGGGGCTGTCCGGCCCGGCCGTGGCGGTCCAGACCGCCTGCTCGACCTCGCTCGTCGCGGTGTGCCAGGCCGGGCAGAGCCTGCTGGACTACCGCTGCGACGTGGCGATAGCGGGCGGCGCTGCGGTGGTCTCGACGCGGCAGGCCGGTTACCGGCTGCGGCCGGGCGGGCTGCTGGCCACCGACGGGGTGTGCCGCCCGTACGACGCCGCCGCCACCGGGCAGGTGTTCGGCAACGGCGCCGGGGCGGTGGTGCTGAAGCGGCTCGCCGACGCCCGCGCCGACGGCGACCACGTGTACGCCGTGCTCGCCGGGTGGGCGGTGAACAACGACGGCGCCGACCGGCCCGGCTTCACCGTGCCGGGCGTGTCCGGGCAGGCGGCGGTGATGGCGGAGGCGCTGGCGTCGGTCGGCTGGGACGCGGTCGACGTCGGTTACCTGGAGGGGCACGGCACCGGCACGCCGGTCGGCGACGCGATCGAGGTGGACGCGCTGGCCCGGGTACGCCGGGGCGCCCGCGCTCCGCTGCTGCTCGGCTCGGTGAAGGGCAACCTCGGCAATCTGGACGCCGCGGCGGGCGTGATTTCCCTGATCAAGGCCGTGTACGCGGTCCGCACCGGGCAGGTGCCGGGTACCGCGCACTTCACCGGCGCGCACGACGACGTCGACCTGGCCGCCGCGGGCGCCGAGGTAGACGCGCAGACTCGGCCGTGGGCCTACGAGCGGCGCGCGGGCGTCAGCTCGTTCGGTCTCGGCGGCACCAATGCGCACGTGCTGGTCGAGCCGGCGCCCGCGACGGACGCGCCGGACGCCGGGGCACCCGGCCCGGTGGTGCTGGGACTGTCCGCGGGCAGCCCGGCGGCGCTGCGGGAACTGGCCCGGCGGCTGGCCCTCCGGCTGGCCGACGGCGACCTGGCGGTGGCCGACGTGGCGCACACGCTCGCGGTGGGACGGCGGCGGCTGGCGTACCGGGACGCGGTCGCCTGCGCCGACGCGGAGGAGGCGGTGCGCCGGCTGACCGCGCTCGCGGCGGGCGACCCGGCCTCCGACGACGACGCCGCAGTCCGCGCCTGGCGCGCTGGTGACGAGCCGGCCGTCCCGCCGGGCCGGCGGGTGCCGCTGCCCGGCTACCCGTTCCGGCGGACCCGGCACTGGATCGAGGCACGACGATGACCGTCCGCGACGATCAGCGCGACCAGCAGGTCGGTCCCGAGCTGCCCTACCCGCAGGTGTGCCTGCCCGACCTGGTCGCGGCGCACGCCCGGCGGCGTCCCGGCGCCCCGGCCGTGGTGCAGGGCGACCTGACGCTCAGCTACGCCGACCTGGTCGGCCGGGCCGCCGCGCTGGCCGCGTCGCTGCGCGCCCACGGCATCGGCGCGGACGACCTCGTCGGCGTCTGCGTGGACCGTCGCCCGGACCTGGTGGTCGCGCTGCTCGGCGTGCAGGCGGCCGGCGCCGGGTACGTCCCGCTCGACCCGGCGCTGCCGCCCGGACGGTTGCGCGAGCTGGCCGCCGAGGCCCGGCTGCGCGTCGTCGTGGGTACGCCCGCCGCCGAGGCGTTCACCGGACGCACCGTGCTGGACGTCCCCACCGGCACCGCGCCCTGGCAGCCGACACCGGCGACGCTCGGCACCAACGCGTACGCGATGTTCACGTCCGGGTCGACCGGGCAGCCCAAGGGCGCGGTGATCGAGCACCGGGCGCTGACCGAGAAGGTCACCTCGATCGCGGAGTTCTCCGGGTTCGACACGGCGACCCGGTGCCTGGCGTTCGCCTCGATCGGGTTCGACGCGTCGGTGGTCGACATGCTCGCCCCGCTCGCCGCCGGGGGCACCGTCGTGCTCGCCGGTGACGCCGAGCGGGCCGACCCGACCCGGCTCTACCGGATCTGTGCCGAGCAGGCGGTCGACGTGGTGGTGCTGCCGCCGCCGATCCTGCCGCTGCTGGACCCGGTCCGGCTGCCCGGCGTGCGGCTGGTCGTCACCGGCGGCGAGGCCACCGGCCCGGAACAGGTCGGCCGCTGGACCGCCGGCGGGCGCCGCTTCGTCAGCGTGTACGGCCCGACCGAGGCGACGGTGCTGGTGACCTGGTTCGAGGGCAGCGGCGACTGGACCCGGCCCATCCCGATCGGCCGGCCCGCCGCCAACCACCGCATCCACCTGGTCGACGACGAGCTGCGCGAGGTCGGCCCGGGGGAGATCGGCGAGGTGCTCGCCGGTGGGCCCGGGCTCGGCCGCGGATACCTCTTCGACGCCGCCCGCACGGCGGAACGGTTCCTCCCGGACCCGTTCTCCGGAAAGCCCGGGGAGCGGCTCTACCGCACCGGTGACCTGGCCCGGTGGCTGCCGGACGGGAGCCTGGAGTTCCTCGGCCGGGCCGACCGGCAGGTGAAGATCCGCGGGCAGCGGATCGAACTGGGCGAGGTCGAGGCGGTGCTGCGCCGCCACCCGGACGTCGACCTGGCCAGCGTCCAGGTCCGCGCCGGCGCCGGCGGTCAGGAACTCGTCGCGTACGTGGCGACCGGCCTGGACACCGCCGAGCTGCGTGACTACTGCGCCCGGCTGCTGCCGCCCGCCGCCGTACCGGCCCGGATGCACACCATGCCCGCGCTGCCGATCACCATCAACGGCAAGATCGACACCGAGCGGCTGGCCGCGCTCGACCTGGCCGGACCGGCCCCCGTGCCGTCCGGCGAGCCGCCCGCCACCGACACCGAACGCCTCGTCGCGCAGGCGTGGGCGGCGCTGCTGGACGTGCCCGCGGTCGGCCGCGACGACGACTTCTTCCACCAGGGCGGGCACTCCATCACCGCGATGCGGCTGGTCGCCGACCTGCGCGAACGGCTGGGCCGCGACCTCGCCATCGAGGACGTGCTGGTCGGGCGGACGCCACGCGGCATCGCCGCCCGCGCCGACGCAGCCGCCGGAACCGGCCCGGCCCCGGTCGTCCGGGGACGGCCACCGGCGCTGTCCCCGGCACAGCAGCGGCTGTGGTTCCTCGACCGCTACTTCCCGGCCGCCGCGTCGGCGTACAACGTCGCGTTCGCCGAACGGATCACCGGCCCGCTCGACGTGGCGGCGCTCGCCACGGCGCTCACCGCCGTCGCGGACCGCCAGCAGGTCCTGCGCTGGCGCATCCCGGAGCGCGACGGCGTGCCGTACGCGGTCGCCGACCCGTCCACACCGGTGCCGCTGCCGGTACGCGACCTCGCCCCGGGCACCGACCTCGCCGGCCACCTCGCGGCGAGCGCCGCCACACCGTTCGCGCTGGGCACCGACACGCTGTGGCGGGCCGAGCTGATCCGCACCGGCGACGGCGAGCACGTGCTGGCCGTCTACGCCCACCACGCCGTGTTCGACGGCTGGTCGCAGTCGCTGTTCTACGCCGGCCTGGCCGCCGCGTACCGGGCCGTGCTCGGGGACGGGCCGCCGCTGCCGCCGCTGCCCGCCACGTACGGCGACTACGTGGCCTGGCGCGCCGACCGTGCCCGGCGTCGCGCCGCCGCCGACCTCGACTGGTGGCTGGACCACCTGACCGGGGCGCCGGTGGTGCTGCGGCTCCCCGGTGGACGGGACCGGCCGGCCGAACAGACGTACACCAGCGCGACGGTGCGTACCCGGCTGGACCGGGCCGCCACTGCCGCGCTCACCGACCTCGCCGCCGGGCTCGGCGCGACCCCGGCGGCCGCCGTGCTCGCCGCGTTCGCGCTGGTGCTGGCCCGGCGTACCGGCCTGCCCGACCTGGTGGTCGGCACACCCACCGTGGACCGGCGGGCCGCCGACTTCGAGCCGATGGTCGGCTTCTTCATCGAGATCGCGCCGCTGCGGCTGCGCCGGACGCCCGGGGCCGGCTTCGCCGCGCACGTCCGCGCCGCCTGGGAGGAACTGCTCGCCGCGCTCGCCCACCCGGAGGCGCCTGTCGAACGCATCGTCGGCGGCCTCGGGCTGGGCGGCCTGCTCGACCGCAGCCCGCTGGTGCAGGTGCTGTTCAACATGTACACGTTCGACGAGCCCCGGCTGGACCTGGCCGGACTGTCCGCCGAGCCGGTGCCGGTGCCCGCGCCCGGCTCACCGTTCGACCTGACGCTCTACGGCATCACCCGGGACGGGCGGCTGCGCGTGGAGATCGTCTTCAACCCGGACGTCTACGGCGAGGCCCTGATCAGCGACGTGCTCGCCGACGTCGAGCGGTTGCTGCGGGCCGGCGTCGCCGACCCGGAGCGGCCGGTGGCCGAGCTGCCCGCCTGGACCGCCGTCCCGGCCGGAACGGCCGACGACGTGCCCCGGGCCGCCCGGGTGAACCGGGCCGGAGGCCGCGCCGGGGTGCCCGCCGCCCGCCCGGCCACCGCCACCGAGCGGCGGATCGCCTCGGTCTGGTGCGACGTGCTCGGCGTACCGGAGGTGGCCGCGACGGACAGCTTCTTCGACGTCGGCGGCGGCTCGCTCGCGGTCGCGGTCGTGCAACGGCAGCTCAACCGGCTGCTCGGCACGAATTTGCGGGTCGTGGACCTGTTCCACCACCCGACCGTCCGCGCGCTCGCCGCGCACCTGGACAGCCTCGGTGCGCCCTCGTCCGGCGAGGACGCCGAGGACGAGGCGGTGGAACGCGCGGCGCGCCGGGGCGCGCTACGCCGCCAGCGGGTCCAGCGCCGCCCGGTGGTGGAGGAGGAGCCGCGGTGACGTACCTGGTCCCCCTCGGCGACACCGGCTGGTCGGTGTGGCGGGACGTGCTGCTGCGCAGCGCCGGGTTCCCCGCCGACGGACTGGACCGGTTCGCCGCGCCGGACTGCGCCGACGCGGCCGACCGGCATCTGTCCGGCGAGCTGGACGAGACGGCTTTCAGCGCCGCGTACGCCACCGCCGTCCGGGCGTCGTCGGCGGCGCTGTGCGGGATCGCCGCCGACCCGCTGTTCCGTGAGGCCGTCGCCTGGCAGAACCCGGAGGCGCTGGTGGCGCTGGACGGGCTGCTCCGCGACGGCCCGGACGCACCCCGCAACGTGCGCCGCCGGGGCCGGGAGAACGTCGTCGCCGGGTACTGGCAGCGCTACGTCGCCAAGTGCGAGACCATCGGCTTCTTCGGGCCGGTGTGCTGGGGCACCGTGGCACCTGGTGCGCCCGGCGTCACCGCCGTGCCCGGCCCCGGACTGCTCCGCCGCCGCGCCGTCCACCTCGAACACTGGGCGCTCGCCGCGTACGCGGACCGGCTGGCCGCCGACCCGCAGGTCCGGCAGTGGCTGGCCCCGGTCCGGGCGCCGCACGTCCACCTGGCGGACCGGGTCGTGCACCGGCCGGCCCAGCGCCCGGAACCGGTGTCGCTGAGCGAGTCGATCGCGCTGTGCCGGTGCGACGGCACCCGCCCGGCCCGGGACGTCGTCGACGACCTGGTGCGCGACGGGCAGACCGGTGTGCGCCGCGCCGCAGAGGGGTTCCTGCTGCTCGCGCAGCTCGTCGAGCGAGGGCTGCTGCGCTGGGACTTCGACCTGCCGCAGGGCTTCGCCGCGCAGGAGCACCTGCGGGAGCGGATCGCCGCGATCGGTGACCGGGAGTGCCGCGCGCGGGCGCTGGCCGGGCTGGACCGGCTGGCCGCCGCCCGCACCCGGGTCGCCGACGCCGCCGGTGACCCGGCCGCCCTCACCGCCGCGCTGTCCGCGCTGGACGCCGAGTTCACCGCGCTCACCGGGTTGCCGCCGCGCCGCCGGGCCGGGCAGAACTACGCCGGGCGGGCGCTGTGCCACGAGGAGACCGCACGCGACGTGGACCTCACCGTCGGCGGCGGCCTGCTCGACTCCCTGGCCCCGGCGCTGGACCTGCCGCTGCGGGCGGCGCGCTGGCTCACCGCCGAACTGGCCACGGCGTACGGCGACGCGCTGCGCGACCTGTACGACGACCTCGGCGGCGACGGGCCGGTCCGGCTCGGTGACCTGTGGTTCGTCGCGCAGGGGCCGCTGTTCGGGCCCGGTGACCGGCCGGTGGACCGGGTCGCGGCAGAGTTCGCCGCCCGCTGGGAGCGGGTGCTCGGACTGGCCGGACTGCCCGAGGGAACGACCCGGGTGGAGTTCGCCGCGGCCGAGCTGGCGCCCCTGGTGGCCGACGCGTTCCCGGCCGGCCGTCCCGGCTGGAGCGCGGGCCGGGTGCACAGCCCCGACCTGCAACTGTTCGCCGAGTCACCCGAGGCGCTGGCCGCCGGCGAGTTCGGGGCGGTGCTCGGCGAGCTGCACGCCGCGTACGCCACGTTCAACGCCGAGCTGTTCACCCACTGCCACCCCGACGTGGACCGGCTGCGGCGCGCGTACGCGGCCGACCTGGGCCCGGGACGGCTGCGCCCGCTCTACCCGGTCGACTTCCCCCGCGTCGGCGGGCGGTTGTCCGCGTCCCTGCACGGGCCGGACGACCACCGGCTCGCGTTCGCCGACGCGCCCGGCGCGCCGCGCGACCGGCTCGTGCCGGCGAACGCGGCGATCGTGTCCGAGGTGGACGGCGTGCTGGTGGCGACCGGCCCGGACGGCACGCGCTGGCCGCTGGTCGAGGTGTTCTCCGACCTGATCGCGGTGCACGCCGGTGACGCGTTCAAGCTGATGACCGACCGCCCGCACAGCCCCCGGGTGACAGTCGACCGGCTGGTGCTGGCGCGGGAGACCTGGCGCACCACGGTCGGGGCGACCGGCCTGGCCGACGCCGTCGACCAGGCGCGGCGCTACCTCGCGGTACGCCGGTGGCGGACCGCGCTGGGCCTGCCGGAGCGGGTCTTCGTCCGGGTGGCCACCGAACTCAAGCCCACCTACGTGGACCTGACCAGCCCGCTCTACGCCAACCGGCTCTGCCTGCTGCTGCGCGCCGCCCGGCGGTCCGGCGGCGACGACGTGACGGTGACCGTGTCGGAGCTGCTGCCCGCGCTCGGGCAGGCGTGGCTGCCCGACCGCGCGGGCCGCCGCTACGTCAGCGAACTGCGCCTGCACATCAGCGATTCGGCCGAGCCGGAGGTCATGGCGTGAACGAGACAGTGGAGCCGATCGCGATCGTCGGGCTCAGCCTGCGCGTGCCGGGGGCGGCGTCGGCGGAGGAGTTCTGGCGCAACCTGGTCGTCGGCGCCGAGTCGCTCACCCGGTTCACCCGAGCGGAGCTGCTGGCCCGGGGCGTCGCGGCGGAGCAGCTCGACGACCCGGCGTACGTGCCGGTGGCCGCCGTGCTCGACGGCGTGGACCGGTTCGACGCGGAGCTGTTCGGGCTGAGCCCCCGCGACGCGGAGCTGACCGACCCGCAGCAGCGGTTGTTCCTGGAGCACGCGCACGCCGCGCTCACCGACGCGGGCTGCGACCCGGCCCGCTACGACGGCGAGATCGGCGTGTACGCGGGCGGCAACGCCGACCTGTACCAGTGGCTCAACGTCCGGCGGAACCCGCGTGCGCTCGCGGACGCCGGTGAGCTGCGCGTGTCGCTCGGCAACAAGCCGGACTACCTGGCCAGCACCGTCGCGTTCCGGCTCGGCCTGCGCGGCCCGGCGATGACGGTGCAGACCGCCTGCTCGTCGTCGCTCGTCGCGGTGCACCTGGCCGCCGAGGCGCTGCGCAGCGGCGAGTGCGACACGGCGCTGGCCGGCGGCGTGTGCGTGGAACTGCCGCACGGCGTCGGGTACGTCGCCGACGAGGGCTACACCTCCGCCGACGGGCACTGCCGCCCGTTCGACGCGGACGCCGACGGCACCGTCTACGGCAGCGGCGTCGGCGTGGTCGTGCTCAAGCGGCTCTCCGACGCGCTCGCCGACGGCGACGACATCCGGGCGCTGGTCATCGGCAACGCGGTGAACAACGACGGCTCGGCCAAGGCGAGCTTCACCGCGCCGAGCGTCACCGGTCAGGTGGAGGTGGTCACGCAGGCGCTCGCGGTGGCCGGCGTCGCCCCGCGTTCGGTCGGGTACGTCGAGGCGCACGGCACCGGCACGGTCCTCGGCGACTCGATCGAGCTGGCGGCGCTGAGCACGGCGTACGGGCGGCGCACCGCCGAGCGCGGCTGGTGCGGGGTCGGCTCCACGAAGGCCAACATCGGTCACCTCAGCGCGGCCGGCGGCGTGATCGGTCTGATCAAGACCGTGCTGTCGATGCGGCACCGGCTCATCCCGCCCACCGTCAACCACGACCGGCCGCACCCGGACATCGACATCGAGGCGAGCCCGTTCTACGTGGTGTCCACGCTGACCAAGTGGGAGCCCGAGGACCAGCGGCCGCTGCGGGCCGGCGTCAGCTCGCTCGGCCTCGGCGGCACCAACGCGCACCTGGTGCTCCAGGAGGCGCCGCCGCGCGTACCCCCGGAGCCGGATCACGGCGGCGGCGAGCTGCTCCAGTTGTCCGCCGCGACCCCCGACGCGCTGGCCGCTGCTTGTGCCCGGCTGGCCGAGCGGCTCACCGGCGGGCCCGATGTGGGGCTGCGCGACGTGGCGTACACGTTGCGGGAGGGCCGGCCGGCGTACCGGCACCGGGCCGCCGTCGTCGCTGTCGACCGGGCCCGGGCGGCGGCGGCGCTCACCGACCCGAAGCGCCGGGCCGCCGGGGACGCCGCGACGCCGCCCCGGGTGGGCCTGCTCCTGCCCGGCCAGGGCGCGCAGCACCCCGGCATGGGCGCGCACCTGGCCGCTACCGAGCCGGTGTTCGCCGCCGCCGTGGACGAGTGCGCCGCGATCCTCGGCTGGGACGCGGGCGAGATGATCTTCGACGCCGGACCGGGCGCGGACGAGCGGCTGGCCGGACCGGCGGTGGCGCAGCCCGCGCTGTTCGCCGTCGAGTACGCGCTCGCGGCGCTGTGGCGGCACTGGGGCGTCACGCCCGCCGCGATGATCGGCCACTCCGTCGGCGAACTGGTCGCCGCCACTGTGGCCGGGGTGTTCGACCTGCCGGACGCGCTGCGGCTCGCCGCCGCCCGGGGCCGCCTCGTGCAGGCCGCGCCGGAGGGCCGGATGCTCGCCGTGCAGCGCGGCGCCGACGAGATCGCGCCGCTGCTGCCCGACGGTGTGGCGGTGGCGATCAGCAACGGCCCGCACACCTGCGTGGTGGGCGGCGCGCCGGAACCGGTCGCCGCCGCCGAGGTCCTCCTGCGCGAACGTGGCATCGGCTGCACGCCGCTGCGGTCGCCGTACGCGATGCATGTGCCGCTGCTGACGGCGGTGCGCGACGAGTTCGCGGCGCTCGTGGCGGCGGTGCCGCGCCGGGCGCCGGACCTGCCGGTGTTCTCGGCCGCGACCGCCGCGCCGTTCACCGACGAGCAGATCACCGACCCGGCGTACTGGGCCGACCAGTTCTGCCGGCCGGTGCGGTTCGGCGCCACGGTGGCCGCGCTCGCCGCGACCGGCGCCGCCGACGACTGGCTGCTGCTGGAGTGCGGCCCCGGCCGGCAGCTCGCCGGTCTGGCCCGGCTGAGCCTGCCGGCGGGGGCCCGGGCGCCGCTGCGCACGCTGCCCGCGCCGGGGGAGCGGCTGACCGGCAGGCAGACCGCGTACGAGGCGGCGGGCCGGCTGTGGACGGCCGGGGTGCCGGTGCGACTGCCCGCATCCGGCACGCCGCGCCGGGTGCCGCTGCCCGGTTACCCGTACCAGCGCGCCCGGCACTGGATCGACCCGGAGCCGGCGGCCGCGCCCGCCGGACCGGCCACCGACGAGCGGTACGACGACGGCGTGGTCGAGGTGCCGGTCTGGGGTCAACTGCCCGACCTCGCGCCCGTCGAGGCGCCCGGCCCGCTGCTGTTGTTCGCCGCAGGGGAGCGCGGCACGGCGCTCGCGGACCGGCTGCGCGAGCGCGGCGTGGACGTCACGGTGGTACGTCCCGGACCGGCCTTCGCGGTCCGCCCGGACGGCTACCGGCTGCGCCCGGCCAGCGTCGCCGACCACCAGCGCCTGCTCGACGAGTGCGCCGACGACGGCCGGGCCGCCCGGATCGTGCACGCGTGGGCGCTCGACGGCGACCCGGCCGGCCCGGACGCCGATGCCGTGGCGGCGGCCCAGGAACACGGGTACCTCGCGCTGCTGACCCTGCTGGAGGCGTTGCCTGCCGCCGACGTGACGCTGGACGTGGTGACCGCCGGGACGGCCGACGTGACCGGATCCGACCTGCTGCGCCCGGAACATGCCACAGTCGCCGGGGTGGTGCGCTCGGTGCCGCTGGAACGTCAGGGACTGCGTTGCCACTGGGTCGACGCCGACCCGGCCGACCCGGGCGCGGACGCGCTGGCGGACGAACTGCTCGGCGCCGAGCGGGCCGACGCGGTCGCGCTGCGGCTGGGCGGGCGCCGCTGGACACGCGGGTTCACGGCCGCGCCGGCGCGCCGGCGTACCGGGCCGGCACTGCGCGACGGCGGGCGCTACCTGATCACCGGCGGACCGGGCCGGATCGGCGGGGCGTTCGCCGCCGAACTGGCCCGCCGGGGCGCGCGGCTGGTGCTGGTCGGCCGGACCGCCCGGCCGGACCTGGTCGAGGCGCTGGAACGGGTCGGGGCGCAGGTGCGCCACGTGCGCGCCGACGTGACGGACGTGGACGCGCTGCGGGCGGTACGCGCCGACGTCGAGGACGACCTCGGCGGACTCGACGGCATCGTGCACGCCGCGCGGCTGCCCGACACCGGACTGTCCACCGGGTCGCGGCCGGCCGAGGCGACAGCCGAACTGCTGCCGAAGGTCACCGGCGCGCTGGCGCTGCGTGCGGTCTTCGGCGACATGCCGCTCGACTTCGTGCTGCTCAGCTCCTCGGTGACCGCGCTCGCCGGTGGCCTGGGCCGCGCCGACGACACGGCCGCCAACGCGTTCCTCGACGCGTACGCGCGCAGCCCGCACGGCTGGCGGTCGCCGGTGCTGTCGGTGGCCTGGGGCGCGTGGCGGGAGGAGGGCGTACCCGACCACGACGGGCTGGCCCCGGACGCGGCGGTGCGGGCGGCGCTGCGGGTCCTCGCCGAGGGGCGGACCGGCTCGGTGGCGATCGGCGCCTACACGGTGGGGGCGGTCGCCGGGCACGAGCGGCGGCTCGCCGCGACCACGGCGGCCACCGCCTCGACGGTGACCGCCGCCGACGGCGACCTGCAGGACACCGTCGCCCGGATCTGGCGTGACGTGCTGGGCGTGGCCGAGGTCGGCCCGCACGACGACTTCTTCCGGCTCGGCGGCACCTCGCTCGTGGCCGCGCAGCTGGTGCTGCGGATCCGGCAGGCGGTGGGCGCCCGGCTGTCCATGCGGGTGCTGTTCGACGCGCCCACCGTCGCGGCGATGGCCGCCCGGATCGAGTCGCTGCGCGCCGCCCCGTCCGCCTCCGCATCTGCTGAGGCGCCCATCCCGCGTCTGCGCCGACCGGGACGGCCGGGATGACCGAGTCGCGCCACGACGTCACGCCGGTGGACGACGTCTACACCGTTCCCGCCTCGTACGCCCAGGAGCGGGTCTGGTTCACCGCCCAGCTCAGCCCCGGGCAGCCGCTTTTCACCATGACCGACGCGGTCACCCTGCCGGCGGGCGCCGGGCCGGAGCAGGCGCTCGCCGCGCTGCGGACGGTCACCGACCGGCACGAGGCCATGCGCACCACGCTGCGCCTGCACGACGGGCGGCTCTACCAGGACATCCACTCCACGGTCCCGGTGGAGCTGCCGGTCACCGACCTGTCCGCGCTGCCCGAGCCGGAGCGGGACGCCGCCCGCGCCCGGATCGTCGCCGAGTACGCAGGTCTCGACCTGTCGATGGACGCCGCCCCGCTGTGGCGGGGCCGGCTGCTGCGGCTCGACCCGGACACCTGGTGGCTGCTGTTCGCCGGGCACCACGTCGTCCTCGACGGCACCTCCCTGCTCCACCTGCGCGCCGAGCTGACCGAGCTGTGCGCCGCCGCCGTCGCCGGCCGCGCGCCGGACCTGCCCGAGCTGCCGATCCAGTACGCCGACTACGCGGCCTGGGAACGCGACCGCCTCGACGGCCCCCGCTGGGACGAGCTGCGCGACTACTGGCGGGAGACACTGACCGGCCTGCCGGCAGTGCACGCGCTGACCACCGACCGGCCGCGCCCGGCGACGCTCACGTTCGACGGCGCCGACGTCCGCCGCACGCTGCCCGGGCCCGTGACGGCGGCGCTGCCGGAGCTGTCCCAGCAGGCCGCCGCGACCCCGTTCATGGTGCAGCTGGCCGCCTACGTGGCGCTGCTGCACCGCCTGTCCGGGAGCGACGACGTGGTGGTCGGCATGCCGGTGGCCGGCCGGGACCGGGCCGAGCTGGAACCGCTGCTCGGCATGTTCATGAACATGCTGGTGCTGCGCGTCGACGTGTCTGGCGATCCACCGTTCCTGACCCTCGTCCGCCGGGTCCGCCGGGTCGTGCTCGACGCCTGGGACCACCAGGACATGCCGTTCCAGAAGCTCGTCGAGGAGCTGGCGGTACGGCGCGACCCGGGTGTGCCGCCGCTCTACCAGCTCACGTTCCACCACCTGCCGACCGGCCGGGGCGAGGCGTTCGGCGGCGCCATGGACGACCTGTCGCTGGAGATCGCCGGGGACGAGCTGCGGCTGGAGTACCGCACCGCGCTGTTCGAGCGTGCCGCGATGGAGGCGTTCGCGGACCGCTACCTGCTGCTGTTCGCCGCCGCCGTGGCGGCGCCCCGGACCCGGGTCAGCGCGCTGCCGGTCATGCCGGACATCGAGCACGCGGCGGTCGTGACCGGCTGGAACGCCACCGCCGCCCCGGTGCGCCGGACCACGCTGGCGGAGCTGTTCGACGCCCAGGCCCGGCGCACGCCGGACGCGGTCGCGCTGGTCGACGGCGACACCCGGATGACGTACGCGCAGTTGTCCGACGCCGCCGAGCAGGTGGCGTCGCGGCTGGTCGCGCACGGCGTGGGACCGGAGTCGGTGGTCGCGATCCACGAGCCCCGCTCCCGCCGCCTGATCGCCGGGCTGCTCGGCATCCACCGGGCCGGCGCGGCGTACCTGCCGCTGGACCCGGACCACCCGCCGCAGCGGCTGGCCTTCATGCTCGCCGACGCCGGCGCCGGGGTGCTGCTGGCCGACGAGCTGCCGGACGGGCTGACCGTCCCGGGCACCGTGCTGCCGCTGACCGCGCCGGACCGGCCGCGCGCCGCCGGGGGCACCGCCGCCGGGCCGGGGAACGCGGCGTACGTGATCTACACGTCGGGCTCCACCGGACGGCCGAAGGGCGTGGTCAACGAGCACGCCGCGATCGTCAACCGGCTGGACTGGATGCAGGACGCCTTCGCGCTCGGACCGGACGACGCGGTGCTGCACAAGACACCGATCGGGTTCGACGTGTCGGTGTGGGAGGTGTTCTGGCCGCTGCTCGTGGGCGCGCGGCTGGTGCTCGCCGCGCCGGGCGGGCACCGCGACCCGGCGTACCTGCGGGAGCTGATCGAGCGGGAGCGGGTCACCACGGTCCACTTCGTGCCGTCGATGCTCGACGCGTTCCTGTCCACGGCCGACCCGGCCGGCCCGGCCCGCTGCGGGTCGCTGCGGCGGATCGTGTGCAGCGGCGAGGAACTGCCCGCCGACCTGGCCCGCCGCGCCGTCGCCGCGATCCCGTCGGCGGCGCTGCACAACCTGTACGGACCGACCGAGGCGGCGATCGACGTCACCGCCTGGGCGGCCACCCCCGACGCGCTGACCGGCGTGACCCGGGTGCCGATCGGCGGGCCGATCCGCAACGTGCGGACCTACGTGCTCGACGAGGCGATGCGCCCGGTGCCGGTCGGCGTGGCCGGGCAGCTGCACCTCGGCGGCGTGCAGGTGGCCCGCGGCTACCTGAACCGCCCCGGACTCACCGCGGGCGCGTTCGTCCCCGACCCGTTCGGCGAGCCCGGCGGCCGGCTGTACGCCACCGGCGACCTGGCCCGCTGGCGTACCGACGGGACGCTGGAGTTCCTCGGCCGCATCGACGACCAGGTGAAACTGCGGGGCCTGCGGATCGAGCTGGGGGAGATCGCCGCGGTGCTGCGCGAACAGCCCGGCGTCGGCTCCGCGGCCGTCGTCGTGCGCGGCGCCACGCCCGCCGAGCAGCGTCTCGTGGCGTACCTGACGGGCGAGGCCCCGGACCCGGCGGAGCTGCGGGCGGCGCTGAAACGGCGGCTGCCCGAGTACATGGTGCCGTCGGCGTTCGTGACGCTCGACGCGCTGCCGCTGTCCGCCAACGGCAAACTCGACACCGCCGCGCTGCCCGCACCCTCGTCCGGCGTCGCCCCCGCGCAGCGCCGTCCCCCGGTGACCCCGGTCGAGCAGACGGTTGCCGCCACCTGGCGCGACGTGCTCGGCGTGCCCGAGGTCGGCCTGGACGACGACTTCTTCGAGCTGGGCGGTCACTCGCTGCTGGCGATCCGGATGCTGGCGCTGCTGCGCGAGGCGTACGGGCAGGTCGACGTCGGCGTGATGGACGTGTTCGCGCACCCGACGGTGCAGGGGCTGGCCGCGCTGATCGACGCCCCGGCGGACGGGGAGCGGCAGCGCCCGCTGCTGTACGAGCTGACCCGGCCGGTCCCGGCGGACCAGCGGGTGCGCTCGTACGTGTGCGTGCCCTACGGCGGCGGGCTCGCCAGCATCTACCAGCCGCTCGCGGACGCGCTGCCGGCCGGGCACACGCTGTTCTCCGTGGCGATCCCCGGCCACGACGTCGGCGTCCGTGACACCGAGCTGCCCTTCGACGAGCTGGTCGAGCGGTGCGTGGCCGAGATCCAGGAGCGGGTGGACGGCCCGCTGGTCCTGTACGGCCACTGCGTCGGCGGCGCGCTGTTGACCGGCATCGCCCGGCGGCTGCACGAGCGCGGACGTCCCATCGAGGCGATCTACGCCGGGGGCGTGTTCCCGACCGCCCGCCCGGACAACATGCTCGGCCGGCTCGTCGACTGGGCCGACTCCCGGGGCGCGGACCGGCGGTACGAGACGTTCCTGCGCTCGATCGGCGCGGAACTGGCCGACCTGGACCCGGCGCAGGTCGACCGGTTCGTCCACCACGTACGGCGGGAGGCCGCCGAGGCGCAGGAGCGGTTCACCGAGTGGCTGGACGGCGAACCGGTGCGGGTGCCCGCACCGGTGATCTCCGTCGTCGGCACCCACGACGTGCTCACCGAGTACTACGAGGAGCGGTACCGCGAGTGGAGTTTCCTCGGCGAGTCCACAGCGCTCGTGGTGCTGGACGAGGCCGGGCACTACTTCGTCAAGCAGCGGGCCGAGGCGCTCGCCGAGGTGCTCACCCGCACCCATCCCCGGCTCGCCGAGCCGTCCGCCGCGCCGTCCGCCGCGCCACGACAGCTCGCCGGTGACGGCTGGGCACTGGCGGCCACCAGCACCGATCCGGTCACCGCCGAGACCGGCGTGCAACCGGGCGTACGCCGGTTCCTGGCGATCACCGCCAGCCAGCTCATCTCGTCGACCGGCTCGGCGCTGACCCAGTGGGCGGTGCCGGTCTGGGTCTACCTGGAGACCGGCTCGATGCTGTGGTTCGGCCTGTCCGGGGTGATCGCGTACCTGCCGGCGCTGCTGACGCTGCCGGTCGCCGGCGCGGTCGCGGACCGGTTCGACAGGCGCCGGGTGCTGCTGGCCGCGTGCGCGACGGCGGTGACAGCGGAGGCGCTGCTGGCGCTGCTGCTCTGGACCGACCGGCTGGGGCTGGCGGCCGTCTACACGCTCGTGTGCGTGCTCGGCGCGGCGTCGGTGTTCCAACGCATCACCTACCTGGCCGCGATCCCGCAGGTGGTGCCGAAGCGCTATCTGGGGCACGCCAACGGCATCGCGCAGCTCGCGGTCGGGCTCAGCTCGCTCGCGGTGCCGCTGCTGGCTGCGGGTCTGCTGGCCGCGATCGGCCTGGCCGGCGTCCTGGTCATCGACATCGTCAGCTACGTGGTGGCGATCGGTGTGCTGACCGCGGTGCGGTTCCCCGACCTGCTCGGCCGGCGGCGCAAGGAGCCGTTCCTGGCGGAGCTGATCGGCGGCGCGCGGATGACGTGGGCCGAGCCGGGCTTCCGGGCCATGCTGGGCTTCTTCTCGCTCTACAACCTGTGCCTGGCGAGCCTGCTGCTGGTGCCGCCGATGGTGCTCGCGTTCGGCACGATGGGCCAGGTCGGCACCGTGGCGTTCGCCGAGGCGCTCGGCGCCGTCCTCGGCGGACTCGCCATCGCGGTGTGGGGCGGCCCGACCCGGCGCCGGATGCCCGCGCTGATCGCCATCGCGTTCGGCGTGGCGGTCAGCCTGGTGCTCAGCGGCGTCCGGCCGAGCCTGCTGCTGGTGGCGCTCGGCAGTTTCGGCGTGGGGCTGGGCCTGGGCCTGCACAACGGCATCTACCTGTCGATCATCCAGGTGAAGGTGCCGCAGCGGTTCCACGGCCGGGTGCTGGCGATCATCCAGACGCTGACCTGGGCGACGCTGCCGCTGGGCTTCGCCGTGCTGGTGCCGCTGAGCGGGTCGCTGCTGGAACCGATGTTCGCCCCCGGCGGCGCGCTGGCCGGCAGCGTCGGCGCGCTGATCGGCACCGGCCCCGGCCGGGGACTCGGGTTCGCGTTCGTGGTGTCCGGGCTGGCCCTGGCCGTGGTGGCGCTCGGCGCCTACGGCGTACGCCGGCTGCGCCGGTTCGACACCGAGACCCCCGACGCGCCGGCGGACGCCACCGAGTGGCTACCGCACCTGCGCCGGGTCGACGATCTGTAGCCGCAGTTCCGAGGCGTACGCCCGGCCGGCCCCGTCGGTCAGCCAGGCGTCGTCCGGGCCGGGCAGCAGCTCGGTGACGGTGAGCCCGACGCCGTCGCCGCCCTTGGCGTGCGCGCCGCGCAGGAGCGTGCACAGCAGCCGGGTGTAGACGCCGCTGGTCAGGTCCACATAGCTGGGTTTGAGTTCGGTGTCGACCCGCACGAAGATCCGCTCGGGCAGGCCGAGCGCGAGCCGCCAGCGCCGTACCGCGAGGTAGCGTTCCCGCTCGCCCTTGACCGTGTGCAGGCCGGTCTCGCCCACAGTGGTGCGCCACGTCTCGCGGACCAGCACCAGGTCGTCGACGGTGACGCGTGGCGTGCGCCCGGCGTTGCCGGCCAGCTTCCACGTGTCGAACACCTGGTAGTCGAACAGCGGCGCGAACACCTCCAGCAGCGGCCACCGCCGCCCGTCGTCGGCGTGCGCGGAAAGAGTGCCGTCGTCGTCCGGCCGCACGGTCAGGGTCGTGATCGGCACGAGGCGGTCCGGGTCGGCGCCGGGCGCGTCGACGAACCCGAGCTGGGCGTCGGCGGGCCCGTGCAGCCACTCCGCGATCCGGGCGGTGTGCCGGGGCCAGTCCACCGGCGGCAGCAGCCGGACCCGGCCGCCGGGCAGGTCGGCGCGCATCCCGTCGCGCAGCCGCTGCGGGTCCGGGTGCCCGTACGCGAAGAAGTGCGTGTCGAACGCGGCCAGCGCCACGTGCAGCTCGCCGAGCACGACTGTGAAGTCGCCGCGCAGCAGCGCCGCCTCGTCCGGCGCGCACACGTGCACGTCCGGGCTGTGGATGCGGGCGGCGGCCCAGCCGGGCGCGTCGGCGGGGAACGCGGCGGCGACCCGCTCGGTCAGCGCGGCGGCGTCGAACCGCAGCTCCCGGGCGTCGGTGTCGGCGTCGGCCAGGCCGAGCACCGTCGACCACCGGGCCAGGAACTCGGCGGTGACGGCGGCGGCGGGCGGGTCCGCCCCGAACACCACCGCCTGCGCCAGGAACCACAGGTCGGCCACCGGCACGTCCGCGGTGGCCGACTCCGCCGCCAGGTCGCGGTACAGGGCGGCCAGCGCGTCGGCGTACGCCTGCCCGATCGCCGCGGTCAGCCACCGCGCCGACAGCAGCAGCGGTTCCAGCGGCGCGAGCCGTGCCAGCAGCGCGTCACCGAAGCGGACGTCCAGGTCGCGGACCGTCTCCAGGTGGCACAGCGTGCGGCCGGCGTACACCTCGCCGGGCTGCTGCCGCGCCTCCCGGCCGGTCAGTTCCACGAACCGCCGGTCCAGCGCGGACATCGCCGCGGCCAGCGCGTCCGGGCCGTCGGCGGCGGCCACCGCGTCGCGCAGGTCGCTCACCGTGGTTAGGTCGCCGAGCACCCGCTCGCGGACCGTGTCGTCGCCGATCGCGGCGAGCTGCTCGCGCAACGCGTCCTCGGCCGTGAGGTCGACCGGCAGGTCGAAGCCGATCCGCAGCACGCCGCGCCCGGCCAGGTCGTCGAGCTGCGCGTGCACGTCAGGGGCCCGGCGGAAGCCGCTCGCCGGGTCCGCGAGCAGCGCGGCGACCAGGTCGGCCACGCGCGGTCCGCGCCGCGCCAGCGTGAGCAGCGCGGCGGTCGCCGCCGGGAGCGTCTGCGGTGGATGGTGCGGGCGCCGCAGCACCCGGTCGCGCAGGCTCAGGTGCGGGGCCAGCCGCACCGGCAGCCAGTCCCGCACGCCTGGCCCGCGGGCGAAGGCCTCCGCGAGCGCGTCCAGGCCCCACCGCTCCAGGAACACCTTCCGGGTACGCGTCAACGCCGCGCCGGGACGCACCGTCGCGATCGGACCGCTGCCGCCCAGCTCGGTCCAGCAGATCGGGCCGAAGAAGCCCACCGTGTCGTTCTTCAGGCAGTACCGCTGCCAGTACTTCGCGACGACCTCCTCCCGGTGCCGCCGGCGCAGGTTGCGCGGGGCGTGCGGGCCGTCGCGCCGGATCGCGTCGACGGCGAGCAGGACCGCAGGGTTCTGCCAGGTCAGCGCCGTACGGAAGGCGTCGTCGCAGGCGATGCCGTAGACCGCCTGCCCGAGGTCGGCCGCGGCGGCGTCGAACGCCGCAGCGAACTCCGCCGCGTCGCCGTCCCCGCGCAGGTGCCGGTCGGCCGCCTCCGCGAGCGCCGGAGCGGCGAACCGGCTCATCCCGCCGGCCGGAAAACCGGCCGACCGGAGCAACGCGGAACGCCATACGTGCCAACGGGTTCCGGGCAGGGACGTGAGATGCTCTCGGGGCATGGGGGAATGGTAAGCAGCGGCGGATCTGCGGCGGGACGGTCGAGCATGAGCTTCGGGCTGGTGTCCTTCGGTGAGGCGCTCGGCGACCCGGCGCCCGTCGCCGACGTGGTGGCGCAGTACACCGACGACGTCAACCGCGTCCTCGGCTACGGCTACCGGCGGGTGCACCGCGCCGCGCCGGACGTCGGCCTGACCGACCTCGCCGAGCGGGCCGCCCGCCGCGCCCTGGACGCCGCCACGCTGCCCGCCGCGCGGGTGGACCTGCTGGTGCTCGCCGTCACCGACCTCACCGAACACCTCTACTGGGACGCCGCCGCCGACCTGGCGTACCGGCTCGGCGCGGCCGGCGCCGAAGCGGTGCTGCTCACCCAGGCGTGCACCACCGGCGTGCTCAGCCTCGACACCGTCGCCGGCAAGTTCGCCACCCACCCGGAGTACGACACCGCGCTCGTGATCGCGGCCAACCGGACCTGCGAGGCGTACTGGAACCGGATGGAGACCCAGCCGATGGTGTTCTCCGACGGCGCGGTGGCCACAGTGGCCCGGCGCGGGCACCCCCGGCTGCGCTGGCAGGTCACCGAGGCCGCCACCGACGGCCGCTACGCCGGGTTCTACCGGCTCGACGGCGGTGGCGCCGCGGCGCCGTTCGCACCCGGCGCCGAGCCGCCGGCCGCCCGCGACGTGTGGCACGTGATGGAGTTCTTCGACTACGACCCCGAGCAGTTCGCGCAGTACGCCCGCCACCTCGACGAGCGGATGGTGCGGGTCACCGAACGCGCCTGCGAGCGGGTCGGCGTCACCGTCGCCGACCTGGCGCGGCTGATCCTGGTCGCCGACAACGAACGCGCCATGACGTCGCTCGCCGAGGCCCACAAGGTGCCGCCGGAGCGGACCAACCGGGCACTGGCGGCCGAGTACGGGCATCTCGGCGCGGCGGATCAACTGTTCGGGCTGAGCCGCCTGCTCGACGCCGGTGAGCTGCACGAGGGCGACCGGGTCGCGTTGATCTCGTTGGGCCGGGGCACCCACTGGGCCTGTACGATCATCGAGGTATGAGCATGTCCAGCCGGCTGGTGCGGCTCGTCGCCGACGTGCTGGAACTGCCCGTCGACCAGGTCGACGCGCAGACCGGCCCCGCGACCACCGCCGCGTGGGTGAGCCTGCGTCACCTCCAGATCGTCGTGGCCGTCGAGGACGCGTACCGGATCTCGCTGACGCCCCGGGAGATCCGGACCGTGCGGTCGGTGGGCGACCTGCGCGCGCTGCTCGCCCAGCGGGGCGTGCCGGAGTGAGCGCCGCGCCGGCCCCGCTCGACGACGCCGATCTCGACGCGGGGCTGCTCATCCGCCGCTTCGAGGAGCACCTGCTGCGCCTGTACGCCGACGGTCACCTCGCCGGCACCACGCACACCTGCCTCGGCCAGGAGTACGTCCCGGTCGCGCTGGCCCCACTGCTGACCGGGGACTTCGTGTTCAGCAACCACCGCGGACACGGGCACTACCTGGCGCACTGCGGCGACCCGGAGGGCCTGCTGGCGGAACTGCTCGGCCGCGACGGCGGGGTGTGCCACGGGTACGGCGGCAGCCAGCACCTGCGCCGGGACCGGTTCCTGTCCACCGGCGTGCAGGGGGAGAGCCTGCCCGCCGCTGTCGGCGTGGGACTGCACCTCAACCGCACCGGGCAGGACACGATCGTGGTGGCGTACATCGGCGACGGGACCTGGGGCGAGGGTGCTGTCTACGAGGCGCTGAACATGGCCGCGCTGTGGCGGGTGCCGCTGCTCGTCGTGGTCGAGCACAACCGGATCGCCCAGTCCACCCCGACCACCGCGCAGCTCGCCGGCACCATCGCGGGCCGGGTGGCCGGGTTCGGCATCACCGTCAGCGAGTCCGGCTCGTTCGACCTCACCGAGGTACGCGCCGCCGCCGCGCCGCACGTCGAGCGGGTCCGCGCCACCCGGACGCCGCACGTGCTCGTGCAGCACACGGTCCGGCTCGGCCCGCACAGCAAGGGCGACGACACCCGGCCCGCCGACGAACTCGACCGGCTGCGCCGCCTCGACTGGCTCCAGCGGTACGCCGAGGCGTACCCGGAGCGGTTCGCGGCCGCCGACGCGCGGGCCCGGCAGCGGGTCGCGGAGGTCTCGGCCGAGGTGCTGGCCCGGCCGCTCGCGCGCGGAGCGGCGGCGTGACGCGCGCGGAACGGGTGAGCCGCAACCTCAACCGTGCCCTGCACGCGCTGTTCGCCGCCGACGAGCGGGCCTGGCTGCTGGGGGAGGACGTCGCCGACCCGTACGGCGGGGCGTTCAAGGTGACCCAGGGCCTCTCCACCGCCTACCCCGACCGGGTGCTGTCGACGCCGCTGAGCGAGAACGGCATCACCGGCGTCGCGGGTGGCCTGGCGCTGTGCGGCGACACAGTGATCGTCGAGATCATGTTCGGGGACTTCGCCGGTCTCGCCTTCGACCCGATCCTCAACCTGATCACCAAGTCCGTCGCCATGTACGGCGAGCGCACTCCGATGCGGGTGGTGATCCGCTGCCCGGTCGGCGGCGGGCGCGGCTACGGCGCGACGCACAGCCAGAGCCCGCAGAAGCACTTCATCGGCATCCCGCACCTCGCGCTGTACGAGCTGTCCCCGCTGCACGACGCGGCCGACGTGCTGGCCGCCGCGCTGCGCCGCGACGAACCGGCGATGCTGTTCGAGGACAAGATCCTCTACACTCAGCGGCGGTACGTGGACGGCCGCGTCGACGACCGCCTCGCCTTCGAGTCGCGCGGCGCGGACGGCAACTGGGCCCGCGTCCACGACCCGGACGCCACCGGCGCGCCGACGCTCGTCATCGCGCCGGGCGGGGTCGCCAACCGGGCGATCGCCGCCGCCACGCGGGCCGCCGAGCGGGGACGTACGGTCGAGGTGCTGGTCCCGGCGCGGCTCTACCCGGTGGACGTGGACGGCCTGCGCGACCTGCTCGCCGGCGCGCACGGCGTGATCGTCGCCGAGGAGAGCACCGCGGGCGGCACGTGGGGGAGCGAGGTCGCGGCCCGCCTGCACGCCGAGGCGTGGCCGCTGCTGCGCGGCCCGGTCGAGCTGGTCAGCTCCGCCGACCGGGTCATCCCGTCCGCGCCGCACCTGGAACAGGCGGTGCTGCTCGGCACCGACGCGATCCTGGACCGGATCATGCGCCTGCCCGCCGCGCCGGTGGCGACCGGCTACCGGGGCGGACCGGCTGACGCCCCGGCGACTCCGGCCGGCGTGTCTCCGGGCGTGCCCGGCGCGGTTCCGGTTCCGCGCACCGATCCGTCACCCGTCGATCCGCCGCCCTCCGCTCCGACGACGGCGGCGCAGGCGGGCGTCCCGGTGGACGTACCGCGGCTCAACCCCAACGACGACAGCTACGTGCTGCTGGAATGGCTGGTCGCGGACGGCGCCACGGTGGAGGCCGGCGAGCCGGTCGCGGCGGTCGAGACGTCCAAGGCGATCGAGGAACTCGCGGCGACGCGGGCCGGCGTGCTGCGTCAGGACGTGGCAGCCGGTGCCGACTGCGCCCCGGGCGCTCCCATCGGCCGGATCCTGCCCGAGTCGGCCGTGCCCGCCCCGCCAGAGCCGCTGGGCTCGCCCGCTGCGGCGTACCCGGAGCAGGTGGAGGCCGTGGGGACGCGGACGGCGACGCCGGGACGGCCGCTGCCACCGGCGCAGCGCCGCATCGCCGACGTGGTGTCCACCTCGCACCGGGAGATCCCGGTGGCCTTCACCGCCGTGCGCGTCGACGTGACGGCAGCGCTCGCCTATGCCCGCCGCGCCGCCGACGAGACCGGCGCCACGGTCGGCCTGACCGAGGTCGTCATCGCCGCCGTGGCCGCGCTGCACGAGCGGTTCGGTGCCCTCTACGCCCGGCTCACCGGCGACGGGCTGGTGGTCGACGCGGAAGCGCCGTCGATCGGGCTCACCGTGGACGTCGGCACCGGACTGTTCCTGCCGGTGATCCGCGACGCGGCCGGACTGGACCTCGGCGACCTCGCTGACGCCGTGGTCGCGCTGCGGATGAAGGCGCTGCGCGGACGGCTCCGCGAGGAGGACATGGCCGGCATGAACTTCCTGGTCGCGCTCAACGACACACCCGGCGTCACGGTGTCCCGGCCGATCATCCCGCCCGGCGTCACCTGCGCCCTCTCGGTGCCGGACGTGCACCGCGAGGTCGTGCTCGACGGCGACGGCGGGGTACGCGAGCGGGCGGTGGCGGACCTGGGGCTGGCGTACGACCACCGGCTCGTGAACGGGGCGCAGGCCGGGGCGTACCTGGCCGCGCTCGGCGAGGTGCTGCAACGCTGACCGGCACCCCGGATCGGCCGCCGTGCGGTCGCCGCAGCCGCCTCGTCCCCGTCCGGCGCCGGCAGCGACGTCGGCCCCGGCGGCGTGCCGCACCGGTGGGCAGGCGCGTGACCTGCGTTACCTCTCGCCGAGACGGGAATGTGATCACCGGGGGCGCATTTGACTCACTGTGTGAGTGCCGCACCCTCCCGCGCCCGGTCGCACGACCGGGCCGGGACGCCCCAGACGACCGATGCCACCCCGACGCCCACCCCGGGTGACCTGATGAGCCGCAGCCAGCGCCTGAGGCTCGTGCTCGTCCTCGGCTCGCTGATCGCCGTGGGTCCGCTGACCATCGACATGTACCTGCCCGCGCTGCCCGCGATCGTGGCGGACTTCGCGACCACGTCGGCGGCGGTGCAGTTGACGCTCACCGGGACGCTCGCCGGGCTCGCCGTCGGCCAGTTGCTGATCGGGCCGCTGTCGGACGCGGTCGGGCGGCGCCGTCCGCTGATCGCCGGTCTGCTGCTGCACATCGTGGCGTCGGCGCTGTGCGTGGTCGCCCCGAACGTCGCCGTCCTGGGCGTCCTGCGGGTCGTGCAGGGCCTCGGCGTCGCCGCGACCGCAGTGGTCGCGATGGCGGTGGTGCGCGATTTGTTCAGCGGGTCGGCGTTCGCCACCATGCTGTCCCGGCTGCTGCTGGTGATGGGCGCGGCGCCGGTCCTCGCCCCGACGCTCGGCGGTGGTGTGCTGCGGTGGACGGACTGGCGTGGCGTGTTCGTGGTCCTGGCCGTCTTCGGGGTGCTGCTCGTCGTGCTGGCCACGCTCGCGCTGCCGGAGACGCTGCCGCCCGCGCGCCGGCAGCGCGGCGGAGTGGTGGCGACAGTGATGAACTACGGCGGGCTGCTGCGGGACCGCGTCTTCGTCGGCCTGGTCCTGGTGGCCGGCCTGGCCATGGCGGCGCTGTTCGCGTACGTGGCCGGCTCGTCGTTCGTCCTCCAGGACGGGTACGGCCTCAACGAGCAGGAGTTCGGGCTGGCGTTCGGGGCGGGCGCGGTGGGCCTGATCGGCGCGACCCAGTACAACGTGCGGCTGCTGCGCCGCTACTCCTCCCAGTGGATCCTGGTGGCCTCGCTGGCGGGGGGCACGGTGGCCGGGCTGGCGCTGCTGGTGTTCGCCGCGACCGGCTTCGGCGGGCTGCCCGCGCTGCTGGTGTCGCTGTGGTTGGTGCTGGCGGCGGCGGGTCTGGCCATGCCGAACGCCCCGGCGCTGGCCCTGTCCCGCCACGGCGAGGCGGCCGGCACCGCGTCCGCCCTGCTGGGCGCGGTGCAGTTCGGCGTGGGCGCGGTGGCGGCGCCGCTGGTGGGCGTGCTCGGCACCGGCGCGGTGGCGATGGCGCTGGTGGTGGCCGGCGGGATGGTGGCGGCGCTGGCGGTGCTGCTGGTCGTGGTGCGGCCGTCGCAGCTCGCCGGCCTGGAGGCGGATCCGGCGGTCGCGGTCGCGCACTGACGGACCGTCCGGCGCGCGGGGTGCGGGCAGCGCCTACGCTGCTGCCATGACCGCCCCGGCCCGCATCCTGGTCGAGGGGATCCACGGGTCCGGCAAGTCGACGCTGGCCGCGCGGCTGGCGCAGCGCTACCGCCTGCCCTGGTATCCGGTGGACGACCTGCTCTGGGAGCCGGGCTGGGTGGAGGTGCCGGTCGCCGAGCAGCGACGGCGGATCGCGGAGATCTGCCGACGTGACCGCTGGATCCTCGACGGCGCCTACCACGGCTGGCGGGACGTGGTGCTCGGCCGCGCCGACCTGGTGATCGGCCTGGACTACCCGCGCGGGGTCTCGTTCCGGCGGCTGCTGCGGCGTACGCGGCAGCGGCTGGCCAGCGGCGAGGAGATCTGCAACGGCAACCGGGAGTCGTGGGGAAGCGTGCTGTCCCTCGACTCGGTGCTGGTGTGGCACGTGACCGGGTTCGGCCGGGCGCGCCGGCGCCTGCGGGCCTGGGCGGCCGACCCGGCCGGACCGCCGGTGCTGCTGTTCACCGACCCGGCCGCCCTCGACGACTGGCTGGCGCGCGGCAGCCGGGTGCCGGACCGGCGCGGGACGTGACTACATCGGAAAACGGCCGCGACGCCACTGCCAGTGGCGGCCGGCCCGCAGGTGGTCGATGACCGCGCGCTGGAGGACGGTGCGGCGGGGCAGCCGGTCCAGCGGCGTGTTCAGGCTGCGGAAGACGAAGCGCAGCACCTCGACGTCGCCGTCCAGCCCGTCCATCTGCTGGTAGGGCTCCAGCGTGAACCGCCGCTGGAACCGGACGATGTTGGAGTCCTCCGGCAGGTATTCGCTCAGTTGCGGGTCGAGCAGCCAGGAGCCACAGGAGAAGGCGGTGTAGCTCTCGTCGGGGAAGTGGCGCGGGAAGAACGCCCGGGCCCGCTCCAGCGACGCGTCGACCGCCTCCGGGGTCAGCGGCCCCGAGTCGGGGATGTGCAGGTCGAGGGCGCCGGTGTCGCCGCGCTGGTGCTGCAGGCGGCCCAGCTCGTAGAGGCCGCCGCGCGCGTGCAGCGTCAGCCATGCCTGCATGACCGGCCAGCCCTCACCGTGCATCCGCCGGTCGACGGCGAGGTTGTTGCCCAGGTCGGCGAGCGTCGCCCAGGAAACCTCGTCGGGCACGCCGTGGTCGGCGTGGTACGCCCGCACGACGTCGACCAGTGCCAGGTACGCGTAGGCGTAGAGGTGCCGCCAGGCCGGTCCCCGGTCGCGGGGCAGCGCCGGGCCCGGCGGCAGCCACGCGAAGCCGCCGAGGTCGGCCCGGACCAGGGCGATCGAGCGGTCGAGCAGCCAGCGCAGCTCCGGGGTCCACAGTGGGGACTCCGGGTCCGGCCAGCCCGCGATGATCTCGGCGGCGTCGTCGGGGCGCACCGCGAGCCGCCGCAGCAGCGCGGGCGCGTCCGCCCGGGCGGGCAGCGGCGCGGAAGGCCGGTCGCCGGCGAGCCGGCGCACCCGGTCGATCTCCTCGGCGGGCACGTCGAGCCGGCCGGCGACGTCGTCCACGTCCATGGGGACGACGCTACCGGCCGGCGCGCGCGCCGACAGCCCCGTGCGGTGCTCAGCGCCGTTGCTGACACGGCACGCAGAAGCGGGCCGCGGGCCGGATCTCCAGGCGGGCGGTCGGGATGTCCTGGCCACAGCGCTCGCAGACGCCGTACGTGCCGTCGGACATGCGCTTGAGCGCCTGGGCGGTGTCCGCGACACCCTGGCGCGCGGCCTCGATCAGCCGGCGCAGGGTGTCCGGGTCGTGACCGCCGTGGTCGGGCTGCCGCGTGTGCAGCGTCAGCTCGGTGAGCTGGTCGGTGTACTCGTTGAACTGCCGGTCCAGCAGTTCCCGCAGGGTGTCGGTGCGGTTGTTCAGGGCGTGCGTCATGATCAGGCGCTCCTTTCCGGGCGGCGCTGGGTGTCGTGCGGGTGGCGCAGGGCCGAGACAGCGGCCATGCCGGCGCCGGTCAGGGCGGCGGTCCGGGGTGAGGCGGCGCGGTGGACGGCGGCGCCGAGCCTCGCGACCAGGCGCGCGGTCACGTCCGGCCGGGTCGCGCCGTCGCCGATGACGATCGCGCCGCGGGCCAGGGCGGTGCGGACCAGGGGCCGCAGCGCCGGGTCCTGCCGCAGCTCACGGACCAGCCGGGCGGCGGCGTCGGCGAGCATGCCGGCGGTCGTCGCGTGGTTCAGGTCGCGGGTGCCGACCTCGGCGCGGCGGGCGGCGACGACCCGGCCGTCCTCTAGCAGCGCCACCTCGGTGAGCTGCGCGCCGATGTCGGCGAGCAGCAGGGTGCCGGCGGCGGCGCCGGCGCCGATGGCGCCCGCCCGGACGCTGTCGAGGAACAGCAGCCGGGACGGCGCGAGGACGGCGGCGAGCACGCGGCGCGTCGCCTCCTGCTCGGCCGGCGCGGCCAGCACCGGCCGGCAGGCGACCACGAGCGCGCCGACCGGCACCGACGCGCGGTGGTCACGCAGGATGCGTCGCAGCTCGGTGACGCAGGCCGGACCGTCCACGATCCGTCCGCGCCGCACGACCGGGCTGCGCAGGCCGTGACCGAGCGGGACGCTCAGCGTCCGGCCCGGACCCAGCCAGATCCGCAGCAGGCTGCTGCCGAGGTCCACGGCGATCGGCGCCGCGTCGGCGCCCACCGGCGGGCGGGTGGTGTGGGAGCGGCCGATCAGCAGACCGGTACGCGCCGGAGAACGGACGACGGTGACGGGATGCGGCATACCGACCTCTTTCGGATCAGGTGCCCAACCGGGCGGTGGACGGTGCGGGGGAGGGGCGTGGCCGGGGGCCGGGGCCGGATTCGCTCGACGGCACCGGCGGCCGGGGCTCAGGCGCGCCGCGGGTCGCCGCTCGCGGACCGGGACGCGACGAAACCGGCGAACACCGGTGGTGAAGCCATCGACGTGCGGGTCATGGTCACCACCTCCTCGCTACTCGGGTACCGCCTCGGACCTCCAGCTTCGCCCGGAATGCGGCGCTCGGCATTGCGCACGACCGGCCAACAAAGGGCCGAATGATTGCCGGTCACTGGACAACCGGTCCGGGCACCCCCCGGAGCTATGGTTGACCCGAGGAGGTTGACGTGATCATCGAACGCACGATCCTCCCCGGCATCGGGGTCCGGCACACGCTGACCACCGACGAGGGCCGCCGCATCGGAGTGATCGACTACCAGACCGGCGGCCGGCGCGACATCGTCCACGACGACCCGGACGACCCGGATCGCATGGTGGCTCTCAGCCTCACCCGCGACGAGGCGTCGGCCCTGGCGAACCTGCTCGGCTTCCCGGAACTGGTGGCCGTTCCCGCCTGAGCGTCACGCCGGCAGCGGCCTGAGCGTCACGCCGGCAGCGGCTTGCGCGGCCAGTCCAGCGCCCGCGCGCCGAGGACGGCGGCGTGCAACGTGAACCGGTCCCGCGCGTCGGCGGGGTCGTACCCGCTCAGTGCCCGGACGCGGGCCAGCCGGTAGGTGACGGTGCGGACGGAGACGTGCAGCCGCCGGGCCGCCTCGGTGCTCACCTCGCCGCAGGCGAAGTACTCGTTCAGCGTGTCCAGCAGCGGCTCGGCGCCGCCGCGCGCCTGGGCCAGCGGCGTCAGCACCGCCCGGACGAGGTCCACCATGGCCGGCTGGTCGCGCAGCAGCACGCGGTAGATGAGCAGGTCGTGCGCGTCGATCACGGACGTCTCGGAGTGCAGCCGCCGCGCCGTGGTCAGCGCCTCCCGCGCCTCCTCGTAGGAGCGGGCGATGCCGTACACGCCGGGGTGCGGGCGGCCCACC
The DNA here is from genome assembly GCF_018070485.1 of Micromonospora sp. C41. NCBI lineage: Bacteria > Bacillati > Actinomycetota > Actinomycetes > Micromonosporales > Micromonosporaceae > Micromonospora > Micromonospora sp. C41. The sequence continues at coordinate 974 of NZ_JAGPXP010000030.1, read as the reverse complement.
GCCACCTGCCACGGCCGGCCCCGCACCAGGCGGTCCAGCTCGCCGTGCATCAGCGTGCCCAGGTTGCCGGCCGGCCCGCGGCCTCGGTCGGTGGCCACCGGGTCGGCCGGGGCGATCACCACGAGCAGCCCCTCCTTCGTGGCCACCAGCACGTCCCGGTCGCCCAGCCGGTCGAACACGGCCCGTTCCAGCGCGCTGATCGCCGCCTCCGTGTCCGGCAGGCGGCGACCGGGCGCGGCGAGCGCCACCTGGTGTACGCGGGCGAGGTCGAGCCCGAACGGCTCGGCCCGTTCCACCAGCCCGCCGAGGTCGGAGTCGCCGCGCAGCAGGTCGTCGACGAGTTCCCGGCGCAGCGACTCCTCCCGCCGGACCAGTTCCCGCCGGGCCACGGCGTAGCCCTCGGCGAGCGTGGCGACGGCGGTGTCGACCACCTGCAGCACGGCGTCGGCGGCGGCGCGCACCGCCTCGCTGTCGTCGGAGCGGTCCAGGTGCGGAAACTGCCGCCACACCCGCCGCGCCGCGGACAGGTAGAGGCGTACCGCGCGTCCGGCGGACACCCCCTGCTCGGCCGCGCGCCGGCCGAGGGCGCCCACCGCGTCGAGTTCGGCGCGGCGCGGACGACGGCCGGTCACCGCCGCGTCGGTCAGCAGCCGCAGGTAGTCGCCGAGCAGTTCCACGGGTACGCCACCGGCGTCGGCGCTCGCCGCCCGGGCCACCTCGGCCAGCCACTGCTCGTCCTCGCCGCCCGCGGCCGGCGCCGGCCGGCGGACGTTGTCGGTCATCGCGGTCTCCCCGTGCCGGGCCGGCACCCGATGCCGGCCCACTGCGCCCAGCGTAGGCCGGGGGTCCGGCGCCGTCGGGCGCGACCGGCCCGCGCGGTCCGTCCGGGAGCGGGCGCGCCCGGCGTCATGCCCGCGACGGCGGGCCCGGGTCGACCACGAGCGCCGGACCGGTCCGCCGCCCACCCCGGGGGC
>NZ_JAGPXP010000003.1:0-366645 GCF_018070485.1 Micromonospora sp. C41 | reverse complement strand
GCGGGGCCCGCGCCTGGGGGGCGCGTGCCCGGCCCGCGTGTGTCATTCGGCGGTGGGGAACCCGTAGCGGGCCGCGTGCTCCGGGTCGGCCGGGTCGACCTGGCGGATGCCGGCGTCGGCGAGGCGCTTGTTCACCTCGTCCAGGCGTTCCCGGACCAGCCGGGCCTCCTCCTCGGTGACGCGGCCGCGGTGCGGGCGCCCGGCGTGCTCGATGGTGCCGTAGTCGATCTTTTCGGTGGCGCGGCGTGCCTTGGGCGGCTTGACCCGCTCGGCGGTACGCAGCAGTTGCGCCATCGGCACGTCGGTGGCCATCGCGTCGAACTCGCTGGCGGTCAGCACCACCCGGCGCGGCTCGCCGTGGCCGTGCCGGTCGTGGATCTCCACCACCGCGACGTCCAGTGCCGCGTCGTCGATGCTCTCCACGTCGACCGGGGTGGCGTCCAGTTGCACGGGCCCGGCGACCAGGTCCGGGTGCTCCAGTACGACGACCTTGACCACCTCGTCGTCGGCGCTCAGCACCTGGCCGGTGAAGTCGGAGACGTGGATCGTCTTCTTGCCCATGCGCGGAGCTTCTCCTGTCGTAGGCCGGAAATCGGACCACAAGACGCTACCGCACAGGTGTGCGAAGACCGGTACGCACGCCCGGCCGGTGTGTCGCCGCCCGCGTTCCTAGAGGCTGCCTTTCGGGGCGACCCACTCGGTGGGCTGGTGGGTGAGCGCGGCGATCCGGTCGTAGTCGGCGTCGTAGTGCAGCACCGTGGCACCGTGCAGCTCGGCGGTCGCCGCGATGATCAGATCAGGCAGCCGAAAGTTGCGGTGCTGGCTCTCGGCGGCCAGTAGGCGGTGCACCGCCATGGCGCGGTCCATCGCCTCGGCGGTGACATCCAGCCAGCGGTGTCCCCGGAGCGCCTGCCACAGGATCTCGTATCCCTTCGGTGTGGGGGCGTTGTTCAGATATTCCAGCGAGGTCATCTGGCACGCGGCGAGGCGCCCTTCTGCCAGCAGCGTCTCGAAGCGCTTCCGGACGGCCTGGTGCCGAGCCTGAAGCACGTACACCGACGTGTCCGCCAGGTAGACCTGGCCGGCCATCAGGCCGCAGCCTCGCCGTCGCGGGCGTCCTCGGCGAGCCGGCTCAAGTCGCGCCCACCGCCGTAACGCCAGCCCTCGTCCGACTCGGCGAAGTCCATCTCGACCTGATCGAACGCGGCGACGATCTCCTTCGCCTGCCGCCGGACGGCGAAGGCGTGCAACGCGGCGTTGATGGTGGCGACCTTGGTGTCGGTGCCCAGCACCTCGCGGGCGGACTCCAGCCACTCATCGTTGACGTCCACCGTGATGCGGGTCATGCGTTCGACCGTACACCAGGAAGTGCTGGATCTGCGCACCAAGCTGCGCTTGAAATTGGTGCGTCAGGCGGCCGCCGACCCGCGCCAGGCGGCGGCGCCCGATGGTTGCGTGTTCAGCTCGGCCCAGGAGAGCCCCCGGTTGCGGGCTTCGCGGTACGCCCGCTGCGCCGGGAAGCGTCCGGCGTCGTCGGCGGCCCGCCAGCTCCGCTCCGGGTCCTGCTGGAATCGGTCATTCGGTTCGTGAGGCATGACCACTACCGTCCCAGAAAAACTTGTCCATGTATGGAAATGAATATGACGCAGGGTCGATGCCTCGGGTTCCCGTGAAGCGTCAAATTCCTGCGGCCCTCCGCCGGACCACACATCGTCATCCGTCGCTGGCGTGCCGCCCCACTACCCATCCGCCGCGGGTCTCAACCCCGGTGGGATCAGTTGATTACGCGAGCACGGGCGGTCCGGCCCGGCGTACCATGATCACGTGCTCGACCGGCGGGTCTTCCTCCATCTGGCGACCTGGCTGGGACAGTGGCCGGCGGGCCCGGGACTGCACGTGGTGCGGTCCCACCGCCGCGCCCGTCCGGCCTGGGACGGCCGCCTGCGCCCGGCCCTCGCGGTGACCGCCCACGGCAGCACCGTCCTCTCGGTCGCCGTCGATCGGGTGGAGGCGGTCCGGGCGCTGGTCCGGGGACGGCCGCCCGGCGAGTGGCTGCCCGCCCTCCCGGCGGCGGTCGGCACGCCCGACTTCAACTCGCACACGTCCGTCTTCCGCTGGTGCGCCGACCCGGCGCCGCTGCCCGAGGTGGGGGAGTGGGTGCCGCCCACGCTGGCCGGGCTACCGCCGTGGCTGCGGCTGTTCGACCGGGAGGTGCTCGTGGTCCGGGGCGCCGACGGCGCGTACCGGGCCGGGGTGGGGATCAAGCGGCACGACTCGTACGGGCACGAGCTGGCGGTGGGCACGGTGCCGGCCGCGCGCGGGCGCGGCCTGGCCCGGCGGCTGGTCGCGCAGGCGGCGCGCCGGGTGCTCGACGAGGGAGCGATCCCCACCTACCTGCACGACCCGGGCAACGCGGCGTCCGGCCGGGTGGCCGAGGCGGCCGGGTTCCCGGATCGCGGCTTCACCGCGTTCGGCGTGTTCCCCCGCTGACCCGGCCCGGATGCGCTCCGGTCCGCTCGGCGCGGACCGTGGATCCCGGGCCGGATCCACGGTCCGCTGCTCTCCCCCAGGTCCCGACACCGGTAACGCTATGTGTAGTGCCGACTGTGAACAAGGGGTGTGTTGCTGTCCGGTTGCGGACTCTCACCTGCGCAATCGCTGCCGGGGCGCGGACGAGGTCAGTGACGCAGCGTGTGGATGAGGGCGAGCGCCTGCCGGGTGGCCGGCCTCAGCACGCGCAGCCGGGACAGCCCCACCAGCCGGTCCACGAGCGGCACCACGCCGTCGATGAGCTGGCGGGTCTTGACCTGCCCGTCCGAGCGGTCGTGCACCCAGTAGAGCACCACACCCATGTAGCCGAGCCAGAGCAGCTCGGGCAGCGCCTCGCGCAGCTCGTCGTCGAGCTTGACGGTGGACCCGGTGAGGGCCTCGCGGAACAGCGCTATCGACATGTCCCGCGGCTCCGACGACTCGGCGGAGAACGGGCTGAGCGGCGAGGTCGGCTCGGCCGCCGTCTTGAAGAAGGCGCCCGCGAACGCGTGGTACGGGCTCAGCACGTCGATGCCCGCGTGCAGCACCCCGGCCAGCCGCGCGGCGAACTCCCGCTCCCGGGCGAGCACCGGGCCGGCCGCCTCCCGGTGATCGCGCTGGGTGCCCGCGTAGAACTCCTGGACCAGGTGCTCCTTGGAGCCGAAGTAGTAGTAGGCGTTACCCACCGCCACGCCGGCCTCCTGGGCGACCGCCCGCATGGTGGTGCGCGCGTACCCGCGCTCGCGGAACAGCCGCATCGCGGTGTCCAGGATCAACTGGCGGGTCTGCTCACCCCGGGCCGTCGACCCCTGCCCACCCGCAGCGGTCGTCGGCGCACTCTGCTCGGTCATCGTCGTCACCGTATCCCGGTTCCCGGATCCGTTCGCGGACCGCGGAGGCCGCCGCCACCACCCGCCGGGCCAGCGGCAGCAGGTGCGGGCGGGCCAGCCGCTCGGCCGTACCCCGATGCTCGGCGAGCGCCCAGAGGCAGGCGAACCAGGCGCCGTCGCCGCTGTAGACCGCGCCCGTGTCGGCCACCACCGTCAGGTCCCGCAACGTCGCGTCGTGGTCGAGGCCGGGGAAGCGCCGCCGGGCCTCGGCGGACCCGGCCGGCACGAACTCCAGGGGTACGAGCTGGGGCCGCGAGGCGAGCCACCGCCGGGCGCCCCGGCACATCGGGCAGCCCGCGTCGAACAGGACGGTGAACCCGCGGATCCCACCGGCCCCGTGCCCGGTGGGATCCGACGGGCGCCCGCCCGGGGCGGACGTCACCGGGCCGGCGGGTTCGGGCCGCCTGCCGGTACGGGCCCACCCTGCGGCGGGAGGATACGGACCGGCGGCAGCGGCGGGTGGGTGGCCTGCTGCCGCAGGCGGCCGCGCCGGTAGCGGCCGAGCGCGAAGACGTTGAAGAAGTGCAGCGCGCCCAGTACCAGCAGGACCAGGCCCACCTTCATGGAGAGCTGCTCCAGCGCCTGGCTGGTGTCGCCGACCGGGCCGGTCTCCTTCATCGCCACCGTGACGTAGCCGAGGTTGAGCAGGTAGAAGCCGACCACGAGCAGGCTGTTGACCGCCTCGGCCAGCCGGCTGTCGGCGAACACGTCCTGCAGGAACACCAGCCCGTTGCGGGACAGTGCCCGGGCCACCCAGATGGTCAGACCGATGCTGACCGCGAGGTAGGCCAGGTACATCCAGACCTTCACGTCCATCCCCGTCGCCTCTCTTGAACGTGTTCAAATCAAGGACGCCCTGAGCGTACGACAGATTTTGAACGTGTTCAAGAGTGATGCGGTCAGCCGGTCAGGCCCAGCGTCTGCGCGGCGGCGCGGCCGTTGGCGTGGCTGGCGCCATGGGTGGCAACGAACGCGCGCGCGCCAGCCGGCCGCCACGCGCCCGGCCAGCCCATCTCGACCACTGTCACCTGATGCGTGGCGGCCAGCGCCTCGACCAGCTCCCGCGCGCCGGGCAGCCGGTGCAGGTGCCGCCCGACCAGCACGACCGGCCGGTCCCCGGCGAGCCGCCGCAGCTTCTCCGGGTCGGTCTCGCCCGCCACCGCGCGGGCCTGCTCGATCCCGGCGGCCAGGTGCGGGCCGAGCCCCCACGGCACCCGCCCCTCGGCGACGGTGGAGGTGGCGTGCACCTGCACCACCAGGGGTGCGGCGGCGCGGGTGAGGTCGCCCTCGACCCGTACCGCCCGCAGCGCGGCGGTGTAGCCGAGGCCGTCGGTGGCGGGCGGCGGGGCGTCGGCGGGGCCGGTGGCGGCGAGCGTGGCGGTCCGGCCGGCCGCCTCCTCGACCCGCTCGCGCGCCAGCCGCCCGTCGCCGATCGCCGCGACGATCTCGGCGGCGACCGACTCGACCAGCTCGGCGTCGACCCGGGCGCCGATGCAGAGCAGGTCCGCGCCGGCCGCCAGCGCCCGGACCGCGCCCGTGCCGACCCCGCCGGCGGCGAGCACCGCGCCCTTCATCTCCAGCGCGTCGGTGACTACCGCGCCGGTGAAGCCGTACTCGACGCGCAGCAGGTCGTGCAGGACCGCGCGGCTGAACGTGGCCGGGCCGTCGCCGGTCAGCGCCGGCACCCGGATGTGCGCGGTCATCACCGCGCGGACGCCCGCGTCGACCACCGCGGCGAACGGCGGCAGGTCCCGTTCCCGCAGGACGGCCGGCGGCACGTCGACTGTGGGCAGCTCGTGGTGGGAGTCGGCGACTGTGGCGCCGTGCCCGGGGAAGTGCTTGGCGCAGGCGGCCACGCCCGTCGACTGGAGGCCGGCGACGGCGGCGGCCGAGTGGACCGCCACCCGCTTCGGGTCGGCGCCGAACGAGCGGGTGCCGATGACCGGGTTCTCGTCGGCGGTGTTCACGTCGACGGTGGGCGCCAGGTCGAGCGTGACGCCGAGCGCGGCCAGCTCGGCGCCGATCGCCGCGTACACCTCGCGGGTCAGCGCGGGGTCGTCGACGGCGCCGAGCGCGGCGTTGCCCGGGTACGGGCTGCCGGTGGCGTGGGCCAGCCGGGTGACGTCGCCGCCCTCCTCGTCGATCGCGACGATCACGTCGGGGCGGCCGGCGCGCAGCGCCGCCGTGGACGCCGCGACCTGGGCCGGGTCATGGATGTTGGTGCCGAACAGGGTGTGCCCGGCGAGCCCGTCGGCGAGCAGGTCGACCGCCCAGTCCGGCGGGACCGGACCCGGGTACGCGGCCAGCAGCGTGCCCAGCGCGAGCCGCCGGAGTCCTGGATCCTGACCCACGAATATCCCCTTTCCCTGCCGGGTCGTCCGACCTTCGCGGATCGGGGCGGCCGATACGCTAACGGACGCCCCTCGGCAGGCGTTTTGTGGTTAGAAAACTTTACTGAAAATTGAGGACGACGGCATGAGTGCGACCCGGCTGCCCGGTACCCCCCGACTCCTGCGGGCGCTCAACGATCGTGCGGCGCTGGAGCTGCTGCTCGAACGCGGCCCGCTGACCCGGGCCCGGATCGGTGAGCTGACCGGGCTGTCCAAGGTCACCGCGTCCCAGCTCGTCGAACGGCTGGAGGAGCGCGGCCTGGTCGCCCGGGTCGGCGAGCAGGCCGGCGGGCGGGGCCCGAACGCCCAGCTCTACGCCGTCCGGCCGAGCAGCGCGTACGTGGTGGGCGTGGACGTCGGCGCGGAGCGGGTGGTGGCGGCCTGCGCCGACATCACCGGTACGGTGGCCGGCCGGGTCGAGCAGTCCACGAAGGACACCGACGACCCGGTCGGGGTGGTGCACAACGCGGTGGTCCAGGCGGCCAGCAGCGCCGGGGCGGAGCTGTCCGCCGTCCGGCGCGTCGTGCTCGGCACCCCCGGCCTGGTGGACCCGCAGACCGGCGACATCACCTTCGCGTTCAACCTGCCGCGCTGGCACAGCGGCCTGCTCGCCGCGCTGCGCGAGGACCTGGACACCCCGGTCGTGTTCGAGAACGACGTGAACCTCGCCGCGGTGGCCGAGGCGCAGTCCGGCGCGGCCCAGGGCACTTCCGACTTCGTGCTGGTCTGGGTGGACGCCGGCGTCGGCCTGGCGATCATGCTGGGCGGGCGGCTGCACCACGGCAGCAGCGGCGCGGCCGGCGAGATCGGCTACCTGCCGGTGCCCGGCGCGCCCATCCCGCGCGACGTGTCCAAGCGGGCCAAGCCGGCATTCCAGCAGCTCGTCGGCGCCGACGCGGTACGCGCGGTGGCCGCCGAGCACGGCTTCGCCACCCCGAAGGCGGCGGAGCAGGGCGTCGCGGCGGCCCGGGCGGCCGAGGTGGTACGCGCGGCGATCGCGGCCGGCACCGCCGGTGGGCCGATGCTGGACGAGCTGGCCCGCCGGCTGGCGCTCGGCGTGGCGAGCACCTGCGTGGTGCTGGACCCGCCGCTGGTGGTGCTCGCCGGCGCGGTCGGGCAGGCGGGCGGGGCGGCGCTGGCCGAGCGGGTGCAGCACGAGGTCGCCGCGATCACGCTCGTCCGGCCCCGGGTGGTGACCACCGGGCTGACCGAGGAGCCGATCCTGCGCGGCGCGCTGCGTACCGCGCTGGACGCGGTGCGCGACGAGGTGTTCGGCTCGACGGTCGGCTGACCGCGTCGTGCGCCCTGACGCCATGTGAAGGAATCCTTCATCATGGCGTCAGGGTTCGCAAGGAGTTGCCGGGCCTGCCCTTCCGTCACATCAGGTCGCGGCGGCGGAACACCGTGAACGCCGCGGCCACGAGCGCGCCGGTGAGCCCGAGCAGCACCACCAGACCCGACGGCCAGGTCACCGTGTACGAACCGTCGCAGTAGCCGGAGATCCCGGGGCCGCAGGCGTTGCCGTCCCAGAGCCGCACCTCACCGGAGAGCCAGGCCGCCAGATAGCTGGACAGCATGTACCGGTCCGGCCGGCCCACCTGGAGGATCTGGAACACCAGCCGCGCCCCCAGCTCCCACACCACCACGTACGCGGCCACCGCGCCGAGCGCCGCCGACGTCAGCCGGCCCAGCGTGGCGACGGCGAAGCCGAGCGCCGCGGCGAGCAGCACCAGCACCAGGCCGCGCCCCCAGATCGCGGCGAGCGACGGCCAGAAGTCGCCACCGGTCCGCCCCACCAGACCGGACGCCTGGCCGATCAACCAGAACGCCCCGAGGTACGCCACCGAGGCCAGCACCGACAGGCCGACCAGCCCGCCCAGCAGGGTGCCCAGCTTCGCGGCGAGCACCGTCGACCGCCGGGGCCGCCACAGCAGCAGGTTGACCACCCCGCCCGAGTTCAGGTCGGCCCCGATGTACGAGGCGCCGACCAGGAACCCGAACAGCGTCAGGAACGCGATCAGGAAGTAGAGCAGCGGCTCGGCCTCCTTGGCGAAGACGAAGACACCGCTGAGGTAGTCGGCCGCGGTCGGCAGCTCGTCGAGCTGGGCCGGGTCGATCTGGGCGCAGTCGCGCGGCAGGTAGTCGTTCTCGGCCGGCGGGAGCGAGCCCTCCCGGATCCGCAGGCAGCGGTCGTACGTCATCTCCATCTCGCGGACGCTCTCCGCCGCCTGCGCCTGCGCGCGGCTCAGCTCCGCCGGGCTGGGCCGGTGCGAACCGGCGAGGGTGGTCACCACCGTCACCGCGAAGGCGGCAGCCAGCAGCACCACCATGAGCTGCACGAAGCGCCGGGCGGCCAGCCGCTCCAGCTCGGCACGGACCAGGTTCACGCGTCCACCTCCCGGCTCTCCCGGACGTCGAGGTCGATCACTCCGTCGCTCGGCGGCGCGCCGTCGACCTGCCGCGGCACCTCCACGCCCATGTGCTCGTGGTCGCCGGTCAGTTCCAGGAAGACGCTTTCCAGGTCCGGCCGCAGCGGGACCAGCTCGCGTACCCACACGCCCTGCTCGCCGAGCGTCCGGCTGATCGTCTCCGGATCCTCCACGCCGGTCACCACCAGGTGGTCCGGCCCGGCCGTCACCGACAGACCGGCCCGGCCCAGCAGGTCACCGGCCTGCTCCGGGTCGGCCACCCGCACCCGCCACTGGTGCTGGTCGAAGCCGGCCAGCACCTCCTCCACCGGCCCGTACGCGACCCGCCGCCCCCGGCTGACGATCGTCACGTGGTCGCAGATCAACTGGATCTCGGCCAGGATGTGACTGGAGAGCAGCACCGTCACCCCGGCCTCGGCGAGCGACCGGGTCAGGTCGCGCATCTCCCGGATGCCGGCCGGGTCCAGCCCGTTCGCCGGCTCGTCCAGGATCAGCAGCTCCGGGTTCTTCAGCAGGGCCGAGGCGACCGCCAGCCGCTGCTTCATGCCCAGCGAGTAGCCCTTGACCCGCTCGTGGCCCCGGTCCCGCAGCCCGACCTGCTCCAGCACCTCGTCCACCCGGACGGTCGGCACGCCACCGGCCACGGCCAGCAGCCGCAGCGTCCGGTGCGCGGTGAAGTTGGCGAAGAACTGCGGGCTCTCCACGATCGCGCCGACCCGGCCGGCCACGTCCGGCAGGCGCTCGGGTGAATCGGCGCCCAGCACGCGCATCCGCCCGGCGTCCGGCCGGACCAGCCCGAGCAGCGCACGCAGCGTGGTGGTCTTGCCGGACCCGTTCGGCCCCAGGAAACCGTGCACCTGACCCGCCTCGACCAGCATGTCGAAGCCGTCGACGGCGACCCGCCGCCCCTGGCGCAGCGAGTGGAACGTCTTGCGGAGGCCGGCGATCTCGATGACCGCGCTCATCCGCGCGCCTTCCGGCAGCGGTCGGGCATGGGTGTCCTTCCGGAAGCGGTGACCAACGACACGGCGCCCCACCCTATGGTGGCGACGCCTCCCGTGGGGGGCACCGTGCCGGATGCGTGATTGGATGGTGCGGTGACTGGTGACCTGATCCCCGGCGCCCCGGGCGCCCCCGCCCCCTCGACCGTGGACGCGGATCTGGTGGTCAGCCTCGACGGGGTCGGCGTCAAGCGTTCCGGCACGGCGCTGGTGCACGACGTCGACTGGCGGGTCGAGCTGGACGAACGGTGGGTGGTGCTCGGGCCGAACGGCGCGGGCAAGACGACACTGCTCAACCTGGCCTCCGGCCGGCTGTACCCGACCAACGGCGTCGCCCACGTGCTCGGCGAGCGCATCGGCCGCACCGACGTCAACGAGCTGCGTACCCGCATCGGCCTGTCCACCGCGACGCTCGCCGAGCGGATCCCCGCCGACGAGCGCGTCACCGACGTGGTGGTGACCGCCGCCTGGTCGGTGGTGGGCCGCTGGCGGGAGAGCTACGACCGCACCGACGAGGCGCGCGCCGCCGCGCTGCTGCGCCAGCTCGGTGTCGGGCACCTCGCCGACCGCGCGTACGGCACGCTGTCCGAGGGCGAACGCAAGCGGGTGCAGATCGCCCGCGCCCTGATGACCGACCCGGAGCTGCTGCTGCTCGACGAGCCGGCCGCCGGGCTCGACCTGGGCGCGCGCGAGGACCTGGTGGCCCGGCTGGCCGAGCTGGCGTACGACCCGGACGCGCCCGCCATGGTGCTGGTCACCCACCACGTCGAGGAGATCCCGCCGGGCTTCACGCACGCGCTGCTGCTGCGCGAGGGCGGCGTGGTGGCGCAGGGCCTGCTCGGCGACGTGCTCACCGCCGACAACCTGTCGAAGACGTTCGGCCTGCCGCTGGTGGTCACGCGGTCCGGCGACCGCTGGGCCGCCCGCGCCGCCTGAGCGACGGGACGGACACCGTGCCGCAGACCCGGATCGCCGTCGTCGGCAGCGCCAACATGGACCTGGTCGGCATCGGCGCCGCGCTGCCCCGGCCGGGTGAGACGGTGCTGGGCAGCGACTTCGTCATGCTGCCCGGCGGCAAGGGCGCCAACCAGGCCGTCGCCGCGGTACGCGCCGGCGCCTCCTGCGTCTTCCTCGGCGCGATCGGCTCGGACTCGTTCGGCGTGACGCTGCGGGCCCGGATGACAGCGGCCGGCGTGGACACCGGGCACCTGCGCGTGGTCTACGGCCCGTCCGGCGTCGCCCTGGTCATGGTCGGCGGCGCGGGGGAGAACGCCATCCTGGTCACGCCGGGCGCGAACGCCGCGTTCACGTCGCCGACCGCCGACGAGCTTTCCGCCGTACGCGATGCGGACGTGCTGGTCGCGCAGCTGGAGGTGCCGGTCGAGACGGTGACCGAGGCGGCGCTCGCGGCCCGGTCGGCGGGCACCCGGGTGGTGCTCAACGCCGCGCCGGCCCGGCCGGTGCCGGCCGAGCTGCTGGCGGCCACCGACCTGCTCGTGGTGAACGAGCCGGAGGCGCAGGCGCTGACCGGTCGCGGCCGGGACGAGCCGGCGGCGCTGCTGGATCTGGTGCCCCGGGCGGTGCTCACGCTCGGCGGCGACGGCGCCTGGTACGTCGACCGGGAGCGGCCGGCGACGCACGTGCCGGCGGTGCCGGTGGACGTGGTCGACTCGACCGCCGCCGGCGACGCGTTCACCGCGGCGCTCGCCGTGGCCTGGGGTGAGGGGCGGGACCTGGCCGACGCGGTGCGCTGGGCGGCGGCCGCCGGTGCGGCGTGCGTACGCAAGCTCGGCGCCTCGGTGGCGCTGCCGCACCGCGCGGAGATCGACGAGCTGTTCGCCGACTGTTAAGAAGGGCCCCTTTCACTACCGGAGGCGTTAACAAGGGGCCCTTCCTTACACCTCGTCGGTGAGGCGTTCGCCGCGTCGCCGCAGCATGCCGAGCCCGGGGATGCCGGCGACCGCGAGCTTGAGGTCGCGGGTGACGTCCAGCAGGTCGTGCAGGTCCGGGCCGACCCGGTCCAGCGTGGCCAGGATCGGCAGCACGTCCGAGGTGAGGTGGTCCTTGAGCTTCGGCAACTCGTCCACGAGACGGATCGCTGCGGTCACCTCCTCCGGGCTGAGCTGCTCCACGAAACGTGCCGCCATCGGTGCGGCCCGGCGCAGCGTCGACTCGTACGCGGCCAGCAGCTCGTTCGCGACGCCGGTGGCCTTCTCGGCGGTGGCGAGGGTGCCCGCCGCCCGCGCGGTCACCGTCTCCGCCTCGGTGACCACACCGGCCGCGCTGCGGGCCACCTGGTCCGCCTCGCCGACCACGGTGGCCGCCGCCGCGGAGACCCGCTGCGCCTCGCCGACCACCACCGTCGCGGCGGCGGCCACCTCGGTCGCCGTGTCGATCGCCGCGGTCGCGGCGGCACTGATCACCGCCACCTCGCGGACCGCCGTCTCGGCGTCGGCCAGCACCCGGTCGGTGCGGTCGAGCGTGCCCTCGATCCGGTCCACCACTCCGTCGATCCGCCGGACCAGCGCCTCCACCTGGTCGAGGACGGCGAAGGCGCGAGCGGGTACCGAGGCCATCGTGGCGGCGGAGCCGAGCGCCTGGTCCACTGCGGTACGGGTGAGGCCGAGCAGGGCGCCGGGCCGGGGGAGAGGGATCGCCATGGCATCCAGTGTGCGGCGTCGCGGCCAGTGCCGCCCGGCGGCAGCCGGGCGGCGAAGGTCACGCCGGGCCGCCGACGCGGCGTAGGGTGCCGGCATGCCCACCCCCGGCCCGGCGTCGCGGCGAACGCTCGCCTTCGGCGTGGTCGCGCTGCTCGCCGTCGTCCTCGGCGCCCTGCTCCTGGTCCGCGCCGACGCCGGGCTGAGCACCGCGCGGGCGACGGTGGCCGGGGTGCCGCTGACCGAGGTACGGGCCGACGGCGGGGCCGGTGACCTGCGGCCCGGGGTGGTGATCGCGCACGGCTTCGCCGGGTCGGCCCGGCTGATGCGGCCGCTGGCCGACTCGGTGGCCCGCCAGGGCGGCGTCGCGGTGCTGCTGGACTTCGCCGGTCACGGCGCCAGCGGGTCCCGGCTGCCCGGCGCCGGGCGGGACGAGGAACGCGCCCGGGCGCGGCTGCGGCACGACCTGGACGTGGCGGTCGGGTGGCTGCGCGGGCGTCCCGGCGTCGACAGGGACCGGATCGTCCTGGTCGGGCACTCGATGGGCGCCGGCGCTGTCGTCCGGTACGCGGTGGCGCATCCGGAGATCGACCGGACGGTGGCGATCTCGCTGCCCGACGGCGGTGACGTGCCGGCCGGCTGGCCGGGGAACCTGACGCTGGTGGTGGGCGGGCTGGAGTTCGCCGGCTTCCGCCAGGCCGTCGACGAGGCGACCCGGGACGCGCCACCGGGTTCCCGGACGCGGGTGGTGGCGCCCGGCGTCGAGCACGTGTCGGTGCTGTTCGCGCCGCGTACCCACGCCGCGGTGCTCGACGCGCTCCCGGGCCGTACCGGCGGGCCGGAGCCGTCCCCGCTGACCCGGCCGGGCGGCGCCGGGCTGCTGCTGGCCGGGCTCGCGCTGGGTTTCGTGCCGCTTGCGGCCCTGCTGCCGCGCCGGGCGCGGCCGGGCGCGGGCGGTCCACGTACCGGCTGGTGGCTGGCCGCGACGGTGCCGGCGGCCGGGCTGGGCGCGGTGTTCGCCGCGCTGCTGCCGACCACCCGCCTACCGCTCGCCGTGGGCGGATATGTCGCGGTGTTCCTGCTGCTCACCGGCGTGCTGCTGGCCGCCGCGGCACGCTACGCGCGCCCCGGTGGGACACCGCCGACCGCGAGCGGCGTCCGGTCCGCGGTGGTCGCTGTCGCGTTCCTCGGGTACGCGGTGCTCGCCGTCGCGCTGCCGCTTCATCTCGGGCTCATCTCGACCGTGCCGGTCGGGGCCCGGTGGTGGCTGCTGCCCCTGGTGGCGTTCTGCTGCCTGGTGTTCCTGCTCGGCGCCGAGCGGCTCGCGGGCTGCGACGGCCTCCGCTACGCGGCCACCGGCGGCATCGCCGTGCTGGTGCTGGCCGCCGCGGCGGTGCTCGGCCTGGCGCCCGGGTTCGTGCTGCTGGTGGTGCCGCTGTTCGCCGCGCTGGTGGCCTGGCAGGCGGCCTGGGCCGCGGTGTTGCGCCGCCGGGCCGCGCCGTGGTGGCTGGCGCCGCTGCTCGGGGCGGTGCTGCTGGCCTGGCCGATCGCGACCACGCTGCCGCTGGCCTGACCGGCGCCGGTCGGCTCAGCGCCGGTCGGTCTGCTGTTCCACGGCACGTTGCACGGCCCGGTAGATCTGTCCGAACCGCAGCGCGTCGGGCGTGCGGACCAGCATCGTCTCCCGGCCGTGGTGCTGCACCCACAGTTCGTGCACCCGGTTGCCGCGCTCGTAGGAGCGGTCCAGCCAGCCGAGCGGCACCTCCAGGAACGGAGTGAGCGCCAGGCCGATCACCACGAACGCGGCCAGGATGATCAGGGCCAGTTTCCACTCGCCGCGGTCCTGCGCCGACCAGGCGAGGGAGAGCACGCAGACCACGGCGACGAGGGGTGGCAGCGACAGCAGCAGGACCAGCACCCCGCGTCCCAGCACCCGCCCCCGGACCGCGAGGGTGGTGGCGCCGCGCTCGTGCCAGACGTACGTGACGTCGGCGAGCGCGACGACCCGACCACCCGCGTGGATCGCGTCCGAGGTGACCTGCACCGCGTCGTCCCGGTAATAGAGGGCCATAAATCAGCCTAACCGCGTGTGTCGACACCGGACGGTCGAGCGTCGGTAGGGTGACGGTATGGCGGGCGGGGCCGGGCGAGCAGGACACCTACGGCCTGTTGCGCGGGCTGGGCCTGCTGCCGGACGAGCCGATCACGTTCTGACCCGTCGCGGCAGGACCGGTCGCGGCAGGGTCGGCCGCGGGACGACCGGGCGCGGCCGGCAGGCTCTCCATGGCCCGCTGCACCGCCCGGTAGATCTGGCCGAAGCGCATCGCGTCCCGGGTGTGCAGCAGCCGCACCGGACGACCCCGCCAGTCGGCCCACATCTCCATCTCCCGGCTGCCCCGGGCGTAGGAGCGGTCCAGGTACTCGAAGAGGAAGTCGGCCACCGGCCCGACGGCCAGGCCGATCAGCACCGAGATCCCGACGATGGCGATGGTGACCACCGCCGAGCGTTGCAGCCACACGGCCAGCCCGATGCCCAGCACGGCGGTGACCAGCGGCCCGGCGATCGCGGCCCCGATCGCGCCGCGCCCGGCGAGCACCCGCCACGAGCGTTCGCCCCGCCGGTGCCACACGGTGGTGAGTTCGGCGAGCGGGTAGGTGCGCCCGTCCACCCGTACCGTGGTGGAGGTGACCTGGACGGACCGGTCGTCGAAGTAGGTGATCATGGCTCACTCCCGGTGGCGGGGCGGCGGCGACTCCGGCGGCTACCTGGGGAGTCGCCGACACCACACTGTCTACCCCAACGAGGCGAGCCGTAAGGTTGGCACGCGACTTCGACGAGGAAGTGAGGGCAGCGTGGGCGAGTTCGTCAAGCTGGAATCCAAGGACGGCATCGGCACCATCCGGCTGGAGCGGCCGCCGATGAACGCGCTCAACACCCAGGTGCAGGAGGAGTTGCGCGCCGCCGCTGCGGCGGCCACCGCCGACGCCGAGGTCCGCGCCGTCATCGTGTACGGCGGCGAGAAGGTCTTCGCGGCCGGCGCGGACATCAAGGAGATGGCCGACATGTCCTACGTGGACATGGCGGAGCGCGCGGCCGACCTGTCCAGCGCGCTCGGCGCGATCTCCCGTATCCCCAAGCCGGTCGTGGCCGCGATCACCGGGTACGCGCTCGGTGGCGGCTGCGAGCTGGCGCTGGCCTGCGACTGGCGGATCGTGGCCGAGGACGCCAAGCTCGGCCAGCCGGAGATCAAGCTCGGCATCATCCCGGGCGCGGGCGGCACGCAGCGGCTGGCCCGCCTGGTCGGCCCGGCCCGCGCCAAGGACCTGATCATGACGGGTCGGATGGTCGACGCCGCCGAGGCGCTGCGGATCGGCCTGGCCGACCAGGTGGTGCCGGCCGCGGAGGTCTACGACGCCGCGGTGGCGTACGTGAAGCCGTTCCTGACCGGGCCGGCGCAGGCGCTGCGGGCGGCGAAGGCGGCCGTCGACGCGGGTCTGGACATGGACCTCACCTCGGGCCTGGCCTGGGAGAGTCAGCTCTTCGCGGCGCTGTTCGCCACCGACGACCGGCGCGAGGGCATGACCGCGTTCGTGGAGAAGCGCAAGCCGGGCTTCACCGGCCGCTGACGCGAGAGCTGTTCACATCTGCTGTACCGGCCAGTAACGTGACCCCGGTCGGTCGATGAAGGGGAATGGCATGACGGAACGGGTCGAGGGCCACGGCGGCGATCTGGCGCTCGCGGCACTGCGCGCGCACGGCGTACGGGAGATGTTCACGCTCTCCGGCGGGCACGTCTTCCCGCTCTACGACGCCGCCCACAAGGCGGGCTTCCCCCTCTATGACGTGCGGCACGAGCAGTCCGCCGTGTTCGCCGCCGAGGCGGTGGCCAAGCTCCAGCGCCGCCCCGGCCTGGCCGTGCTCACCGCCGGCCCCGGCGTCACCAACGGCGTCTCCGGCCTGACCAGCGCGTTCTTCAACGCCTCGCCGGTGCTGGTGCTCGGCGGGCGGGCCCCGCAGTTCCGCTGGGGCTCGGGCAGCCTCCAGGAGATGGACCACCTGCCGCTGGTCGCGCCGGTGACCAAGCACGCCGAGACGGTGTTCAGCGCCGACGACATCCCGCGCGCGGTGTCGGCGGCGCTGACCACCGCGCTCACCCCGCACCGCGGCCCGGTGTTCCTGGACTTCCCGCTGGAGGCGGTCTTCTCGGTCGGTGACGCCGACCTGCCGGCGGTCACGCCGCCGGCACCGATCGAGCCGGACCCGGACGAGGTCGCGAAGGCGGCCCGCCTGATCGCCGGCGCGTCCCGGCCGGTGATCATCGCCGGCTCCGACGTGTACGCGGGCGACGCCGTCGAGGCGCTGCGTGCCGCCGCCGAGTCGCTGCGGGTGCCGGTGTTCACAAACGGGATGGGCCGGGGCGCGCTGCCGCCGGAGCACCCGCTCGCGTTCGCCAAGGCCCGCCGGGTCGCGCTCAAGGGCGCCGACGTGGTCGTGGTGATCGGCACCCCGCTGGACTTCCGGCTCTCCTTCGGCGACTTCGGCGACGCCCAGGTCGTGCACGTGGTGGACGCGCCCAGCCAGCGGGCCGGGCACGTGCAGCCGGCCGCCGCGCCCGCCGGTGACCTGCGGCTGATCCTCGGCGCGTTCGCCGACCACACCGGTGACCGGGCCGACCACGCCGACTGGATCGCCGAGCTGCGTACCGCCGAGGACGCGGCGAAGGCCCGCGACGCCGAGGAGATGGCCGCCGAGAGCGACCCGATCCGCCCGGCCCGGATCTACGGCGAGCTGCGCAAGGTGCTCGCCCCGGACGCCGTCACCATCGGCGACGGCGGCGACTTCGTGTCGTACGCCGGGCGCTACCTGGAGCCGGCCCAGCCCGGCACCTGGCTCGACCCCGGCCCGTACGGGTGCCTCGGCACCGGCATGGGCTACGCGATGGGCGCCCGGATCAGCCACCCGGACCGGCAGATCTGCGTGCTGATGGGCGACGGCGCGGCCGGCTTCTCGCTGATGGACGTGGAGTCGCTGGTCCGGCAGAAGCTGCCGGTGGTGATCGTGGTCGGCAACAACGGCATCTGGGGGCTGGAGAAGCACCCGATGCGGGCGATGTACGGCTACGACGTGGCCGCCGACCTCCAGCCCGGGCTGCGCTACGACAAGGTGGTCGAGGCGCTCGGCGGCGGGGGCGAGACGGTGGAGAAGGCGGCCGACCTCGGGCCCGCGCTGGGGCGCGCGTTCGACTCGGGCGTGCCGTACCTGGTGAACGTGCTGACCGACCCGGCTGACGCGTACCCCCGGTCGTCGAACCTGGCCTGACCACGGCGCGTGCGGGCCGTCCGCCGGGTGACCGGCGGGCGGCCCGCGGCGCGTGTCAGACCTCGGGGCGGTCGCGGTCGTCCGGGCGGCGCAGCTCCTCCTCGCGGCGGCGCAGGTCCTCCTCCCACAGCCGCAGCCGTTCCTGGTCCTCGCGGCGGGACCGCTCGTCGAGCGAGGCGAGGAACTCCGGGTCGTCGTCCGGGGCGAGCGGGCGACCGGCCGGGGCGGCGGGCCGGGCCGCGCCGGTGACGCCGGTGGTTCCGGCCGGGCGCTCGCGGCCCACCAGGAACCAGGCGATCGAGCCGACCAGCGGGAAGAACAGAATGATCAGCACCCAGATCATCCGGGGCAGCGCCTTGACCTTCTCCTCGTCGGCGGAGAGGCAACTGATCAGCGCGACGACCGCGAGGACGATCTGAACCAGGAAGAGCAGCACGTAGAGGCGGGCCATGCCCCATGATGGCTCACCCGCGCACGTCAGCGCACCCCGCCCAGCACGTGCGCCACGCCGAGCACCGCAAGTCCGGCCGCCCCGATCGCGGTCAGCGGCACCGACCAGCTGTCGAACCGCCGCGGCCCTGCGCCGGTGGCCCGGTGCCACGTCACCACGAGCACGGCGAGCCAGACCAGGAGCGCTGCTCCGGTCAGCAGCGCGTCGAGGACCCGGCCGGTGAACGCCAGCCGGAGCTGCAGCAGCAGCACCGCGGTCAGCGTGAGCAGCGTCCGCCGCCAGGCCAGCCGGGTGCGTTCGGGTTGCAGGCCGGGGTCGCGGGTCATCCCGCGCCACCCAGCAGCACGGCGGCCACCAGCAGCAGCGCGCCGATCGCGACGATCAGCGCCAGCACGGCCGGGAAGCGGGACGCGGGCAGTTCCTCGTCCAGCCGCATGGCCCGTTCGGTGCGCGCCCAGTGGTCGACCGCCCGGATCGAGACGGTCGCGCCGAGCAGCAGCAGCGCGATCGCGAGCGCCTCGCGCAGGTGGGCCAGGCGCAGCGGCGGGAGGAACTGCGCCGCGGCGAGCCCGCCCGCCACCAGCGCCAGGCCGGTACGCAGCCAGGCCAGGAACGTCCGTTCGTTCGCCAGCGAGAAGCGGTAGTCCGGCGGGTTGCCGACCGAACGCAGCTCACGCGGGTCGAACCAGTTCTTGATCGACTCCCACACGCTGCCGATTATCCGCTTTGCCCCGCGCCTAGCCTGGGGGGATGACCGATCTTGACGCGCGTGAGCTGCGCGCCGCCTACGACGCACAGATCCGACCGGAGCTGCCGGACCCGCTGCCGGACGGGGTGACGGTGGAGCGCGACGGCCCGCTGTTCCGCGTGCTCGGCCTCGACCACCGCGGCTTCCTCACCTACCGGACGCTGGACGGCCTGGCCGGCGCCGAGCTGGACGCGCTGATCGCCCGGCAGGTCGAGGTCTTCCGGGCCCGGGGCGAGTCGGTCGAGTGGAAGCTCGCCGGTCACGACGAGCCGGCCGACCTGGGCGACCGACTGCGCGCCGCCGGCTTCGTGCCGGAGGACCAGGAGACCGTGGTGGTCGGGCCGGTCGCGCCGCTCGCCGCCGCCGTCCCGGTGCTCCCCGAGGGGGTACGCCTGCGCGAGGTCACCAGCCGGGCCGACCTGGAGCGCATCGCCGCCATGGAGGAGGAGGTCTGGCGGGAGGACCGCAGCCACCTGGTGTACGGGCTGGCCCGGGAGATCGAGGCCGATCCGCAGTCGATCACGATCGTGGTGGCCGAGGCCGGGGAGACGGTGGTCAGCGCCGGCTGGATCCGCTACCAGCGCGGCACCGGCTTCGCCAGCCTCTGGGGCGGCTCGACGCTGCCGCAGTGGCGCAAGAAGGGCATCTACCGGGCGCTCGTGGCGTACCGGGCGCGGCTGGCGCAGCAGCGCGGCAAGACGCTGCTGCAGGTGGACTGCTCGCCGGACAGCCGGCCCATCCTGGAGCGGCTCGGACTCGTTGCGGTCACCACCTCCACGCCGTACGTCTACACTCCGTGATCATGGAACGGTTGACGGCGGACGAGCGGCTCATCCTGAAGACCGGTGCGTTCGGCGCGGTCTTCCTGGTCTCCAACGCCGTACCCGGGGTGCTGGCGATGGTGCGGGAGAGCTTCGCCGCCTCCGGCGCGCTCGCCGAGGTGGGGGGCGTGGTCAAGGAGGCGCTCACCACCGGCCCGCTGCCGCAGCTGCCCCGGGACTCGGCCCTGGAGGTCGAGTCCGTGGTGCTGCCCGCGCTGGGCCGGTCGATGGAGATCCTCCGGGCCAAGTCGCCCGCCGACGCCGAGACGTACCGGTCGGTGGTGCTGGCCGCCGCGGAGCGGGTGGCGCAGGCGCACCGGGGGATCGAGCCCGCCGAAGCGGCGGCGATCGAGAAGATCACGCAGGCGCTGGCCGGATCGGTCTGATGCCGGTGACCTGCGTCACTGCGGGCGGCCGGGGCCGTCATGCTACTTGCGGGTAACATTGCGCTCGTGGGGAAGTGCACAGCTGCCCGCGGTTGACCCACGTTCCGTCACGCGGGAGGCTGCGCCCGTGACCGGGCGAGTGATCGCTACACCAAACAGGAGGGTCGTCGAAGCGCGATGAATATCGTCGTACTCGTCAAGCAGGTGCCTGATTCGGGCGCGGACCGCAGCCTGCGTTCTGACGACAACACCGTCGACCGCGGTTCGGCGAACAACGTCATCAATGAGATGGACGAGTACGCCATCGAAGAGGCGTTGAAGATCAAGGAAGCGCATGGTGGTGAGGTCACCATCCTGACGATGGGTCCGGACCGGGCGACCGAGTCGATCCGTAAGGCGCTGTCGATGGGCCCGGACAAGGCCGTGCATGTGGTGGACGACGCCCTGCACGGTTCCTGCGCGGTGGCCACCTCGAAGGTGCTCGCCGCGGCGCTCGGGCAGTTGGGCGCCGATCTGGTCCTGTGCGGTGCGGAGTCGACCGACGGCCGGGTGCAGGTGATGCCGCACATGATCGCCGAGCGGCTGGGTGTGGCCGCGCTGACCGGCGCGCGGAAGCTGACCGTGGACGGGTCGGCCCTGACGGTGGAGCGGCAGACTGAGGAGGGCTACGAGGTGGTGACCGCCTCGACCCCGGCTGTGGTCTCCGTGTGGGACACGATCAACGAGCCGCGGTACCCGTCGTTCAAGGGCATCATGGCGGCCAAGAAGAAGCCGGTGCAGACGCTCTCCCTGGCCGATGTGGGCGTGGCCGCGGCGGAGGTGGGCTTCGACGGCGCCACCAGCGCGGTGGTGGAGCACTCGAAGCGGCCGCCGCGTTCCGGCGGGGAGAAGATCACTGACGAGGGCGACGGCGGCGTGAAGCTGGTCGAGTTCCTCGCCTCCGAGAAGTTCGTGTGAGAGGTCGCTGACATGTCTGAGGTTCTCGTCGTCGTCGAAGCCACGAAGGAATTCGGCGTCAAGAAGGTCACCCTGGAGATGCTCACCCTCGCCCGCGAGCTGGGCACCCCGAGCGCGGTCGTCCTCGGTGGCGCCGGCGCCGCCGAGGCGCTGAGCGCCAAGCTCGGCGAGTACGGCGCGGAGAAGATCTACGCGGCCGAGGGTGAGGAGATCGACGGCTACCTGGTGGCCCCGAAGGCGACTGTGGTCGCCGACCTCGTCGCGCGGGTGCAGCCGGCGGCGGTGCTGCTGGCGTCGTCGCAGGAGGGCAAGGAGATCGCCGCCCGCCTCGCGGTCAAGCTGGACAACGGCATCCTGACCGACGTGGTCGGCCTGGCCGCCGACGGCACCGCCACCCAGGTGGCGTTCGCCGGCTCCACCATCGTCAAGTCCAAGGTCACCAAGGGCCTGCCGCTGGTCACCGTCCGGCCGAACTCGCTCAACCCGGCCCCGGCCGCCGCCACCCCGGCGGTCGAGCAGCTCACCGTGTCGGTCACCGACACCGACAAGCTCGCCAAGGTCGTGGAGCGGGTCGCCGAGCAGAAGGGCTCCCGCCCCGAGCTGACCGAGGCGTCCGTGGTGGTGTCCGGCGGGCGGGGTGTCGGTAACGCGGACAACTTCAAGCTGGTCGAGGAGATGGCCGACCTGCTCGGCGGCGCGGTCGGCGCGTCCCGCGCGGCAGTCGACTCCGGCTACTACCCGCACCAGTTCCAGGTCGGCCAGACCGGCAAGACCGTCTCTCCGCAGCTGTATGTCGCCCTCGGTATCTCCGGGGCGATCCAGCACCGGGCCGGCATGCAAACCTCGAAGACCATCGTCGCGGTCAACAAGGACGCCGAAGCGCCGATCTTCGAACTCGCCGACTACGGCGTGGTCGGCGACCTGTTCAAGGTCGTCCCCCAGGCCGCCGAGGAGATCCGCAAGCGCAAGTGAGCGTCGCGTGAAAAGGCCGCCGCCCGGTGCACCGGGCGGCGGCCTTTCTCGTAGGGAGCTGATCGGCGGGCCGGGGAGCTGAGCCGGCCCGCCGATCAGCCCGTCAGGGTGCCCCTCAGCAGGCTGTCGCCGGAGTGGCCGGGCTTGTTGTCGTACTGCTCCGCGCTGACGTCGACAACGGTGTAGGTGCGCAGGTCGACGTTCGGGGGGATCGGCAGCAGCGCGTCCCCCGAACCGTTGCTCAGCGTACCCACGGAGAACATCTTCATCGTGTTCGGATCGATCAGCCAGACCTCGTAGTACCCCGGAACGCTCGGGAGATTCGCCACGTGCAGATGCAATCGATTGTCACCGAGCACCCGGGCGTCGCCGGAGGCGTCCTTCGGCGTCGAGCCGAACGCGGCGAGCGGCGCGCTGGCCACCACCGGCGGGTCGGGGTCGGCCGGCTCGCCACCGCCGCCGCCGAGCACCGCGGCCGTGCCGGCCACGCCGATCACCGCGGCGGCGGTGGCGGTGACCGCCGTGGTCGCCCACCCCGGCCAGCGCCGGCTCCGCCGCGGACGACGTGCCACCACGGGTACGGCAGCCGGCTCCACCGGGTCGGCCGGGCGCGGCAGGCGCCGCTCGGTCAACGCCGGCAGCTCCTCGGCGGCCCGGATCTCGGCCACGATGCCCTGCCAGATGTGCTCCGGCGGGTCGGGCAGCTCCGCCAGGCCCTGCGTGCCCGCGCCGAGCCCGGCGACGTGCTGGAGCGTCTCCATCTCGCCCCGGCAGTGGTCGCAGGTGCCCAGATGGGTGGCCTCGCCGTCAGCCGCCTCGCTCTCACCGAGCGCCAGAAAGACCAGCCGGTCGTGGTCCAGGTGCTGCACCGTCCACCTCCCATCTGCGTTTCAGGCTCTGCATGCCGCGTCTGATGTGACTCTTGACGGTGCCGAGCGGCACTCCGGTCACCGCCGCGATCTGCTGATGTGTCAGGTCGTCGTAGAACGCCAGCTCCAGCATCCGGCGCTGTTCGTCGGGGAGCCGGGCCAGCTCGTCGGCGACCACCAGCCGGTCGACCACCGTGTCCGGGTCGGGGCCGGTGGAGACCGGTTCCGGCAGTTGCTTCACCGTCTCGACCACCCGGGTCTCCCGGGCCGAGGCCCGGATCCGGTCGACCACCTTGCGCCGCCCGATTCCGAGCAGCCAGCCGACCAGTGAGCCTTTCGCCGGGTCGAACGTCTCCCGGCCGAGCCAGGCGGCGACGAACGTCGCCTGGGTCACGTCCTCGGCGTCACTGCGGTTCACGAGCGTCGTGGTGGCCAGGTGCAGCACCGCCCGCCCGTACCTGTCGTACGCCTCTCGCAGGGCCGCCTCGTCGCCGTCGCGGAACCGGGTGGCGAGGTCGTCCTCGCCCGGCGGTTCGGGGCCCTGCCTGGCCGCCGTCACCGGGCGGCTCGCCTTCCGTGGGGCATGCCCGACTGTAACTCCCACAGCCCCCGCCCCACTCTCCCGGTGTGTCCGCCACGACCCTCGTCACCTCTCCTTCGTCGCCGGAGGCTCCGGCGGATGCGCCCGGAGACGGGAAAAAGAAATCGGATCCGGGCGCATCCGGGGGCCACGGAGCCGGCGTAACCCGTTCTGCAAGCCAGGCCTGACGAATCAGCATGAACTACCAGGAGGCAGACAATGCAGTACGCGATGTTCCGTCGGGTCGCCGCGGGCGGCGCGGTGGCCGCCCTCACCTTCGCCGGCGTCGGCGCCGCCACCATGAGCCCGGCCTACGCCGCCTCGTCGAAGGTCTCCGTGGTCCACGGCATTCCGGACACCCCGGTCGACGTGTACGTCAACGGCGAGAAGACGCTTAACAACTTCAAGCCGGGCGACGTGGCCGGCCCGCTCACCCTGCCCGAGGGGGAGTACGACATCGCCCTGACCAAGCCCGGCGAGGCGATCGACAAGGCGATCCTGAAGGTGGACGACGCCGCGGTGCCGGGCGGGGCGAACATCAGCCTCGCCGCGCACCTGAGCGCCGACGGCAACCCGCAGATCACGCCGTTCGTCAACGACGTGTCCAAGGTGGGCGCCGGCAAGGCCCGGCTGATCGTCCGGCACACCGCGGCCGCCCCGGCCGTCGACGTGCGGGCCGGCGGCAAGCCGGTCTTCGAGGATCTGACCAACCCGAAGGAGGCCAAGGCGGACGTGGCCGCCGGCTCGGTGAAGGCGGACGTGGTGCTCGCCGGCACCGACACCGTCGCCATCGGCCCGGCCGACCTGAACCTCAAGGAGGGCACCGCCACCATCGTCTACGCGATCGGCTCGGCCGAGGCGAAGAACCTGAGCGTGGTCGCCCAGACCATCACCGGCCTGCACTCGGCTCCGGGCGGCGTGCCCAGCGGCACCGGCGGCCAGGCCGGCACTGGCGTGGACACCTGGTGGTACGTCCTGGCCGGGGCCGGCGTGCTGCTCCTGGTCGGCGGCGGTGCGCGGGTGGCGGCAACCGCCCGGGCCGGTCGCCGGTGACGGTGCGCAACCGCGGGGCGCTGGCGGCGATGGCCGCCGGCGCCGCCGCGCTCACCCTGGCGGGCGTGGTGGCGTGCGGATCCGAGCCCGCCGAGGACGTCGGCGGCGACGAGGTGACGGCCCTGGCCAGTGCCACTCCCACGCCGGCCCCGGCGGCGACCGGCGGCGGTTCGGTTCCGGTGAACCCGGGCACGCTGCCCGCCGGCAGTGAGATCGTGCCGCCGGTGAAGCTCAGCATCCCGCCGATCCGGGTCACCGCCACCGTCAATCCGGTGGGCGTCAACGAGCGCACCGACGAGTTCGAGGTCCCGCCCAGCGTGGACCAGGTCGGCTGGTACCGCTACGGCCCGGGCCTGGAGGCCGACGCCGGCTCGGTGGTGATCGCCGGGCACGTGGACAGCGCCGAGCAGGGCAAGGGCGCGTTCTTCCGGCTGCGCGAGCTGGGCCAGGGCGACAAGCTCACCGCCACCGGCGCGGACGGACGCGAGCGCTCCTACCGGGTGGTGGCCCGGGAGGAGTACCGGAAGTCGAAGATCCCGCTGGAGCGGTACTTCGCGCGCGACGGCAAGCCCCGGCTCACGCTGATCACCTGCGGCGGGCCGTTCGACGCGAAGACCCGCAGCTACCGGGACAACATCGTGGTCACGGCGGTTCCCGCGTGATTGCGGCCGTTCGGTCGTGAGCGGGCCGGACCGCCCCGGGTGGGACGGGGCGGTCCGGCCCCCGGCCGCGGGTTCGCAGGCCGTTAGGCTGAACGGTGATGGCATACCTTGATCATGCGGCGACGACCCCGATGCTGGACGAGGCACTCGAGGCGTACGTCGCGACCGCCCGCGAGGTGGGGAACGCGTCGTCGCTGCACGCGGCGGGCCGCCGTGCCCGGCGGCGGGTGGAGGAGTCCCGCGAGCGGGTGGCCGCCGCGCTCGGTGCCCGGCCCTCCGAGGTGATCTTCACCGGTGGCGGGACGGAGAGCGACAACCTCGCCGTGAAGGGCGTGTTCTGGGCCCGTCGCGCGGCCCGGGCCGACCGGGTCCGGGTGGTCTCCAGCTCGATCGAGCACCACGCCGTACTGGACGCGGTGGACTGGCTGGTCGAGCACGAGGGCGCCCAGGCCGGTCTCCTTCCGGTCGACGCGGTCGGCCGGCTCGACCCGGAGCGGTTGCGCGCCGAGCTGGCCGAGCACGGCGAGCGCGTCGCGGTGGTCACCGCCATGTGGGCGAACAACGAGGTGGGCACCGTCCAGCCGGTCGCCGAGCTGGCCGCTGTCGCCGCCGAGCACGGGGTGCCGTTCCACACCGACGCCATCCAGGCGGTCGGGCAGGTGCCTGTCGACTTCGCCGCCAGCGGCGTGTCCGCGCTCACCGTGACCGGGCACAAGCTCGGCGGGCCGACCGGCGTGGGCGCGCTGCTGCTGGCCCGCGACGTGGCCGCCACCCCGCTGCTGCACGGCGGCGGCCAGGAGCGCGACGTCCGCTCCGGCACGCTGGACACCGCCGGCATCGTCGCGTTCGCGGTCGCCGTCGAGGCCGCGGTGAAGGGCCAGCAGGAGTACGCGGCCCGCGTCGCCGCGCTCCGCGACGAACTGGTCGAGCGGGTCCGGCAGGCGGTCCCCGAGGTGATCTTCAACGGGGACCCGGCCGACCGGCTCCCCGGCAACGCGCACTTCTCCTTCCCCGGCTGCGAGGGGGACGCGCTGCTGCTGCTCCTGGACGCCCAGGGCATCGCCTGCTCCACCGGGTCGGCCTGCTCGGCCGGGGTGGCCCAGCCCTCGCACGTGCTGCTGGCCATGGGCGCGGACGACGACCGGGCCCGGTCCTCGCTGCGCTTCACGCTCGGGCACACCAGCACCGGCGCGGACGTGGACGCGCTGATCGCCGCGCTGCCCGCCGCTGTGGAGCGGGCCCGCCGCGCGGCCGCCCTCCGTACGCCCCGCTGACCCGGATACGCTCGGTGAGGACGAGGGGAGTGGGCCGGTGAGGGTTCTGGCGGCGATGTCGGGCGGGGTGGACTCCGCCGTCGCGGCGGCGCGGGCGGTGGAGGCCGGGCACGACGTGACGGGCGTGCACCTGGCACTGGCCCGCAACCCGCAGACCTACCGCACCGGGGCCCGGGGCTGCTGCACGCTGGAGGACTCCCGGGACGCCCGGCGCGCCGCCGACGTGCTCGGCATCCCGTTCTACGTGTGGGACATGGCCGACCGGTTCCACGACGACGTGGTGGACGACTTCGTGGCCGAGTACGCCGCCGGGCGTACCCCGAATCCCTGCCTGCGCTGCAACGAGAAGATCAAGTTCGCGGCGGTGCTGGACCGGGCCGTGGCCCTGGGCTTCGACGCCGTGGTGACCGGCCACCACGCCCGGCTCGGCGCGGACGGCCTGCTGCGGCGCAGCGTCGACGCGGCCAAGGACCAGTCGTACGTGCTGGCGGTGCTGACCCGCGCGCAGCTCGACCGGTCGATCTTCCCGCTCGGCGACTCGACCAAGGCCGAGGTGCGCGCGGAGGCCGCCCGGCGCGGTCTCGCGGTGGCCGACAAGCCGGACTCGCACGACATCTGCTTCATCGCCGACGGCGACACCCGCGGCTTCCTCGCCGAGCGGCTCGGCGAGGCGCCCGGCCAGGTGGTGGACGCGCTCACCGGCGCGGTGGTGGGCAGCCACAGCGGCGCCTACCAGTACACCGTCGGGCAGCGGCGCGGCCTGCACCTCGACCGCCCGGCGCCGGACGGCCGGCCCCGCTACGTGCTGTCCATCACCCCGACCACGAACACGGTGACGGTCGGCCCGGCCGAGGCGCTGGAGGTCTCCGACGTACGCGCGACCCGCCCGGTGTGGACCGGCGGGCCGCGCCCGGACGGGCCGGTCGAGTGCGAGGTGCAGCTGCGGGCGCACGGCGACGTGGTGCCGGCCGCCGTCGAGGTCGACGCGGACGGCCTGCGCGCGTCGTTGCGCCGCCCGGTCAGGGGTGTCGCCGCCGGCCAGGCGATCGTGGCCTACCGGCCGGACCCGGCCGGAGACGTGGTCCTCGGCTCCGCCACCATCACCGCCGCCTGACCTCGCATCGGCAGCGGATAGGCTGCGGCCGTGACTGAGCAGGCGTGGCCCTGGCCCACCGGAGCGGCGACCGGCATCGGGTCGCTGCCCGGCACCGACATCGCCGAGGCGCAGCGGATCGTGCTCGGCGAGCTGCCCACCCTGCCGCACCTGCCCGAGCTGCCCGCCCGGGGACCGGGCGCGGACCTCGTCGGCCGCACCGCCGGCCTGCTCGTCGAACTGCCCGTCGAGCTGTACGCGGCCCGCTGGCGGATCGCCCCGCGCCCCGGCCGTGACCTGCGCCGCGCCCGCGACCTGATGGAACGCGACCTGGACCAGCTCGCCGAGCAGGCCGAGGAGTACGCCGGCCCGGTAAAGGTCCAGGCGGCCGGCCCGTTCACCCTGGCCGCCGCGCTGGAGCTGCCGATCGGCGGCCGGATGCTGCGCGACCCGGGCGCGGTACGCGACCTCGCCGGCTCGCTCGGCGAAGGGTTGCGCGGGCACGTCGAGGCGGTCGCCCGGCGGCTGCCCCGCGCCTCGGTGCTGCTCCAGCTCGACGAGCCGTCCCTGCCGACCGTGCTGGCCGGGCGGGTGCCCACCGAGAGCGGCTTCGGCACCCACCGTCCGGTGGAGACCGAGGTGGCGCGGGGACTGCTGCGCGACGTGTTCGAGGCGGCGGGCGTACCGGCTCTGGTGCACTGCTGCGCGCCGGACGTACCGCTGGAGCTGATCCGGTCCGCCGGCGCGGTGGGCGTCGCGCTCGACCTGTCGCTGGTCACCGACCTCGACCCGCTCGGCGAGGCGATCGACGCCGGGCTCGGCCTGCTGGCCGGCGCCGCGCCGACGCTGCCACCGGCCTCCGGCCGGGCGCCGACGTCGGCCGAGGTCGCCGGCCGGGTCCGCCGGGTCTGGGACCAGCTCGGCTTCCCCCGCCGCCGGCTGGCCGATCAGGTGGTGGTCACCCCCGCGTGCGGCCTGGCCGGCGCCACCCCGGCGTACGCCCGCGCGGTGCTCACCGCCTGCCGCGACGCGGGCCGGCGGCTCGCCGAGGACTGACGTTTTCCGTCGTACCCGCCGGGCACGATGACCGGCATGATTGGACGACTGCGTTCCACAGTGATCGACTGCCCCGATCCGCACGCGCTCGCCGCCTTCTACGCCGAGCTGCTCGGCCTGCCCCTGGTGGAGGAGGACTCCGACGGCGACGAGTGGGTGGTGCTCGGCGGGCCGCCCGGGCACCAGCCGCGGGTGGCCTTCCAGCGGGCGCCCGGCCTGCGCGCCCCCGACTGGCCCGACCCGGCCCGGCCGCAGCAGTTCCACCTGGACGTGACTGTCGACGACATCGAGGCGGCCGAGAAGGCGGCGCTGGCGCTCGGCGCGCGGCGGCTGCCGGGCGAGGGGGAGGGCTTCCGGGTCTACGCCGACCCGGCCGGCCACCCGTTCTGCCTCTGCTGGGACTGATCTTCCACGGCTTGCGTGGTGGAGGCATGATCGCCACCGTGACCGCCTCCACCGCCACCGGCCGCGTCGCCGGCTCGCTGTTCGGCCTGGCCTACGGCGACGCCCTGGGCAAGCCGACCGAGTTCCTCACCGTCACCGAGATCGTCCGGCGCTACGGCCCGGGCGGTCCGCGCGAGCTGACCGGCGACCCGGCCCTGGTCACCGACGACACGCAGATGGCGCTCGCAGTGGCGTGGGCGCTGCACGAGGCGCCCGCGTACACGGCCGAGGCGGTGGAGCCGCTGCTGCGGCAGCGCTTCGTCGACTGGTCGGTCAGCCCGGAGAACAACCGCGCCCCGGGCATGACCTGCCTGCGGGCCTGCGCCGAGCTGGCCCGGGGCGCCCGCTGGCAGGAGGCCACAGTCGCCGGCTCGAAGGGCTGCGGCGCGAACATGCGCGTCACCCCGGTCGGGCTGCTCGACGTCGACCTCGACACCATGGCCGGGCTGGCCCAGCTCCAGGCCGGGCTCACTCACGGCCACCCGACCGGGCTGGCGGCGAGCGAGCTGACCGCGTACGCGGTCCGGCTGCTGCGCGACGGCGCGGCGCTGCCCGAGCTGCCCGGCCTGCTCACCGAGCGGGCGCGGGAGCAGCGCACCGTCTACCGGGACGACTGGCTCGGTGACCTGTGGCAGCGGCCCGGCGAGAGCAGCGCGGCCGAGTTCGTCGCCCGGGGCTGGGACGACTGCCTGTACGTGCTCGGCCGGCTGGAGGCGGCGCTGGCCCGCCCGGACGACGGCGGCGACCCGTGCCGCCTCACCGGCGAGGGGTGGATCGCCGAGGAGGCGCTCGCCACCGCGCTGCTCTGCGCGGTGCGCCACCGCGACGATCCGGTCGGCGCGCTGGCCCGGGGCGCCACCACGGCCGGTGACTCGGACTCCATCGCCGCGCTGGCCGGCGCGTTCGCCGGTGCCGCGTACGGCATGGCCGCCTGGCCGGCCGGGTGGGCCGACCGGATCGAGTACGCCGGTCAGCTCGCCGCGCTCGCCGACGCGCTCGACGCAGGGGCGTCGCAGCGCTGAGGTCCGGAGGCCGCCGGCGTCAGCCGGTGAGGTGGTTCAGGCGGCGCACGCCCCGCCACAGGTCCGGGTCGCACGTGCCGGCCCGGTCGGCGAACGCGGTGAGCGGCACCGGGATGGGCTCGCTGATGTCCAGGTAGCTGTCGTGGTCGGCGTCCGGGTCCCAGCTCCGGGTCGGGATCGGCAGGTGGTCGTCCCGGTCCGACTTGTCCTGACTGGTGATCTTCAGGACCTCGGCGTCCCCGCCGTCGACCCGCAGCACCAGGCAGGGCCGCACCTTGGAGCCGGTCCCGTCGGCGTAGGGCACGTCCGCCCACCAGATCTCCCCGGGCCGGGGCTCGTCCCGGTCCGTCCGCCCGGCGCCGCGCGGCCGTGGCGGCGCCCCGCCCCGGTTCCCCCGGACGCCGACGCCGGTCCGGCCACCGCGCCCGGAGCCCGGCCGTCGCCCGTCGGCCCGGCCGCGCGCCCCGGCGGAACGGTCGGCCGACCGGCGGCGCCACTCGTTCCAGAGCCAGCCGGCCGCGACGCAGGCCACGATCACCAGCGCCCAGAGAACCCCGTCGCGCATCAGTACCCGCCTTCCGACCGTTCCCGCACAGCGCCGCCGAGGCGATGGTCGCACGCCCGGGGCCGGACCGCGCGGGGGCGTGACGCGCGCCGGTTCGCCCTGCTCGTGCGGGTGGCCGGACTGTTGTCACAGCCGACCGCTACGGTTCTCGGGTAGCGCGAGCACGGGAGGCGACAGCGGTGTCCGAAGGCGGCGGCGTGTCCGAAGAAGCGGTTCCCACTGCGGCCGACGCGGCCCAGGAGGCGGCGGCGGGGGCCGAGCCGACCCCGGCGGCCCGGGAGCGGCACGCCACGCTCAGTCAGGAGCTGACCGAACACCAGTACCGCTACTACGTGCTGGACGCGCCGACGATCACCGACGCGGAGTTCGACGCGCAGCTGCGGGAGCTGGAGGCGCTGGAGGCGGAATACCCGGCGCTGCGCACCCCCGACTCGCCCACCCAGCGCGTCGGCGGCACCTTCTCCACCGACTTCACGCCGGTCGCCCACGCCGAGCGGATGCTCTCGCTCGACAACGCCTTCGCCGACGAGGAGCTGGCCGCCTGGGCCGAGCGGGTCGAGCGCGACGCCGGCGGCCCGGTGCCCTACCTGTGCGAGCTGAAGGTCGACGGGCTGGCCATCAACCTGACCTACTCCAAGGGCCGGCTGGTGCGCGCCGCCACCCGGGGCGACGGCCGCACCGGCGAGGACGTCACCGCGAACGTGCGCAGCATCAAGGGCGTGCCGGCCCGGCTGACCCCGGCCGACGACTTCCCCGACGTGCCGGATCTGATCGAGGTGCGCGGCGAGATCTACTTCCCGGTGGCCGCGTTCGCCGACCTCAACGCGAGCCTGGTCGAGCAGGGCAAGGCGCCGTTCGCCAACCCGCGCAACGCCGCCGCCGGCAGCCTGCGCCAGAAGGACCCGCGGGTCACCGCCTCCCGCCCGCTGCGCCTGGTGGTGCACGGCATCGGCGCCCGCACCGGCTTCCGGCCGGCGGCGCAGTCCGAGTCGTACGCCGCGCTCAAGGCGTGGGGGCTGCCCACCAGCGACCGCTGGCGGGTGGTGGACGACCTCGCCGGCGTCGCTGACTACATCGCCTACTACGGCAAGCACCGGCACGACGTCGAGCACGAGATCGACGGCGTGGTGGTCAAGGTCGATCCGGTCTCCATCCAGGGCCGCCTCGGCTCGACCAGCCGGGCCCCCCGCTGGGCGATCGCCTTCAAATACCCGCCGGAGGAGGTGAACACGAAGCTGCTCGACATCGACGTCAACGTCGGGCGCACCGGCCGGGTCACCCCGTTCGCCGTCCTGGAACCGGTCCGGGTCGCCGGCTCCACGGTCGCGCTGGCCACGCTGCACAACGCCCGCGAGGTCGAGCGCAAGGGCGTGCTCATCGGCGACACGGTGGTGCTGCGCAAGGCCGGCGACGTGATCCCCGAGGTGCTCGGCCCGGTGGTCGAGCTGCGCCCGGCCGACGCCCGTCCGTTCGTCATGCCGACCACCTGCCCGGCCTGCGGCACGCCGCTCGCGCCGGCCAAGGAGAGCGACGTCGACATCCGCTGCCCCAACGGGCGCGCCTGCCCCGGTCAGATCCGCGAACGGGTGTTCTACCTGGCCAGCCGCAAGGTGCTCGACATCGAGGTGCTCGGCGAGAAGGGCGCGGCGGCGCTGCTGGACGCGCAGATCATCACCAACGAGGGCGACCTGTTCCAGCTCGACGCCGAGCAGTTGAGCCGGTCACCGTTCTTCGTCAACAAGGACGGCAGCCTGGGCAGCAACGCGGTCAAGCTGCTCGACAACCTGGCCGAGGCCAAGGAACGCGACCTGTGGCGCGTGCTGGTGGCACTGTCCATCCGGCACGTCGGCCCGACCGCCGCCCAGGCGCTCGCCCGGCACTTCCGGTCGGTCGACGCCATCGAGGCCGCCGGCGAGGAGGAGCTGTCCTCGGTGGACGGCGTCGGCCCGACCATCGCCGCCAGCGTCAAGGAGTGGTTCGCCGTCGACTGGCACCGCGACATCGTGCGCAAGTGGGCCGAGGCGGGCGTACGGATGGCCGAGGAGGCCGCCGACGAGGGGCCACGACCGCTCGACGGCGTCACCGTCGTCGTCACCGGCACGCTCAGCGGGTTCAGCCGGGACCAGGCCGCCGAGGCGATCCAGGTCAGGGGCGGCAAGGTGACCGGCTCGGTCTCCAAGAAGACGGGGTTCGTGGTGGTCGGCGACAACCCGGGTTCCAAGGCCGACAAGGCGGCCACGCTGAAACTGCCGATCCTCGACGAGGACGGCTTCCGGGTGCTGCTGGACTCCGGCCCGGACGCGGCCCGCGAGGTGGCCCGGGTGGAGGACTGACGGGCTGGTCACGGCGATCGTCCGCGGATACCAAGTTAATTACGACTCCGACCGATTCGTGACTGTCGTGTCGGGGAAACCGCCTCGGAGGGCGTTTCATTGGCGTACGGCGCGTGACGGCGCGCGCCACGACGTTGCCCCCGGGAGGTGCGATGGAGACCGGCGACCCGCGTAACTCCGTCCCGCCCGGGCGGAGCGGGCCGTTCTTCGGCTTCGTCGGCGCGGTCGGCGTGGTGGCCGTACTTGTCTCGGCCGGGCCGCTGATCGCGCTCGCCGACCGGTTGACCGAGCTGCCGGCCGCGTTCTGGACCATGGCGGCGCTCGCCGTCGCCTGCGACGCCCGCCCGTTCGTGCCGCCGGGGCGGCGGCAGACCTCGGCCGTGTTCCCGTCGACCTGCTTCACCTTCGCCATCCTGCTCGGCTGGGGCTTCGGCCCGGCGGTGGCGGTCCAGGCGGTGGCCGTCGCGGTGAGCGGCTGGCGGCTCGGGTACGCGCCCTGGCGTACCGGCTTCAACGCCGCGCAGTACGCGTGCGCGCTCGCCGCCGCGTACGCGGTCAGCCGGCTCGGTCCGGGCGAGCTGTTCGGCGACGGCCGGCTGCACTGGACCGACGTGGCGGCGGTGGGCGGCGCGACGCTCGCCTGGTTCGTGGTCAACTACGGGCTGGTCAGCTCGGCCGTGCGGCTGCGGTTCGGCGACCGGTGGTGGCCCAGCGTGCGCAGCGGGCTGGCGTACGAGCTGCTGTCCACCGGTTCGCTGCTGCTGCTCGCGCCGGTGCTGGTGGCCGCCGCCCGGGCCAGCGCGGCGCTGATCCCGCTGGTGCTGGTGCCGCTGTTCGCCGTCTACCGGATGGCCCGGCTGTCCGAGGAACGGGAACAGCTCGCCGACGTGGACCCGCTCACCGGGCTGCCCAACCGCAAGGCGCTGCTCACCGAGGTGGCCGAGCAGGTGCACCTGCACGGCGAGCGGGCCGCCCGGGGCGCGCCGGACGCGCACCTGGCGCTGCTGCTGCTCGACCTCGACCGGTTCAAGCACGTCAACGACGCGCTCGGGCACGCGGTGGGGGACCGTCTGCTGGTCGAGGTGAGCGCCCGGCTGATGGGCGTGGTCGGCGCCGGTGACATGGTGGCGCGACTGGGCGGTGACGAGTTCGCCATAGTCGTACCCCGGCTCACCGACATCGACCAGGCCCGCGAGCGGGCCGACCGGGTGGTCGCCGCGCTCGCCGAGCCGGTGCCGCTGGACGGGTTGCCGCTGGACGTGGGCGGTTCGATCGGCATCGCGCTCTACCCGGACCACGGCGAGGACTTCGCCACGCTGATGCGCCACGCCGACGTGGCCATGTACGACGCGAAGCATCGCAACGACACGGTGGCGGTGTACGCGCCGGAGTCCGACCACAACTCGGCCGAGCGGCTGAGCCTCCTGGCCGACCTGCGCCGGGTGCTGGAGTCGGGCCCGTCCGCGCAGGGCGGGGAGACGGTGGGCGTACGCGGGGGTGACGGCGCGGCACTGACGCCGGCGCTGTCGGCGCCGCGACCGGCCCGGGCCGAGCGGCCGTCGCGCAACCAGCGCCCGGCGCGCGACGACGGCCGGGGCGGCGGACGCTCCGGCGACGGGCCGAACCGGTGGCTGCGGCGTCGTCGGGACCGCGCCGCGGAGCGGCACGACGACGACCTGATCGAGCGGATCCTCACCGGCGCCGACCCGGTCCGCAGCCGGGCCGCGCGCGCCGGAGCGGTGGTGGCGACGCCAGTGGTCGGTGGCGGGGACGCCGACGCGGCGGAGACCGGCACCGGGCGCGACACGGAGGCCGCGCACGAGACCGACACCGGGCACGACGCGCAGGCCGCGGTGAGCACCGGCGCGCCCGGCGTCATCGGGCCGACCGCCGACGGGAGCGCCGAGCCGGAGGACCAGTCCGGGCACCCGGGCGAGATCACCATGTACTACCAGCCGCAGATCGCGATCGCGACCGGCGAGGTGGTCGGCGTCGAGGCGCTGCTGCGGTGGCGGCACCCGCGCCGCGGCATGGTCGACCCGGGCGAGCTGATCCAGGTCGCCGAGCAGAGCGCGGTGATGCGACTGCTCACCCGCCGCGTGGTGGACGACGTGGTGGAGCAGCTGGCCAAGTGGTCGGCGGCCGGGCTCACGCTGCGGGCCGCGCTCAACGTCAGCGTCCGTGACCTGCACACCGGCGAGATCGCCGACCAGATCGCCGACCGGCTGGCCCGGTACGGGGTGCCGCCGCAGCGGCTCCAGGTGGAGATCACCGAGGGCGCGCTGATGGCCGACCCCCGGCGGGTGCTCGCCAGCATCACCCAGTTGCACCGCATCGGCGTCGGCATCGCGCTGGACGACTTCGGCACCGGCTACTCGTCGCTGCAACACCTGCGCCGGCTGCCGCTGTCCGAGGTGAAGGTGGACCGCTCGTTCGTCCTCGGGATGGCCGACGACCCGGACGACGCGGCGATCGTCCGCTCGATGATCGAGCTGGCCGGCGCGCTCGGGCTGCGGGTGGTGGCCGAGGGCGTGGAGGACGAGCGCACCTGGCGGCTGCTGCACGCCGCCGGATGCGACGTGGCGCAGGGCTGGTTCCACGCCCGGCCGATGCCGGCCGAGGACCTGGTGGCCTGGTTGTCGCGCTACCGTCCGGTGCGCCCGGTGGAGGCCGGGAGCCGCAGCGGAGCGGCGCCGGAGGGGGAGGCGAAGGCGTCGTCGTGACGGCGGGACAATAGACTCGCTCCGGTCACCGCGCGTCATCCCGTACGCGCGGCCGGCCCACCGCAGACGTCTCAGGACAGCCACGAAGGGGGCACCCGATGGCCGCCATCTCCCGCGAGGAGGTCGCGCACCTCGCGCGACTGTCGCGGCTCGCCGTCACGGAGGAGGAGTTGGACACCTTCGCCGGCCAGCTGGATGTGATCCTCCAGTCGGTCGCGCAGGTCGGCGAGGTCGCCGCGGCGGACATCCCGCCGACGTCCCACTCGGTGCCGCTGACGAACGTGCTCCGCGAGGACGTCGTACGGCCGGGCCTGACCCCGCAGGAGGCGCTGTCGGGCGCACCCGACGCCGAGGAGCAGCGGTTCCGCGTCCCGCGGATCCTGGACGAGGATGTGGCCTCATGAGCGAGCGCAGCGAGCGAATCATCGGGCCCAGCATGGCTGTCGCTCATGACGGCACGGAGCGAAGCGGAGTGCCGGCATGAGCGACTTGACCAAGCTGAGCGCTGTTGAGATCGCCGGGCTGGTGGCGAGCGGCGAGACCTCCGCCGTCGAGGTCACCCAGGCCCACCTGGACCGCATCGGCGCCGTCGACGACCGGGTGCACGCGTTCCTGCACGTCGACACCGAGGGGGCGCTGGCCGCCGCGCGTGCCGTGGACGAGCGCCGCGCCGCCGGTGACGAACTCGGCCCGCTCGCCGGTG
This sequence comes from Micromonospora sp. C41, assembly GCF_018070485.1. Classification (NCBI taxonomy): domain Bacteria; kingdom Bacillati; phylum Actinomycetota; class Actinomycetes; order Micromonosporales; family Micromonosporaceae; genus Micromonospora; species Micromonospora sp. C41. The sequence goes on along the minus strand of NZ_JAGPXP010000003.1, from coordinate 330,717 downwards.
TGCCGGTCGCGGTGAAGGACGTGCTCACCACCAAGGGCGTACCGACCACGGTCGGGTCGAAGATCCTGGAGGGCTGGCGCCCGCCGTACGACTCGACCATCGTCGAGCGGCTGCGCGCCGCCGGCACGGTGATGCTCGGCAAGACGAACATGGACGAGTTCGCCATGGGCTCCTCCACCGAATACTCGGCGTACGGGCCGACCCGTAACCCGTGGGACACCGACCGGATCCCGGGCGGCTCCGGCGGTGGCAGCGCGGCGGCGCTGGCCGCGTACGAGGCGCCGCTGTCGATCGGCTCGGACACCGGCGGCTCGATCCGCCAGCCCGGCGCGGTCACCGGCACCGTCGGCGCGAAGCCCACCTACGGTGGCACCTCCCGCTACGGCCTGGTGGCGTTCTCCTCGTCGCTGGACACGCCCGGCCCGTGCGCGCGTACCGTGCTCGACGCCGCGTTGCTGCACGAGGTGATCGGCGGTCACGACCCGCGCGACTCCACGTCGATCCCGGCCCCGGTGCCGGACGTGGTGGCCGCCGCGCGCCTCGGCGCCACCGGCGACCTGACCGGCGTGAAGCTCGGCATGGTCACCGAGTTCATCGGCGAGGGCGCGGAGCCGGGCGTGATGGCCGCGTTCCGCGACGCGGCCGAGGCGCTGGCGAAGCTGGGCGCGGAGATCGTCGAGGTTTCCTGCCCGCACTTCAAGTACGCGCTGCCGGCCTACTACCTGATCGCGCCGAGCGAGTGCTCCTCCAACCTGGCCCGGTTCGACGGCGTCCGGTTCGGCCTGCGGGTCGGCGACGACGGCAACCGGTCGCTTGAGGAGGTCATGTCGCTGACCCGCGAGGCTGGCTTCGGCCCCGAGGTCAAGCGCCGCATCATGATCGGCACGTATGCGCTCTCCTCGGGCTACTACGACGCCTACTACGGCCAGGCGCAGAAGGTCCGCACGCTGATCACGCGGGACTTCACCAGCGCGTTCGAGCAGGTCGACGCGCTGATCTCGCCGACCACGCCGTTCGTGGCGTTCCCGCTCGGGTCGCGTACCGCCGACCCGTACCAGATGTACCTGGCGGACCTGTTCACCATCCCGACGAACCTGTACGGCGGCCCGGCCATCTCGGTGCCGTGCGGCCTGTCCGACGGGCTCCCGGTGGGCTTCCAGATCATGGCGCCGACCATGGCGGACGACCGGATGTACCGGATCGCCGCCGCGCTGGAGAGCGCCGTCGGCACGCTCACCCCGCCGACGATCTGAACCGGACGGTACGGAGGCGGCCCGCCCGCCTCCGTACCGACACGGTGATCACCGATCAGGGGATTGCCGGGGGTCACTGGCACTGGTCGAATAAACTGCGAGTCTGCTGGATCGACTGGACTGTGGCCCGCTGGCGGACGCGAGCGGTTCCGACCGAGAGCTGGATGTGCGATGGGGACACTTCGCCCGGTCATGGCCCTGACGATGGTCGTCGCGTTGCTGCTGGGCGCCGGGCAGCCGGCCGCCGCGCAACCGGCCACCGTCGCCACCGAGGCCGTCACCATCACCTCGGGCAAACCCCGGTCGGTCATGGTCATCGGGCAGGTCTACGCGATCCACACGGTCGAGGCGACCGGTGGCACCGCGCCGTACCGGCTGTCGGTGACCTCGGGCAGTCTGCCGCCGGGGATGCTCGTGGTGGGTACGTCGCTCGGGGGTTCACCGACCACTGCCGGGACGTACACGTTCACGTTGCGGATGACCGACAAGAACGACCTCTTCGACGAGCAGACGGCGACGATCGAGGTGCGCGAACCCAAGGTCGTCATCACGTCGGGCAAGCCCCGGTCGCCCATGTACCTGGGCCGGGTGTACGCGATCCACACGGTCGAGGCGACCGGCGGCACCGGGCCGTACCGGCTGTCGGTGGTCTCGGGCAGTCTGCCGCCGGGAATGCTCGTGGTGGGTACGTCGCTCGGGGGTTCACCGACCACCGCGGGGACGTACACGTTCACGCTGCGGATGACCGACAAGAACGACCGCTTCGACGAGCAGGACGCCACCATCGTGGTCGCCGAGGCGGCGGCCGCGTTCACCTCCGGCGACCCGCCCGCCGCCACGGTCGGCAAGCGTTACTCCTTCCGGTTCACCGCCGCCGGTGACTCGGACATCGTGTTCTCCCTGGCGGCCGGGGCCCTGCCGGACGGCCTCACCCTCGACGGGGAGGGCAAGCTCAGCGGCACCCCGGGCAGCGCCGGCACGTTCGCCTTCACCGTCGCGGCGAAGGGTTACAGCACCAGCGCCACCAAGCAGGTGTCGCTGACCGTCGCCGCGCGGAACCCGGGCACCCCGACGGCGTCCCCGACCGGCTCGACGCCCGACCCGGCCGACCCGACGGCCACGCCGACCCCTGACGACCCGGCCGCCACACCGTCGGAGAGCAGCACCTCGGCGCCGCTGCCGACGGCCTCGCCGTCGAAGGTGAGCGGCGCGTGGCTGCCGATCACCGGGCCGGGTTCGCCGCTCGTGCTGCTGCTGTTGAGCATCGTGGCCTTCTCCATCGGCGGCATCCTGCTCGTGCTGGCGTACAACCGTCGCCGGACCTTCACCACACCCGAGTGACGCCCGGGCCCCGCGCGGTGATCTCGAAGCCCGGCAGCGGGGTGGCCGGGCCAGCCGATTAGGCTGGAACGGTTCTGTCCGGATCGCGCCTGGAGCTCAGATGACGACGACACTGCCCGCGTACGACGAGGTCGTCGCGCGCTTCGAACCGGTGATCGGCCTGGAGACCCACGTCGAGCTGGGCACGAACACCAAGATGTGGTGCGGCTGCCCGACCGACTTCGGCGGCGAGCCGAACACCCGGGTCTGCCCGGTCTGCCTCGGCCTGCCCGGCTCGCTGCCGGTGGCGAACAAGGCCGCCATCGAGGCGACCATCCGGATCGGGCTGGCGCTCAACTGCTCGATCGCCGAATGGTGCCGGTTCGCCCGGAAGAACTACTTCTACCCGGACATGCCGAAGAACTTCCAGATCAGCCAGTACGACGAGCCGCTGTGCTTCGACGGCTACCTGGACGTCGAGGTCAACGGCGAGCTGGTACGCATCGGCATCGAGCGGGTGCACCTGGAGGAGGACACCGGCAAGACGCTGCACGTCGGCGGCGCCACCGGCCGCATCCACGGCGCCACCGAGTCGCTCGTCGACTACAACCGGGCCGGCATCCCCCTGGTCGAGATCGTCACCAAGCCCATCCCCGGCACCGGCGCGCTCGCGCCCGAGGTCGCCCGCGCCTACGTCGCCGAGCTGCGCGACGTGATCCGCTCGCTCGGCGTCTCCGACGTGCGGATGGAGGAGGGCTCGCTGCGCTGCGACGTCAACACGTCGCTGAACCGGCCGGGCGAGGAGTGGGGCACCCGCACCGAGACCAAGAACGTCAACTCGCTGCGCTCGGTCGAGCGGGCGGTGCGCTCGGAGATGCTGCGCCAGGCGTCCGTGCTGGAGGCGGGTGGCCGGATCACCCAGGAGACCCGGCACTTCCACGAGGACACCGGCGACACCACGTCGGGCCGGTCCAAGGAGACCGCCACCGACTACCGGTACTTCCCGGAGCCGGACCTCGTGCCGCTCGCCCCGGACACCGCGTGGGTGGCCGAGCTGAAGGCCGCCCTGCCGGAGCTGCCGCGGCTGCGCCGCAAGCGGATCCAGCAGGAGTGGGGCCTGTCCGACCTCGACATGCAGTCGGTGGTCAACGCCGGCGCGGTCGAGCTGATCGAGGCGACAGTGGCCGCCGGCACGACCCCCGCGGCGGCCCGGAAGTGGTGGCTGGGTGAGCTGTCCCGCCGCGCCAACGAGACCGGCGTGGAGCTGGCCGACGTGGGCGCCACCCCGGCCCAGGTCGCCGAGCTGCAGGGCCTCGTCGACGCGGGCAAGCTCAACGACAAGCTGGCCCGTACCGTGCTGGAGGGCGTGGTGGCCGGCGAGGGCTCGCCGACCGAGATCATGACCAACCGCAACCTGGAGGTCGTCTCGGACACCGGCGCCCTCACCGCCGCCGTGGACGAGGCGATCGCCGCCAACCCGGACGTCGCCGACAAGATCCGCAGTGGCAAGGTCGCGGCGGCCGGCGCGCTGGTCGGCGCGGTCATGAAGACCACCCGCGGCCAGGCGGACGCGAAGACGGTCCGCGAGCTGATCCTGGCGCGCCTCGGCGCCTGACGTGTTGTAAGGAAGGGCCCCTTCTTAACGCCTGGTGCATGGGAAGGGGCCCTTCCTAACGCCTCACCCCCACTCAGTGGGCGTCAACGGCGACGCCCGGATGGAGTCACCGTGAACCAGCACGACCTCGACGTCCTCGACGAGATCCAGCGCCGGGTGCTCTGGCTCGCCACCCGCATCGTCGACGCGGCCAACCACGACCGCGACACCGGCGACGGGGTGAAGGTCGGCGGCCACCAGGCGTCGAGCGCCTCCCTGGTGACAGCGATGACCGCGCTCTGGTTCCAGCACCTCGACGCCGAGGACCGGGTCGCGGTCAAGCCGCACGCCTCGCCGGTGTTCCACGCCATCCAGTACCTGCTCGGCAACCTCGACAAGTCGTACCTGCCGAAGCTGCGGGCGCGCGGCGGCCTCCAGTCGTACCCGTCGCGGACCAAGGACCCGGACGAGGTGGACTTCTCCACCGGCTCGGTCGGCCTGGGCGCCGCCGCGCCGCTGTTCGCCGCCGTGACCCGCCGCTACGTCGACGCGCACTTCGGCCCGCGCCCGCACTCCCGGTTCGTCGCCATCATCGGCGACGCCGAGCTGGACGAGGGCAACATCTGGGAGGCGGTCGCCGACCCGGCCACCACCGGCCTGGGCAACGTGATGTGGCTCGTCGACTTCAACCGGCAGTCGCTGGACCGGGTCGTCCCCGGCATCCGGATCAACCAGTGGCGCGGCCAGTTCGAGGCGGCCGGCTGGCACGTCGTGGAGGTCAAGTACGGCCGCAAGCTCGCCGAGGCGTACGCCCGGCCGGGTGGCGCGGCGCTGCGCGACTGGATCGACCGGATGCCCAACGAGCAGTACCAGTCGCTGTTCGGGCTGGCCGGCCCGGCGCTGCGCAAGCAGTTCCTGGACGGCGCGCCGGCCGAGGTGGCCGCGTTCGTGGCCGACATCGGCGACGACGAGCTGGGCCCGCTCGTCACCGACCTGGGCGGCCACGACGCGCAGGCGATGCTCGACGCGTACGCCCAGTGCGACGCGGTGGCCGACCGGCCCAGCGTCGTGTTCGCGTACACGGTCAAGGGCTGGGGTCTGCCCATCGCCGGCAACCCGCGCAACCACTCGGCGCTGCTCACCACCGAGCAGGTCGACGCGCTGCGCGCCGCGCAGGGCCTGACCCCGGAGACCGAGTGGGACCGTCTCGACCCGGCGTCCCCGGCCGGCATCCGGGCCGGCGAGCGCCGGGAGGCGCTGTCCCGCGCGCCGCGCGAGCGGGCGCTGGGCGTCACCGTTCCGGAAACCACGCGGGTACGCGCGAACAAGCCGGTCTCCACCCAGGAGGTCTTCGGCCGGGTGCTGGTCGACCTGGCCCGCGATCCGCAGGTGGCGCCCTACCTGGTGACCACCGCGCCGGACGTGGCCACCTCGACCAACCTGGCCGGGTTCATCAACAAGACGGGCGTGTTCGCCCCGACCGAGCAGCGCTCCTGGACCGAGGACCGGATGCTGCGCTGGACCGAGAGCCCCGCCGGGCAGCACATCGAGCTGGGCATCTCGGAGATGAACCTGTTCCTGCTGCTGGGCCAGCTCGGCCTGTCGTGGGACCTGTCCGGCCAGCCGCTGCTGCCGGTGGGCACCGTCTACGACCCGTTCGTGCTGCGCGGTCTCGACGCGTTCCTCTACGGGACGTACTCCGGTTCCCGGTTCGTGGTGGCCGGCACCCCGTCCGGCATCACGCTGGCCCCCGAGGGTGGCGCGCACCAGTCCACCATCACCGCCTCGGTCGGCCTGGAGCTGCCCGGGGTGACGTTCCTGGAGCCCGCGTACGCCGGCAGCCTCGACTGGCTGCTCTGCGACGCGCTCGGGCAGATCGCCGGTGGCGCCGCGCCCGCCGCCACCGCCGCGCCGGCCGAGGACGGGGCGTACTACTTCCGGCTCAGCACCCGGCCGATCGACCAGGCCCCGTTCGAGGCGGCCCGGACCCGGCTCGGGGACGCGGTGCTGCGGCGGCAGGTGGTGGCCGGCGCGTACCGGCTCGTCGACGCGCACCAGGCGTACCCCGATCTGGCTGACGCCCCGGTCGTGCAGCTCGCGGCCTCCGGCGCGGTGCTGCCGGAGGTGCTCGCCGCCGCCGCGGAGCTGGCGGAGGAGGGCGTGGCCGCGCACGTCGTGGACGTGACCAGCCTGGACCGCCTCTACCGGGCGTGGCAGCGGACGCTGCGTCAAGGTGTGCGGACCGCGACGGTGCCGAGCGTGCCGGGCGCGCTGCGGTCGGCTTTCGCCGACCGGGTGCCGGTGGTCACCGTGCACGACGCGGCCTCGCACGCGATGGCCTGGCTCGGCTCGGCGGTCGGCGCCCCGGCGGTGCCGCTCGGCGTGGACGAGTTCGGCCAGTCCGGCAACGTCCGGGAGCTGTACGAGTTGCACGACCTGCTGCCGGGCAGCATCGTCAACGCCGCGCTGGCCGCGATCGCGCTGCGCTGACCGCGCCGGGCTGGTCCGGCTCGACCCGGCGGCGCGGCAGGTCGTGGTGGTCACGGAACGTGACAGATTCGCCCGATTGCTGAGAGTGACCGGCTCCGGCGACCCGGGCGATCGCCTCTCGCCGCCTTTGCTCTGCAGCCACATCCGCAGCATCGCCCTGAGCTGGGGTGCGGCGAAGAGTGCCCGCGGCGCGCGGCCGTCCGTGCGGTCACTCCCGGTGCCTGCCGCGCCGATGGTTGCAGAGCAAAGGCGGCGGCAGGACATGCCAGTGCCGGACGGGTCGGTGACACGCGGTGACCGGGCGTCCGCGCGGCAGGCGGCCGGAGAAGGCCCGGACGGTCAGCGGGTGGGGGTGGCGGTGGGGCTCAGGGTGGTCGTACCCGGCGACGGCGACTCGGAGGGTCCCCGGGTCGGGGTCGGGGTGACCGGCACCTGGTCGCCCTTGGCCGGGTCGCGGATGACGTGCCGCTCCAGGTTGACCTGCGACTGCCCGGTCCCGCCCACGGTGATCTCGTCGTAGGCCTGGAGCAGCTTCTGCTGGTCGAAGTAGAGCACCGTCATGGTCAGCGGCGTCGGCTTCTCGCCCTCCAGGCCGCGCAGCCCGGCCCCGCCGGTCGAGCCCTCCACCATCAGCGTGGTCGGCTGTTTGCCGGGCACCTCCGGCAGCTTCGACACCTGCCGGGCGTGGGTGTGCCCGGAGAGCACCAGCGGGCAGGTGCCGGAGAGCGGGCCGGCCGAGGCGGGATCGTGCACGAGCGCGATGTCGACCTTGCGCGGCGACTTCTCGACCGTCGCGGCGAGCTGTTCACCGGCGCCGATCACCTGGTCGGCGACGGCGGCGGTGAGGCCGCTGCCGGCCGGTGAGGTCTCCTTGTCCGGAGTGAAGCGGGGGTCGCCGATGCCGGCGATGGTCAGCCCGCCCACCGTCGTGATCGAGTTGTTCAGCACAATCGCGTTCGGCTGCTGGGCCACCGCGGCGGCGGTGCGCGGCGAGTCGTGGTTGCCGCGGATGAACACGTACGGCTTCTTGAGCAGGCCGATCGAGCCGACGAAGGACGCCTCCGGCTCGCTGCCCCAGTCGGTCATGTCGCCGGTGTCGATGACCACGTCGATGCCGAACTGCTCGACCACGGTACGGATCAACTGCCAGCCGGTCGGGTTGAGGTGCATGTCCGACACGTGCAGCACCCGGGTGGTGCCGGGCGACGGCTGCACCACCGGCAGCGCGGAGACCGTGGTGTACAGCTTGCTGACGTTGCCGACCAGCCGCTGCAACTGCTCGGCGTACTTGGTGTAGTCGTTGGCGATCCGCCGCGCGTCACCGACGATCGCGGGCGCGTTCACCAGCAGGCCCTCGTACCGTGGCTCCTCGATCGCCTGCGGACGCAGCGTCGTCGCGGCCACTCCGAGGCTGCCGGCGGTGATGACGAGCGCCAGGCCGCCGGCCCAGGCGGTACGGCGCACGTCGCGGAACACAAGCGCGGCCAGGATCAGCGTGGCCAGGACCGCCGAGGCGAGCGTACGCAGCCCGAGCCGCATCACGCCGTCGCGGACGTCCTGCACGGCCGACTGGCTGGCCCGGCTGATGCTGGCCGGGTCGTCGATCAGCGCCTCGGTGCGCCCCTGGTCGAGCGCGCCCACCTCGACGGTCAGGTACGCCGGCCCGTCGTGGCTGTCCAGCAGCAACGCGCCCAGCGGCGGGATGTCGACGGTGGTGCCGCCGCTCAGCGACGGGCTGAGCTTCAGTTCGGCCCGGAACGGGCCGATGTCGGTGCCGACGTGGCCGCCCGCGTACGTGCCGACCACGATGCCGCCGAGCGTGACCGCGAACAGGGCCAGCACGACACCCAGCCGGCGCAGCCGGTGACCCGGCCGCCACGCCGTCCAGCGGCGGGCAGGCCCGCGCCCGGGCGACGTCTCGTCCCCCGCGCGGTGCTCTTCGTTGTCGTGGCCGTCCATGCTGAGATCCTGACCTGCCCCTTGAGCGATCTTGACAAACCTGCCGACCCGGATCAGCTCCGGCCGGCGCCCCCGTCGGCGAAGACCAGCCGCAGGAGGCGGTCGTCCTCGGCGGCGGGCCGGCCCCGCCCGTCCCGGTTCGAGGTGCTCACCCAGAGCGAGCCGTCCGGGGCCACCGCCGCCGCCCGGAGCCGGCCGTACTTGTCGTTGAGCAGGTCGCGCGGCTGACCGAGGACGGTCCCGTTGCCGGCCAGCTCCACCAGCCACAGCCGTTGCCCGCGCAGGCAGGCGGCGACCAGCAGCCGATCCACGGCGGCCAGGCCGGAGCAGGAGGCGTCACCGGTGGGCCACTGCGTGATCGGGTTGACGTAGCGCCTGTCGTCGCTGCGCCCCTCCACCCGGGGCCACCCGTAGTTGCCGCCCTTGTTGATCGGGTTGATCTCGTCCCAGGTGTTCTGCCCGAACTCCACCGCGTACATCTTCTTGTCCGGCGTCCAGGCGAAGCCCTGCACGTTGCGGTGTCCGGTCGACCAGACCGGCGACCCGGCGGTCGGGTTGCCCGGCGCCGGCTTGCCGTCCGGGGTGATCCGCAGGATCTTGCCGCCGAGGCTCTTCGCGTCCTGGGCGTTCTCGGTGCGCCCGGCGTCGCCGGTGCTGGCGTAGAGGAGACCGTCCGGGCCGAAGCCCAGCCCGCCGCCGTTGTGCGTGCCGGCCTTCGGGATGCCGGTCAGGATCGGCGTCGGCGCCTGCCCGAGCCGCATCTTGGCGATCCGGTTGTCGTTCTCGGCGGTGTAGTAGACGAAGATCGTCCGGTCCCGCTCGTACGCCGGCGAGACCGCGATGCCGAGCAGACCGCCCTCGCCGCCGGCGGCCACGTCCGGCACGGTCTGCACCGGCCGCACGGCCAGCCCGTCCGGGCCGGACTCGGGGCCGACCTGCAGGATCCGCCCCTTGTCCCGCTCGGTCACCAGCGCCGCGCCGTCGGGCAGGAACGCGATGCCCCACGGCACCTCCAGACCCTTGGCCAGCACGGTGGCGACCACCTGCTGGCCGGCCCCACCCGGGCTGGCGGTGCTGGACGGGCTCGGCAGGTTGGGCGGCGCGCCGGCCGGGTCCGGCTCGGGCTCGCCGAGGGCGCAACCGGCGCTGCCCAGCAGCAGCGCCGCGCAGGACACCGCCAGCGCCGTGCGGAGCCGGCGGGCACGGGGGTACGGAAGACGCGCTCTCACCCGGCCCAGCCTAGCCGGGCGAAGCGCCGAACCGGGCCGCTCAGCTCAGCCGGCACGCAGGGCGAGCAGGGCCACGTCGTCCTCACGGCGGTGGGCGGCGGCGAGCAGCCGGTCGCAGAGCAGGTCCAGCGGTGCGCCCGGCCCGTCGGCGCGGAGATGGGCGAGCAGGTCGGCCTGTCCCTCGTCGATCGACCGGTCCCGGCGCTCGATCAGCCCGTCGGTGTGCAGCAGCAGCGTGTCGCCGGGGGCGAGGACCAGTGTCCGGCCGGTACGCAGGGGCGCCCGGGCCAGGCCGAGCAGCGGCCCGCGTCCCTCGGCGACCGAGACCGTGCCGTCCGCCCGGACCAGCACCGGTGGGGGATGCCCGGCGTTGCACCAGGAGACCCGCAGCCCGTCCCCGTCCGGGCGGATCCGGGCCAGCACCGCGGTGGCGACGGTGGGCACCCGCAGCCCGCCCATCGCCCGGTCGAGCTGCGCCACCAGCAACTCCACCGGGTCGTCGCGCCCGTACGCGTTGCCGCGCACCAGGTTGCGCAACTGGCCCATGGTGGCCGCCGCCTCGATGTCGTGACCGGCGACGTCACCGATCGCGGCCACCAGCTCGCCGTCGGGCTGGACGAATGCGTCGTACCAGTCACCGCCCACCTCGACCCGGTCCGCGACCGGCAGGTAGCGGGCGGCCAGCTCGATCCCCGGCACCGTCGGCAGGGTGGGCAGCATGCTGTGCTGGAGCACCTCGGCGACGTGGCGCTGCTCACCGTAGAGGCGGCTGTTGCCGACCGCCTGTCCGGCGCGTACCCCGATGTCCTGCGCGGTGCGCAGGTCGCTGTCGTCGAAACCGCGCCGCCCCTGGCGGTTGACGAGGGTGACCGCCCCGATCACCCGGTCCCCGGCGGCGGTGATCGGCACGGTCAGGTGGGAGCCGATGCCGAGCCGGTCGGCGAGCGGCACCAGCTCCGGGCGCGTGGTGCCGCGCGCCACGTCGTCCAGTCCGGCCACGGCCCGCACCGCCGGCCGCCCGGTACGCAGCACCGAACGGATCTGCGACTCCGCGCTGAGGCCGGTCGTCAGCAACTCGGCGAAGCGGGCCAGGTCGGCCCCGCGTTCGGCCTCCCGGTGTACGCCGGTGACGGTGCGCGGGCGGCCCGCCGGGTCGACGAGCGTGATCAGGCACCAGTCGGCGAGCAGCGGCACCATCGCGTGCCCGAGCCGGTCGACGGCAGTGGCCACGTCGAGCGTGCCGCCGAGCATCTCGCTCATCCCGGCCAGCATGGCGAGCCGGTCGTGCGCCTCCTCGGCGCGGCGGCGGGCCTGCTCGGCGCCGCGGACCGCGATGCGCAGCCGCAGCTCCGAGGAGCACGCGGCGGCCAGGTCGGCGAGCGTACGCAACTGCTCGGGGGTCCAGGCCCGGGGCTTGCTGTCGATCGCGCAGAGCGAGCCGAGCACCCGCCCGTCCAGGTCGGTGAGCGGCATTCCGGCGTACGCCACCACGCCCAGGTCCTCGATGGCCAGGTTGAGGCGTACCCGGGGGTAGAGGCGGGCGTCGGGCAGCACCAGCGGCATCTCGATGTCGACGACGTGCTGGCAGAACGAGTGGCTCAGCGGTGTCTGCCGGCGCGCCGCCCAGGGCTCCGGCAGCCCGGTCGCGCCGGGAAAGAACTGCCGGTCGGCGTCGACCAGGGAGACCAGCGCGACCGGCACGTCGAGCAGGTCGCCGACCAGGCGGGCGAACCTGTCGAACGCCTCGTCGGGTACGGCGTCGAGCCGCGTCTCGTCGAGCGCACGCAACCGGTCGGGATCGGTGAGCGCGGCAATCGGCACGGCCACCCGGCCCCGGCCGTCCTCGCTCATCGCCACCGCCCTCAGCAAGCGGAACACCCGACCGGCATCCCGTCCTCGGTTATACCCCGCTGCACTGTCAATCGACCCCGGGCGGGGCGTTCGTCACGGCCCACGCCATGCCGGCCCGGGGCTGCCGATATGGTCGGCGGTCGTGAAGGCATGGATCCCGCACCCCGAAGGCCTCCGGCTGCTCGGCGAGCTGCCGCCCGGCGTCACCGTGGAGCTGCTGGAGGACCCGGAACGGCCCCCGTCGTCCCCGGCCGGGGTGCGGTTCTGGGTGCCGCCGTTCCTGTCCGGCCCGGACGCCGGCGCGTTCCTGGCCCGCCTGCCGGACGTCGAGGTGGTGCAGCTGCTCTCCGCCGGCGCGGACGCCTGGGTGGGGCGCGTCCCGGACGGTGTGACGCTCTGCGACGCCCGGGGCGTGCACGACTCGCCCACCGCCGAGTGGGTGGTGGCCGCGATCCTCGCCTCGCTGCGCGGGTTCGCGCCGCTGGCCCGGGCGCAGGCGCGGCGCGAGTGGGCGTACGACGAGGTCGCGCCGACCGACGAACTTGCCGGTAAGCGCGTGCTGATCGTGGGCGCCGGCTCGATCGGCACGGCGGTGCGTGACCGGCTCGCCCCGTTCGAGGTGAGCTTCACGCTGGTGGCCCGTACGCCGCGCCCGGACCAGGGTGTGCACGGGGTGGACGAGCTGCCCGCCCTGCTGCCGGAGGCGGACGTGGTGGTGCTGCTGGTGCCGCTGACCGACCGGACCCGGGGGCTGGTCGACGAGAAGTTCCTGGCCGCGATGCCGGACGGCGCGTTGCTGGTGAACGCCGCACGGGGGCCGGTGGTCAGCACCCCCGCGTTGCTCGCCGAGCTGGCCTCGGGGCGCCTGCGGGCGGCGGTGGACGTCACCGACCCGGAGCCGCTGCCCGCCGACCATCCCCTGTGGGAGCTGCCGAACCTGCTGCTCACCCCGCACATCGGCGGCTCGGTACGCGGTCTGCTGCCCCGGGCGTACCGCCTGGTGGCCGAGCAGCTGCGCCGGTACGTGGCCGGGGAGGAGCTGACGAACCGGGTGGTCGACGGTTACTGATCGTTCGCCTCACCGGGCAGCTCCTGCCCGGTGACGGCGATCAGGTGGGGCAGCTCGGTGGCGCGTACCGCCGGCAGCATCACCACCTCGCCGTCGTCGAGCCGGGCGAGCGCGCGGCCCCGGGCGTCGCCGGCCAGTTCGGTGACGCGCGTCCACGGCACCCGGCGTTGCCCGGCGATCGCCCGCAGCCGCAGTTCCGAGGCGTCGGCGTCGGTGCCGGCGCGCCACGCCCAGACCGCGACGGTGAGCGGGACGAGCAGCACCCAGAGCAGCCACCAGCGGGCGGAGGCCAGCGGCAGCGCGCCGATGGTGGCGACGATCGCGGCGACCAGGATGGCCTGGTTGTGTCGGAAACGGACGGTATCGGCACGGCTCACCCTCCGATGATCCCACCCGGCCGACTCCCGCCACCCCGCGCCCCGGCAGCCCCGGCAACCCCGTCAACTCCGGAGATCTTGGTACGTCTCCGCCCTCCCGAGGGCGACTGCGTACCAAGATCTGGCGCGGGCGGGTCGTGCGATGGAGATCTTGGAAGGAAACGGTCCTCATGGTGGCCCTTTGCTTCCGAGATCTCGTCGGGAGGCTGGGGTGTGACGGATGTCACTGGTGGGATGACGTCGCCGGGCGCTTCCGGGATCGTTTCTAGGCGTGGCCGCAGCGGTCCCCGCCGATGCGTCCGCCCGCCCCGACCCCGCACGTCGTTACCGCGAACCGCAACCGCACCGCCCCCGTGCCCCCTCACGAAGGCGACCGCCGTGCCCGTCCCTCCTCCCGCCGGTCCCCGTCGGCGGCCACCCCTGCCCGATGTCGCCGTGTCGCTCACCGGCGCGGTCTTTCTCCTGGCGGGCGTCGCCGGGCTCCTACCCGGTCCGGCCGCGGCTGCGCTCGCCGTCGCCGGTGGATCCGCACTCGCCTGCGTCCGGCTCGCCTGGCTGGCCGGCGGAGCGCTGCCCGCTCTGAGCGACCTCGCCCCGAACGCGCCGCCGACCGTCGACGCCCGAACCGCCGAATCACCAGCCCGGAGCGCCGAAACCGGCCCACCCGAGCGCCGGGACGCACTCGCGGCGGGCGTGACGACCGGGCGGCAGGCGCGCCGGGTCGCGTTGTCCCGTCGGGTCGCCGCGATCCTCGACGCCGCCGTCCTGGTCGCCGGGCTCTCCGTGGCGGTGCTGCCGCTGAGTGATCCCGCGTACCGGCTGCCGATCGCGCTGACCGGGCTGTGCCTCACCGCGCCGCTGTACGTGACGGCGCTGCTGCGCCTGCCCGGCCGGTCCCGGCTGTCCGGGCCCGAGCTGGTACGCCGTACCGTCGACGTGCTCGCGCTCGGCGTCAGCCTGGTCTTCGCCGGCTGGATGCTGCTGCCGGGCGGCCCGGTCCCGGCCGCCGCCGGGATCGCCGCGTCGGGCGGCGCGGTGGTGCTGGCCGTGCTCGTGGTGGTGGCCCTCGCCGAACGTCACCGCCGGCCGGGCGCCGCACGCTGTCACGCCGGGGCCGCGCTGACGCTCGGCGGGCTGACGCTGCTTGTGGTGCTGCTGGCGTACGGCGCGCCGGACCGGGCGCTGCCGGTTGTCGCGGCGCCGCTGCTGGCGGGGGCGCTGCTGACCGTCGCGGGCCTCCGGCGTGCCTGGGCCGGGGAGCGGCCGGACCGGGACGGGGCGCCGGCCGCCTGGCCCCGCCTCACCGCGCCGGCCGGGATCGCCGCGCTGGCCGCCGGTGTCCATCTGTGCGTGGTGGGGGAGTTCAGCACCGGCGCGATGGCCCTGGGCCTGACGGTCGTTCCGCCGATCATGGTGGGTGAGCTGCTCGCCGCCGCGGACCAGCGTCGCCGCGTGCAACGACTGGCGGCCCGGGAGGCGTGGCTGCGGCGCCGGCTCGGGCCTGATGCCCGGGCCGTCGAGCCCGCGCCGCTGACGCGCGCGGATCTGGTCCGGGCGTTGGCGCAGCGCAGCGGTGGCGCCCTGCTCGTGGTCGACCTGCACGGCGAGGGCGCGGCCGTGCCGGAGGGGCCGGTGCTCACCGAGGTCGCGCGCCGGCTCCGAGTCGGCGTCGAGGCGCACGACCTGGTCGCCCGGCTGGGCGACACCGAGTACGCGGTCCTCACCGATGTCGGGCCGGTGCTGGCGTACGCGCTCGGCACCCGGCTGCTGGCGGCGCTGACCGAGCCGTACCCGCGGCCGGGCGGGGTGGCCCGGGTGCGGGTGAGCGTCGGGCTGGCCGAGACCGGAAGCGGCGAGCCGGAGGACGTGCTGCGTCAGGCCGACCTGGCCCGCCGCCGGGCGGTGCAGCTCGGCCGGGACCGGGTCGAGTGGTACGACGCCTACCTGGAGGAGCAACTGGTCCGGCGCCTGGATCTGGAACGGGAGCTGCCCGGCGCGGTGGCGCGCGGTGAGCTGGACCTGGTCTACCAGCCGGTGGTGGCGCTCGCGGAGCGGACACCGGTCGGCACCGAGGCGTTGCTGCGCTGGCGCAGTCCCACGCTGGGCACCGTGCTGCCGGCGGAGTTGCTGCCGGTGGCGGCCGACCTCGATCTGGTCGGCGAGATCGGGCGGTGGGTGGTGGACCGGGCCTGCCGCCAGCTCGCCGCGTGGTCGGGGGGCGGCCGGGAGCTGTGGATGGCTGTCAACGTGACGCCGCGTGAGCTGGCCGCGCCGGACTTCGTGGCGCGTACGGCGACCGCGCTGGCCGCGTACGACGTGTCGCCGGAGCGGCTGGTGGTGGAGGTGGCCGAGCCGGGGGTGGGCGCCGAGTTGTCCACTGTGGTGGCCCGGCTCGCCGGTCTCCGCTCGATCGGCGTGCGGACCGCGCTCGACGACTTCCGCGCCGAGCACGCCTCGCTCGCCCAGCTTCGCCGCCTGCCGATCGACCTGCTCAAGGTGGGCCCGCATCTGGTCCGGCCGGGTGGGGACGGGCAGCGTCCGCTCATCGACGTGGTGGCGAACCTGGCCGACCGGCTCGGGGTCGAGTTGGTGGTCGAGGAGCTGGAGTCGGAGGGCCAGGTGGCGGGCGCGCGCCGGGCCGGCTGCCGGTACGGGCAGGGCTTCGCGCTGGCCCGCCCGGCGACCGCCGAGCGGGTCGAGGCGTGGTTCGAGGAGTTCCCGTCCGCCGCCCGCTGAGCTGAACCGGTTCAGCGGTCCGTCGTACGAGGTGGGGCCGTGCTGCCGCGCGGCGTGAGGTGCGCGGTCTCGTCCTGGACCGCGGCGGCCGGCTCACCCGCGATCACGGCGAGGAGCTGCCGGGCGGCGTGCGCGCCGTACGCCGGGATGTCCCGGCCCAGCGCGGTCAGCGGCGGGTGCACCAGCCGGCAGAGCGGCGAGTCGTCCCAGGCCACGATGGACAGGTCGCCGGGGACGGCCAGGCCCATCTCCTGGGCCACCGAGAGCCCGGCGATCGCCATCACGTCGTTGTCGTAGATCACCGCGGTGGGGCGTGCGGCGGAGCTGAGCAGCCGGCGGGTCACCCGCGCGCCCTCCTCGCCGGTGTAGTCGGACCAGACCGTCTGCGCCTCCTCCAGCCCGAGCCGCCGGCACACGCCGGTGAACGCCTCGGTGCGGATCTCGGTGTGCAGCAGCGAGGGCAGCCCGCCGACCCGGGCGATGCGCCGGTGGCCGAGCGCGACCAGGTACTCCACCGTCTCGACCAGCGCCGCCGCGTCGTCGGCCCAGACGCTCGCGAGGCCGCCGGTGTGGCCGGGGCCGCCGATCACCACCGCCGGCAGTTGCAGCTCCTCCAGCGCCGGCACCCGCCGGTCGTCGGTGCGCAGGTCGCAGACGAGCACGCCGTCGACCCGGCGTTCGGCCCACCACCGCCGGTAGACCGCGATCTCGGCGTCCTGGTCGCTGACCACCTGGAGTGTGAGCGCGTACGAGCGGGCCGACAGCTCGGCCTCGACGCCGCTGATCAGCTCCATGAAGAACGGCTCGATGCCGAGTATCCGGGCGGGGCGGCACAGCGCCAGCCCGACCGCCTTGGCGGTCGCCCCGGACAACGCGCGGGCGGCGCTGCTGGGCCGGAACCCGATCTCGGCGGCGATCGCGAGGATGCGCTGGCGGGTCGCCTCGGAGACGCCGGGCTGGCCGTTGAGCGCGTACGACACCGCGCCCTTGGAGACCCCGGCGCGCCGGGCGACGTCGGCGATGGTCGGCCGCTTCACCGGAGCGTTCCTCCACTGTGTCCGGCCCTCGCGGGCGCTTCCGGTCGCCGGATCACCGGCGTCTGGTGACGCTACTGCACGCGGTGCCGGGTCCGGGTGTCGCGGGCGGCATCGGTGGACCGCATCCGGCGGCAGTCGCTTGTGCGGTTCAGCTTAGAGCGCGGACCCGGCGAGACCGCCCGCAGCGTGGTCGTGAGCGGCGGCGAGGTTACCGGATCGGCACATCGGTAACCGGCCGTTGACAGTCGTGAATGGGAACCGTACGGTGGCGTCACTTATCCGGTTCAGTCAACGTCTCTCGATATTCGGGAGCGTTCCCATTTCGGCGCGGAGGATGAGATGAGACGGTCCTGGACGCACCTGGCGCGGGTGACCGCCGTCGGTGCCGTCAGCCTGGTCATGATCGCCGCCTGCAGCGGCCGGAGCACCACCGGCGGCTCCGACCCGGCCGGTGGTCAGGTCACGCTGAAAATCAACTTCTGGGGCGACTTCGGGCTCCAGGACCTCAAGGCCAGGTACGAGGCCGAACATCCGAACGTCAAGATCCAGCTCAACTCGGGCGAGTACAACGCCCAGCACGAGGACCTGCAGAAGAAGCTCGTCGCGGGCAACGGCGCGCCGGACATCGCGGCGATCGACGAGGGCTTCATGGTCCAGTTCCGAAGCCAGTCCGACAAGTTCGTCAACCTGCTCGACAAGGGCGCCGGCTCGTACGAGAGTAAGTACCTGCCCTGGAAGTGGAAGCAGTCGCTGTCGGCGGACGGCAAGACGCAGATCGGCCTCGGCACCGACGTCGGCGGCCTGGCCATGTGCTACCGCACCGACCTGTTCAAGGCCGCCGGCCTGCCCACCGAACGCGACCAGGTGTCAGCGCTCTGGCCCACCTGGGACAGGTTCATCGAGGTCGGCCAGCAGTACACCACCACGACGAAGAAGAAGTTCATCGACGCCGGCACCAACCTGTTCAACCCGATCCTCGGTCAGCAGCCGGTCGGGTTCTACGACGAGCAGGACCAGCTCCGGATGGAGCAGGGCCCGAAGGTCGCGTTCGACTACACGGTCAAGGCCGTCGGTGCCGGGCTCTCGGCGAACCTGGTCAGCTTCCAGGCCGACTGGGACAAGGGCTTCACCAGCGGCGCGTTCGCGGTGCTCGCCTGCCCGGCCTGGATGCTCGGCCACATCAAGGACACCGCGCCCGGCACCGAGGGCAAGTGGGACATCGCCGCGGTACCGGGTGGCGGCGGCAACTGGGGCGGATCGTTCCTGACGTTGCCGAAGCAGGGCAAGAACGTCGACGAGGCGTACAAGCTGCTGACCTGGCTGGTCGCGCCGGAACAGCAGATCGAGATCTTCAAGAAGGTCGGCAACCTGCCGTCGCAGCCGGCGCTCTACACCGACCCGGCCATCGCCGACTTCAAGAACCCGTTCTTCAACGACGCCCCGGTCGGCCAGATCTTCCCGAAGATGGCGCAGGGCCTCACCCCGCAGTACCTGGGCCGCAAGAACGGCCCGACCCGGGTGGCGGTGGAGAACGTGATCCGGCGGGTGGAGAACAAGTCGCTCAAGTCCGACGCCGCCTGGAACGAGGCGGTCAAGGAGGCCGAGAAGGCCGCGAAGTCCTGACGTGTCAGCGGTGACGGGGCGGCCCGGCCCGCCCCGTCATCGTCCGATCTCCCGGCCCTGGAGTGAACAGATGTCCAGCACCCGTGCCGCACCGCCCCGCCGCCCACCCGCGCCGCAGGGCGGCAGTGCCGGCGACCGGCGGATGACCTGGCGCGACCGGCTGTACCGCTTCGACATGCGCTACATGCCGTACCTGATGATCGCGCCGTTCTTCCTGCTCTTCCTCGTGTTCGGGCTGTTCCCGCTGCTGTTCAACGCGGTCGTGTCGCTGCGCAACTACCGCCTGGACGACCCGACGCTGCCGTACTGGGCGGGCCTGGAGAACTTCAGCCGCCTGATCGCCGACGAGGACTTCTGGAACGCCCTGGCCAACACGTTCGGCATCTTCCTGCTCTCCACAGTGCCGCAACTGCTGCTCGCGCTGCTCGTCGCGTCGCTGCTCAACCGCAAGCTGCGGGCGCAGACCTGGTGGCGGGTGGGTGTCCTGCTGCCGTACGTGACACCGATCGTGGCCTCGACGATGGTGTTCAGCGTCTTCTTCTCCCGCGACTTCGGCATGGCCAACTGGGTGCTCGGCCTGCTCGGCATCGGCGGCGCGGACGACCCGATCGACTGGCGGGCCGGCAAGCTCCAGGCCTGGATCGCCATCGCCACCATGGTCAACTGGAAGTGGATCGGCTACAACGCGCTGCTCTACCTGGCCGCCATGCAGTCCATCCCGCGCGACGTCTACGAGGCCGCCGCCATCGACGGCGCCGGGCAGTGGAAGCAGCTCTGGCGGATAACCGTGCCGATGATCCAGCCGGTGGTCCTGTTCACAGTCATCCTCTCCACCATCGGCGGGTTGCAGTTGTTCACCGAGCCGATGCTGTTCGACCCGAACGCGCAGGCCGCCACCGGCGGGCCGGACGGCGAATGGCAGACCATCGCCCAGCTCATCTACAAGGTCGGCTGGAAGGACCTCAACCTCGGCTACGCCGCCGCCATGTCCTGGGCGTTGTTCCTGATCATCCTGATCGTGGCCGGCCTCAACTACCTGCTGACCAACCGACTCTCCGGAGGCCGCCGGTGACGACCCGACGTGTGGTGGCCCGGGCCCCGCAGGACACCCCGGCCGGGCTCTGGACCTACCTGCTGCTCGCGGTCAGCATGCTGTTCGCCGCGTTCCCGCTCTACTGGATGTTCGTCATCGCCACGAGCAACGACGAGGCGCTGGCGAAGCTGCCACCCGCGGTGGTCCCCGGCGACCGGTTCCTGACGAACGTCGAGGAGGTCTTCTCCCTCCAGGACGTCTACTTCGCCGCGTCGCTGATCAACAGCGTCATCGTCTCCTTGGTGGTGACCGCCTCGGTGCTGTTCTTCTGCTCGCTGGCCGGCTTCGCGTTCGCCAAGCTGCGCTTCCGGGGCAGCCGCGCGCTGATGCTGTTCGTGGTGCTCACGCTCACCGTGCCCAACCAGCTCGGCATCGTGGCGCTCTACATCGTGATGGGCAGGCTCGGCTGGAACGGCACGCTGCTCGCGGTCATCGCGCCCGGCCTGGTCACCGCGTTCGGCGTGTTCTACATGCGGCAGTTCATCCTGAACACCGTCCCGGACGAGCTGATCGAGTCGGCCCGGGTCGACGGCGCCACGACCATGCGGGTGTACGCGACCATCGTGCTCCCCGCGATCCGCCCGGCGCTGGCGGTGCTCGGCCTGCTCACGTTCGTCGCCACCTGGAACGACTTCCAGTGGCCGCTCATCACGCTCAGCGGCACCGACTACCCGACGTCGATGGTGGCGGTCTCCGACCTCGCAAGCGGCAACTACGTGATCTACCGGCGGGTGCTCGCTGGCGCGTTCATCGCCACCGTGCCCCTGCTGGTCATGCTGTTCATCGGTGGACGTCAGATCGTCCGCGGAATCATGGAAGGCGCGGTGAAGTCGTGAGCCGTCGAACTCTGCTGCACGAGGGATGGACGCTGCGGGCCGAGCCCGGTCCGGCGGTGCCGCCGGAGATCGCCGGAACGGCGGTGCCGGCGACAGTGCCCGGATGCGTGCACACCGACCTGCTCGCGGCCGGCCTCATCCCCGACCCGTACCTGGACGACAACGAGAACCGCCTCACCTGGATCGGCCGCACCGACTGGGTCTACGAGACGACGTTCGGATGGCAGCCCGGCGACGAAGAGCGGGTCGACCTGGTCTGCGCCGGCCTGGACACGGTCGCCACCGTCACGCTCAACGGCGTCGAGGTCGGCCGCACCGAGAACCAGCACCGCTCGTACCGCTTCGACGTCCGCGCGCTGCTGCGCCCGCACGGCAACACCCTGGCCGTACGCTTCGACTCCCCGTACCGGTATGCCGAGGCGCACCGGGACCGGCTCGGTGACCGGCCGAACGCGTACCCGGAGCCGTTCCACTTCATCCGCAAGACCGCCTGCAACTTCGGCTGGGATTGGGGACCGACGCTCGTCACCGCCGGCATCTGGCGCGACATCGGCCTGCACGCCTGGTCCACCGCCCGGCTCGCGTCGGTGCGGCCGATCGTCACCGTGGTCGACGGCGTCGGCCGGGTCGAGCTGCACGCCGAGGTCGAGCGGACCGGCGACGAGCCGCTGACCGTCCGCGCCGATGTCGCCGGGGTCACCGCCGAGATCGCCGTACCGGCGGGGGAGCGGACCGCCGTCGTGACGCTCACCGTCGCGGACCCCGCGCTGTGGTGGCCGATCGGGTACGGCGACCAGCCCCGCTACGACCTCGACGCCACCCTGCACGCCGCCGACGGCCGGGAGCTGGACGCCGCGTCCCGCCGGATCGGGTTCCGCTCGGTACGCCTGGACACCACGCCCGACGCGCACGGCACCCCGTTCGCGCTGCACGTCAACGACGTGCCGGTGTTCGTCAGGGGCGTCAACTGGATCCCCGACGACGCGTTCCCGAACCGGGTCACCCGGGAGCGCCTGGCGCAGCGGTTCGGCCAGGCGGCCGGCGCGCACGTCAACCTGCTGCGCGTCTGGGGCGGCGGCCGGTACGAGTCGGACGACTTCTACGACCTGGCCGACGAGATGGGATTGCTGGTGCAGCAGGACTTCCTGTTCGCCTGCGCGGCGTACCCGGAGGAGGAACCGTTCCGCACCGAGGTCGAGGCGGAGGCGCGGGAGCAGGTCACCCGGCTCGCCGGGCACCCGTCGCTGGTGCTCTGGACCGGCAACAACGAGAACATCTGGGGCTGGCACGACTGGGACTGGCAGGAACCCCTGGCCGGGCGCACCTGGGGGCGCGGCTACTACCTGGAGCTGCTCCCCGCCGTCGTCGGGGAGCTGGACCCGACCGTCCCGTACTGGCCGGGCAGTCCCTGGTCCGGCAGCGAGGAACTTCACCCCAACGACCCGGCGCACGGCACCACGCACATCTGGGACGTGTGGAACACCGACGACTACACGCGCTACCGGGATTACGTGCCGCGCTTCGTGGCCGAGTTCGGCTACCAGGCGCCGCCCGCGTACGCGACGCTGCGCCGGGCCCTCTCCGACGACCCGCTCGCGCACGACTCGCCGGGCATGGCGCACCACCAGAAGGCGGCCGACGGGGACGGCAAGCTGCGGCGCGGGCTCGACGCCCACCTGCCGCCGCCCGCCGACTTCGACGACTGGCACTACCTCACCCAGCTCAACCAGGCCCGCGCCATCCAGCTCGGCGTGGAGCACTTCCGCTCGCACCGGCCGGTGTGCGCCGGCACCGTCGTGTGGCAGCTCAACGACTGCTGGCCGGTCACGTCGTGGTCGGCGATCGACGGCGACGGGCGCCGCAAACCCCTGTGGTACGCGCTGCGCCGCGCCTACGCCGACTGGCTGCTCACCGTGCAGCCGCGCGACGGCCGGCCGGCGCTGGTGGCGGTGAACGAGACCGCGCAGGCGTGGCGCGGGCCGGCCACCGTCACCCGGCTGACCGTCACCGGGGAGCCGAGGGCGAAGACCTCGGTCGACCTCGACGTCCCGGCGTACTCCTCGGTCGTGGTGGAACTGCCGGCGGAGCTGGCGCGGCCGGACGACGGCCGCGCGGAACTGCTCGTCGCGGACGCCGGGGACGCCGCGGAGCGCGCGCTGTGGTTCTTCGCCGAGGACCGCGACGTGCGGTGGCCGGCGGCGCAGTGGGACGCGGCGGTCGAGCCGGTGGACGGCGGACGGCGGGTCCGGGTGACCGCGCGGACGGTGCTGCGCGACCTGACGCTGTTCCCGGACCGCCTCGATCCGGCCGCGGAGGTGGACCGGGCGCTGGTGACGCTGCTGCCGGGGGAGAGCGTCGTCTTCACGGTGAGCACCACGTGCCCGCTGGATGCCGAGGCGCTCACCTCCCGGCCGGTGCTGCGCTGCGTCAACGACCTGGCCTGAGCGGGACGCCCTCCATCTCCGTCGATGTGAAGATTTATGCAAGTGCTAAAGTCTTCAGAGTCGTCGTCGGAGGGGTGTGTCGTGTCGGTGCCGCTGTACCAGGCCA
Source organism: Micromonospora sp. C41 (assembly GCF_018070485.1). Lineage (NCBI taxonomy): Bacteria > Bacillati > Actinomycetota > Actinomycetes > Micromonosporales > Micromonosporaceae > Micromonospora > Micromonospora sp. C41. The sequence goes on along the minus strand of NZ_JAGPXP010000003.1, from coordinate 307,700 downwards.
AGGCGGAGCTGTTCCGCACCCTCGGGCACCCCGTGCGCATCCGGGTGCTCGAACTGCTCCAGGACGGGCCGAAACCGGTCCGCGACCTGCTCGCCGCCATCGACGTGGAGGCGTCCAACCTCTCCCAGCAGCTCGCCGTGCTGCGCCGCGCCGGCATGGTCACCTCGTACCGGGACGGCCCCCTCGTCATGTACGCGCTCAGCACCCCCGACGTGGCGGACCTGCTCGCCGCCGGTCGGCGCATCCTCGGCGCGGTCCTCACCGACCGGGACGGCCTGCTGGACGAGCTGCGGGCCTCGGGGACGGACCGGTGAGCGCGGCGACTGCCCTTCGCGCCGGTGACGTCGTACGGCAGACGGGCCGGCTGTTCCGCGGGCTGCTGCCCGGCCGGGCCGACTGGGCGGCGGCGCGCCGCTCGCCCCGGCGCGACCTGCTCGCCGGGCTCACCGTCGCCGTGGTGGCGCTGCCCCTGGCGCTCGCCTTCGGCGTCACCTCCGGCCTCGGCGCGCAGGCCGGACTGGTCACCGCCGTCGTCGCCGGAGCGGTCGCGGCGGTCTTCGGCGGCTCCAACCTCCAGGTCTCCGGCCCCACCGGAGCGATGACTGTCGTGCTGGTGCCGGTGGTGCAGCAGTTCGGCGCCGGTGGCGTGCTGATGGTCGGCGCGCTGGCCGGGCTGATCCTGATCGCGCTCGCCCTGGCCCGCCTCGGCCGGTACGTCCGCTACCTGCCGTCCCCGGTGATCGAGGGGTTCACCGCCGGCATCGCCGTGGTCATCGCGCTGCAACAGGTGCCGGCCGCGCTCGGCGTCACCGGCGCGCACGGCGAGAAGGTGTGGGCGGTGGCCGCCGACGCGGTCGCCCGGTTCGCCGCGCATCCCCGGCCCGCCGCGATCGCTGTCGCGCTCGGCGTGGCGGCGCTGATGCTGCTCGGCGGCCGGTGGCGGCCCGCCGTGCCGTTCTCCCTGGTCGGGGTGGCCGCCGCGACGCTCCTCGCCGAGCTGGCCCCGATCGACCTGGCCCGGATCGGCGAGCTGCCGCAGGGGCTGCCCGCGCCGTCGCTGGACTTCGTCGACCTCGGCGCGCTGGGCGTGCTGCTGCCCAGCGCCCTCGCCGTGGCCGCGCTCGCCGCGCTGGAGAGCCTGCTCTCCGCCACCGTGGCCGACGGCATGACAGTCGGCGAGCGGCACGACCCGGACCGCGAACTGTTCGGCCAGGGCCTGGCCAACCTCGCCTCCCCGGTCTTCGGCGGCATCCCGGCGACCGCCGCCATCGCCCGTACCGCGGTGAACGTCCGCGCCGGGGCGTCCTCGAAGCTCGCCGCGCTCACCCACGCGGTGGCCCTCGCCGCGATCGTGCTCGCGGCCGCCCCGCTCGTCGGGCGCATCCCGCTGGCCGCCCTGGCCGGGGTGCTGCTCGCCACCACCGTCCGGATGGTGGAGGCCGCCTCCCTGCTGGCGCTGATGCGGGCCACCCGCGCCGACGCGGTGGTGCTGGTGCTGACGTTCGCCGTCACCGTCATCTGGGACCTGGTGACAGCTGTGGTCGTCGGGCTCGCCGTCGCGGTCGTGCTGGCGCTGCGCGCGGTGGCCCGCAGCGCCAAGCTGGAACAGGTGCCGCTGGACACCGGCGAGCACAGCGCCGAGGAGCACGCGCTGCTCGCCGAGCACATCGTCGCGTACCGGCTGGACGGGCCGCTCTTCTTCGCCGCCGCGCACACGTTCCTGCTGGAGTTGGCCGAGGTGGCCGACGTGCGGGTGGTGATCCTGCGGATGTCCCGCGTCTCCACCATCGACGCCACCGGCGCGCAGGTGCTCGGCGACGCCATCGCCCGGCTGCGCGCCCGGGGGATCACGGTGCTGCTCTCCGGCATCACCCCGGGCCACGACCAGGTGCTCAGCACGCTCGGCGTCGCCGAGGAGCTGCGCCGCGAGGGCCTGGTGTTCGCGGACACCCCGGCCGCCATCCGGTACGCCCGGGGTGTCGCCCTGGCCGCGAGCCCCGCCTAGGCCGCGGTCGCCCTGGCATCCGTCTCCGCGCGCTTTCGCACGCCGAAGATGATCAGGTAGCCGAGGATCCACACCTCGCCCACCGTGGCGGGCACCACCAGCAGATCGCCGACGATGCCGGCGCCGGGGGCGAGGTACGCGACGAACGTCATGAGCACGTAGCCGACGCCACCGGCGACGAGGAGCCGGCCCAGCGGTCGGGGCAGCCAGCCCGACCGGAGCGCGCACCAGCCCATCGGCACCAGCCAGAGCCCGAAGAAGAGGCCGCCCACCTCCCACAGGTTCCCGCTGACCAGGTAGAGCAGCTGGACCGTGTTGGCGTCGCCCGGCCCGCCGGTCGCCACCCCCAGGGCCGTCGCGAGCACTGCGGCGCTGCCCAGGATCGCGACCGCGTTGACGAGCCCGAAGGCGGCGATGCTGCCCGATGCGGTGCTGTCGACAGTCCGGAACAGGCGGTGGAACCAGACGGCGGTGAGCGCCTGGGTGAGGACGACGAGCAGTTCGAGGGCGACGCCGACGCGGGCCAGCGACTCGTGGGCCACCAGGTTGGCGAACGTCGCGCCCGCGTCGTCCGGGTTGAAGATCATCGGCCGGACGGTGAGGAACCCCAGCGCGCCGGTGACGGCGAGCCCGAGGTAGAACAGCCCGGTCACCCGGGCGGTACGGATCAGCTGGTGCATGGCGGCTCCTTCGGGGGTGAGCGACGCGGTGGCGGGGCTTGCCTTACGCCGTAAGGCCAACCATACGTTGTAAGGTCAAGGGGAGATGGAGAGCCGGATGGGAGCGCGGAAACCTCGGGAGCCGCTGAGCCGCGAGCGGGCCCTGGCCAGCGCGATCGCCCTTGTCGACGCCGAAGGGATGGAGGCGCTGACGATGCGCCGGCTCGCCGCCGAACTCGGCGTCGAGGCCATGTCGCTCTACCACCACCTACCCGGCAAGGCCGGACTGCTCGACGGCCTCGTGGACGCGGTCGCCACGGAGATCACCTCGGCCGCCGAGCGTGCCGAGGCGGACGCGCCCGGCGGCGACTGGCATACCCGGCTGCGGCTGCGCTTCCTCGCCGCGCGCGCGGTCATGCTGCGGCACCCGTGGGCCCCCGCGCTGCTCAGCTCGCGCCCGACCGTCCCCGCCGGGGTGTACGCCTACTACGACGGCATCCTCGCCACGCTCGTCGACGGCGGCTTCTCGTACCGGATCGCCCACCGGGCGCTGCACGCGTTCGGCAGCATGGCGCTCGGCTTCGCCCAGGAGGTGTTCCGCCCGGACGCGGGCGGGGCGGCCGACGCCGCAGCCGCGGAAGCGGAGATGGCGGCGCTGGCCGAACGGCTGCCGCACCTGGCCGCGATGGTGGCCGCCGAGACGCACGACGCGGCCGATCCGACGCTGGGCTGGTGCGACTCGCAGACCGAGTTCGAGTTCACCCTCGACCTGCTCTTCGACGGCCTCGAACGACACCTGCCGCGCGCCTGACCCCGTCGGCCCTCGGGCGGGTTCGGGCGGCGTCGGACGGGTACCAGCACGGCATGACTGATCCGGTTGAGCTGTCCGAACTGCACGCCGGAGGCGCCGATCCCGACGACGTCGTCCCGGACGAGCCGCACGCGGACCTGGACGGCACCGACGAGAACTCACCGGCGGAGTTCGGCCTGCCGATAGATGGCACCGCCCCGGCCGAGGAGGACCCCACCCAGCGGTGAGTGAAACGTCATGGGTGTCAAACGGGTCCCGAGACACCCATGACGTTCCACCCGATGGCCGCGGAGGCCGCGGGGCGCTAGTTGGGCAGTGCGGCGAGGCCGGCCAGCAGTTCCCAGCGCTCGGCCTCGGTGAGCGCCGCGTACGCCGGCTCGTCGCGGCGGTCGGTGTCCGCCTCGATCGCCGCGCGTTCCGGGCCGTCCGGCAGCGCGCGGATCTCGTCGGCGGTCAGCCCGGCGGCCCGCCACGCGGCCCGGTGCGCGTCCGCGCGGTGGTGCCGCAGCGAGCCCAGCCGGGTGACGAGCAGCAGCGCCGGGGAGGCCCCTTCCGGCTCGTACGGCGGGGACATCGCCCGGAACACCGGCCCGCCGGTGGCCTGCGCGTGCGCCAGCACCCGGCCGACCAGGTCGGCGAGCCGGGGCACGATGCCCAGGCCGGGCAGCACGCCCGGCAGCATGGCCCACAGTTCCTCGGCGGCCTCGCCGGTGGCCCGCTGGGCGAACAGCGTCAGTTCCCGGCCCAGGTCGGTGAGGTGCCACGCGCCCTCGTCGTCCCGGACGACGACGCCCTGCGCCAGTTCCTCGTCCATGCTTCCGGGGGTGTAGATCAGGCCGTCGGCCAGCGCTTCGGCGGGCATCGGCCGGGCCAGCACACCGGAGAAGAAGCTGTTCTCCGCGCCGAGTGTGCAGCCCCGCTCGGCGTAGAACGCCTCCATCCGGGCGCGCGCTGCCCAGCGGGCGCCCACGTACACCCGGTCGATCGCCGGCCGGACCAGTCGCGCGTAACTCACCGTCGTCTCCACGCCGCCGGACCCTACCGGCGTGCGGGTGTTAAGAAGGGCCCCCTCCTCTACCGGAGGCGTTAAGAAGGGGCCCTTCCTTACATCACTCGGGGACGCGGCGGTAGGCGCCGTCGCTGGCCGAGGTCGCCATCGAGGCGTACGCGCGCAGCGCCGCCGACACCGGACGCTGCCGGTCGACCGGGGTGTACGGGCGGTCCCGCTTCTCCTCGGCCACCCGGCGCGCCTCCAGCTCGTCGGCGGGCACGTTCAGCTCGATCGACCGGCCCGGGATGTCGATGACGATCTCGTCGCCGTCGCGGACCAGCGCGATCAGCCCACCGGAGGCGGCCTCCGGGGAGACGTGCCCGATGGACAGGCCGGAGGTGCCGCCGGAGAACCGGCCGTCGGTGAGCAGCGCGCAGGAGCGGCCCAGCCCCCGGCCCTTGAGGAACGAGGTCGGGTAGAGCATCTCCTGCATGCCGGGGCCGCCCTTCGGGCCCTCGTACCGGATCACCACGACGTCCCCGGCGACGATCTCCTTGGCGAGGATCGCGGTCACCGCGTCGTCCTGCGACTCGTAGACCTTGGCCGGGCCGCGGAACGTCAGGCACTCCTCGGGCACGCCGGCGGTCTTCACCACGCAGCCGGCCGGCGCGAGGTTGCCGTGCAGGATGGCCAGGCCGCCGTCCGCGCTGTAGGCGTGCTCCCGGTCCCGGATGCAGCCTCCGGCCGCGTCGGTGTCCAGCGACGACCAGCGGTTGGTGGTGGAGAACGGCTCGGTGGTGCGCACGCCGCCCGGGGCGGCGTGGAACAGCTCGATCGCCTCTCGCGTGGCCGAGCCGCCGCGCACGTCCCAGTCGGCCAGCCACTTGTCGAGGCCGGGGGAGTGCACCGCGCGCACGTCTCGGTGCAGCAGCCCGGCGCGGTCCAGCTCACCGAGGATGGCCGGGATGCCGCCGGCCCGGTGCACGTCCTCCATGTGGTAGTTCGGCGAGTTCGGGGCGACCTTGGCCAGGCACGGCACCCGGCGGGAGATCGCGTCGATGTCGGCGACGCCGAAGTCCAGCTCCGCCTCGCGGGCGGCGGCGAGCAGGTGCAGCACCGTGTTCGTGGAGCCGCCCATGGCCACGTCGAGGGCGATCGCGTTCTCGAACGCCTCCCGGCCGGCGATCGAGCGCGGCAGCACCGAGGCGTCGTCGTTCTCGTACCACTGCTTGGCGATCTCCACGATCGTGCGCCCGGCCTCGACGAACAGCGACCGGCGCGCGGCGTGGGTGGCGAGCGTCGAGCCGTTGCCTGGTAGCGCGAGGCCGATCGCCTCGGTGAGGCAGTTCATCGAGTTGGCGGTGAACATGCCGGAGCAGGACCCGCAGGTCGGGCAGGCGGAGCGCTCGATCTCGCCGAGCTGGTCGTCGGTGACCGCCTCGTTCGAGGAGGCGATCATGGCGTCGATCAGGTCGATCTTGGAGTGCACGACTCCCTCGATCGCCACCGTCTTGCCGGCCTCCATCGGGCCGCCGGAGACGAAGACGGTGGGGATGTTGAGCCGCAGCGCGGCGAGCAGCATGCCCGGGGTGATCTTGTCGCAGTTGGAGATGCAGACCAGGGCGTCCGCGCAGTGCGCGTTGACCATGTACTCGACCGCGTCGGCGATCAGCTCCCGGCTGGGCAGGGAGTAGAGCATGCCGCCGTGGCCCATGGCGATGCCGTCGTCCACGGCGATGGTGTTGAACTCCCGCCCCACGCCGCCGGCCTCGGCCACCGCGTCGGCGACCAGGCCGCCGAGGTCCTTGAGGTGGACGTGACCGGGTACGAACTGGGTGAAACTGTTGGCGATGGCGACGATCGGCTTGCCGAAGTCGTCGTCGGTCATCCCGGTGGCCCGCCACAGGGCCCGGGCGCCGGCCATCGTCCGACCGTGGGTGGAGGTCCTCGACCGCAGCTCAGGCATGACAACCAGTCTGACACCATCCCGGCGGCGCGCCCCCGCCGCGCACCCTGTGTCCCAACAGTTGCACACCCGGTGCCCCACGGGGGGCGCTCATCCGGCACAGTTGACGCGTGCAGTCGTCCCCGGGGATGGTCACCGTCGCGGCGCTGAGCGGGATCGCCGCGGCCGCCGCCACGGTGCTGCTCGCCGCGTCCGCGCGGCGTCGCACCGGCCCTCGGCGGCAGGCCCACCTGCTGCTGGCCGTCGCCGCCGGGGCGGCCCTGCTCAGCCTGCTGGTCGGTCTCGGCGGTCTGCTCGCGGCCGGGGACCACTGGGCGCACCGGCAGGGCCAGCGGACCGGCTGGGCGGCAGTGGTCGCGGTGGGCACCACGCTCGCCGGGCTCGGCCTCGGCGCCGCCGTGCTCCGGCTGCCCGGCGCCGCCGCGACCCGCGCCGCCACCGCCCGGCTGCTGCTGGACGGCCTGATCATGGGCAGCGCGCTCTGGTTCGTCGGCTGGGTGGCGTTCAGCGAGCCGACCCGGCTGCTCGGTGACGCCACCCCGGTCGCCTGCCTGCCGATCGTGCTGGCCTCGATCATCGCGGCGCTGACCACCGGGCTGACCGTGATCCTGGTGCTGCGGGTCGCGCCGCCACGCGGGTGGCTGACCCTGCTCGGCGTCGGCGCGATAGCGGTCACCGCGGGCGGTCTGGGCGTCTCGGCCGGGCTCTGCCAGGCCGGTCCCGGCCTGGCGCTGACCGGCGCCACGCTGACCGCCGCCGGCCTGCTCGCCACCGCCGTGGCCGGACGCCGGGCCGACCTGACGCAGCTCGACGTCGATCTCATCCGCCGCGACGGCGAGTACGCCTTCGTGCCGATGTTCGCCATCGCCGCCTCCGCGATGTACCACCTGGTGCAGGGTGGCGGGTTCGACGGGTACGCCATCGTGGCCGGCACGGTCGAGGGCTTCGCCCTGGTCACCCGGCAGTACCTGGCGCTCAACGACGTACGCGGCTACGCGGGCCGGCTGGCCGAGCGGGAGGCGCACTTCCGTGAGCTGGCGCACACCGACCCGCTCACCGGGCTGGCGAACCGGCGCGGGCTGCTGCGGGCCCTGCACCGCTGCGCCGAGTCGGGCGTGCCCTGCGTCCTGCTCGGGCTCGACCTGGACGGGTTCAAGAACGTCAACGACATGCGGGGCCACGACGTCGGCGACGCGGTGCTGATCGAGGTGGGGCGGCGGCTGCGGGGCAACCTGCGGCCGGGTGACCTGGCGGCCCGGCTCGGCGGCGACGAGTTCGCGGTGCTGATGCACGGGTCGGCCGATCCCGGCCCGGTGGCCGACCGGCTGCTCGGGGTGCTCGGCCGCCCGTACGAGCAGGGGGACGGTCCGGTCTTCCTGTCGGTGAGCATCGGCGTGGCGGCCGGGCACGGCGACGCGGACGTGGAGCTGCTGCTGCGCAACGCCGACCTGGCGCTGCGCTACGCCAAGCAGCGGGGCAAGAACCGGATCGAGCGCTACGACGCCACGTACGACCAGTTGCTGAGCCGGCGTACCCGGCTGGAGCACGAGCTGCGCGGCGCGATCGAGCGCGACGAGCTGCGGCTGGTCTTCCAGCCGGTGGCCTCGCTGCCGTCGGTGCGTCCGGTCGGCGCCGAGGCGCTGCTGCGCTGGCGGCACCCGGAGCTGGGCAACGTCCGGCCGGACGAGTTCATCCCGCTCGCCGAGGAGTGCGGGATGATCGCCAAGCTCGGCGCGTGGGTGCTGCACCAGGCCTGCTACCAGCTCTCCCGCTGGCTCGCCGACGGGCACGACGTGTGGGTGTCGGTGAACGTCTCACCGCGCGAGCTGCACGCGCCGGAGTACGTGGTCCAGGTCGCCGAGGCGCTGCGCGCGCACCACGTGCCGCCGCAGCGGCTGGTGCTGGAGGTGACCGAGCACGCGGTCGCCACCGACCTGGACGAGCTGATCCGGCGGCTCACCGCGCTGCGGCTGACCGGCGTCCGGATCGCGCTGGACGACTTCGGCGCCGGCTACTCGTCGCTCGGCCAGCTCCGGCGGCTGCCGATCGACATTCTCAAGATCGACCACAGTCTGGTCGCCGAGCACGAGCCGGTCCGGCCGGTCGGGCGGGACGGTCCGGCCTTCGCGCCGATGGTCGACATCGTCATGCGCCTGGGGCATCAGCTCGGCCTGGAGGTGATCGCCGAGGGCGTGACCAACCCGACCGAGCTGGCCGCGGTGGTGGCCGCCGGCTGCCGGTTCGGTCAGGGGGCGCTGTTCGGCTGGGGCGTGCCGGCCGAGCACCTGGAGGCGATGCTGGAGGCGGCGACCGCGCCCGGGAACCGGCACACCGCGATGCCGCAGACACCACCGGCGCCGCCGGCGCACAGCCCGTCTCCGTTGCTGCCCCGGCTGCGCAACAACCCGCCCGCCACGGTGCCCGCCCAGCGTCCTCCGATGGAGGGATCTTCGCAGGTGACGCCGGGGGTGGAGGGCATGCCGGGTGCCGAAACGCCCACGTCCGTGAACCAAAATGTGGGATCAGTTGACTCATCGCGTGAGATGCGTCAGGCTTAGCCGCATGTCGTCGAACCGGTCGCCGCGAGTACTTACCTGAGCGCACTCTCCCACCGAGAGTGCGCTGGCCCCGTGCATCCTGCACGTGGGCTTTTTTGTTGCCGTCGGACCCATCGCGGGACCTCCGCGTCCCATCCTGAGAAGCGCGTCACCCACTCACTTCCGAAGGCTTGAACCGCCATGACGAGACCCACGCCAGAGACCCTCGCCCACTCCGCCCGCCGTGCCCGTTCCGGCACCGGCGCGGCCGGTGACTCCGACTCCGCCGCCCGCCCCGGCCGTGCCGCCCCGGCGGCCGCCACCACCGAGACGCCCGTACGGGAGCCCGCCACCGCGCAGGTCTCGGGCGCCGGTTCGCTCGTGCGGTCGCTGGAGGCGCTCGGCGTCGACGTGGTCTTCGGCATTCCGGGCGGTGCGATCCTGCCCGCGTACGACCCGCTCTACGACTCCACGGTCCGCCACATCCTGGTCCGGCACGAGCAGGGCGCCGGGCACGCGGCCACCGGTTACGCGCAGGCCACCGGCCGGGTGGGCGTCTGCATCGCCACCTCCGGCCCGGGCGCGACGAACCTGGTGACGCCGATCGCCGACGCCTACATGGACTCGGTGCCGATGGTGGCGATCACCGGCCAGGTGGCCCGGCCGTCGATCGGCACGGACGCCTTCCAGGAGGCGGACATCCAGGGCATCACGCTGCCGATCACCAAGCACAACTTCCTGGTGCAGACGGCCGACGAGATCCCGCGGGTGCTGGCCGAGGCGTTCCACCTGGCCGCGACCGGCCGGCCCGGCCCGGTGCTCGTCGACATCCCGAAGGACGTGCTCCAGGCGCCGGCGACCTTCTCCTGGCCGCCCGCGCTCGACCTGCCCGGCTACCGGCCCACGCTGCACCCGCACGGCAAGCAGATCCGCGAGGCGGCCCGGCTGATGACCTCGGCCCGCCGTCCGGTGCTCTACGTCGGCGGCGGCGTGCTCAAGGCCGGCGCCACCGAGGGGCTGCGCAAGCTGGCCGAGCAGACCGGCATCCCGGTGGTCACCACGCTGATGGCGCTCGGCGCGTTCCCCGACTCGCACCGTCAGCACCTGGGCATGCCGGGCATGCACGGCACCGTGGCCGCGGTCTACGGCCTGCAGAAGGCCGACCTGATCGTGGCGCTGGGCGCCCGCTTCGACGACCGGGTGACCGGCAAGCTCGACTCGTTCGCGCCGGACGCGACTGTGGTCCACGCCGACATCGACCCGGCCGAGATCGGCAAGAACCGGCACGCCGACGTCCCGATCGTGGGCGACGCGCGGCACGTCATCGACGAGCTGATCGCGGCGGTCACCGCCGAGCAGGCCGCGCACCCGTCGGTCGACCTGACCGACTGGTGGGCGCAGCTCGACGACCTGCGCGAGCGGTACCCGCTCGGTTTCGAGGAGCCGGCCGACGGCACGCTCTCCCCGCAGTACGTGATCAAGCGGCTGGGCGAGATCGCCGGCCCGGACGCGATCTACGTGGCGGGCGTCGGCCAGCACCAGATGTGGGCCAGCCAGTTCATCTCGTACGAGAAGCCGCACACCTGGCTCAACTCCGGTGGCCTGGGCACCATGGGCTACGCCGTCCCGGCCGCGATGGGGGCCAAGGTCGGCAAGCCGGACACCACCGTGTGGGCGGTCGACGGCGACGGCTGCTTCCAGATGACCAACCAGGAGCTGGCCACCTGCGCGCTGGAGGGCATCCCGGTCAAGGTCGCCGTGATCAACAACGGCAACCTGGGCATGGTGCGGCAGTGGCAGACCCTGTTCTACGGGGAGCGCTACTCCAACACCGAGCTGGGCACGCACAAGCACCGCATCCCGGACTTCGTCAAGCTCGCCGAGGCGCTCGGCTGCGTCGGGCTGCGCTGCGAGAACGCCGCCGACGTGGACAAGACCATCGAGGCGGCCATGGCGATCAACGACGCGCCGGTGGTCATCGACTTCGTGGTCGGCAAGGACGCGATGGTCTGGCCGATGGTCGCCGCCGGCACCAGCAACGACGAGATCATGTTCGCGCGGGGCGTGCGCCCTGCTTTCGACGAGGACGAACTCTAAATGACGATGCACACGCTGTCCGTGCTGGTGGAGAACAAGCCGGGCGTCCTGGCCCGGGTCTCCGGGCTGTTCTCCCGGCGCGGGTTCAACATCGACAGCCTCGCCGTCGGCGAGACCGAGAACCCGGACGTCTCCCGCATCACCATCGTGGTCAACGCCGAGTCCTCGCCGCTGGAGCAGGTGACCAAGCAGCTCAACAAGCTGGTCAACGTACTCAAGATCGTGGAGCTGGATCCGCAGGTGTCGGTGGCGCGGGAGTTGCTGCTGGTCAAGGTCCGCGCGGACCGCACGGCCCGCGCCCAGGTGCTGGAGACGGTCGGCCTGTTCCGTGCCCGGGTGGTCGACGTCGCGCCGGACACGCTGACGATCGAGGCCACCGGCACGCCGGACAAGCTCGACGCGCTGCTGCGTGACCTGGAGCCGTTCGGCATCAAGGAGATGGTCCAGTCCGGCACGGTGGCCATCGGGCGGGGTTCCCGGGCCATCACCGCCGGCCCGGCCCTGCGCGCCGCCTGATCCGTACCCACAAGTTTTTTCGACGGGCCGACGGGCTCCGCCGTACGAAAGGGAAGTCAATGAGCGTTGAGGTGTTCTACGACGACGACGCCGACCTGGGCCTGATCCAGGGCCGCAAGGTCGCCGTGATCGGGTACGGCAGCCAGGGCCACGCGCACGCGCTGTCGCTGCGCGACTCGGGCGTCGACGTGGTGATCGGCCTGCCCGCCGGGTCGAAGAGCCGGCCGAAGGCCGAGGAGCAGGGCCTGCGGGTGCTCACGCCCGCCGAGGCGGCCGCCGAGGCCGACGTGATCATGATCCTGGCGCCGGACACGGCCCAGCGGCACATCTACGCCGAGGCCATCGCGCCGAACCTGACCGCGGGCAAGGCGCTGTTCTTCGGGCACGGCTTCAACATCCGGTACGGCCTGATCAAGCCCCCGGCCGACGTGGACGTGGCGATGGTCGCCCCGAAGGGCCCCGGTCACCTGGTCCGCCGCCAGTACGTCGACGGCAAGGGCGTGCCCTGCCTGGTCGCCGTCGAGCAGGACGCCAGCGGCAACGCGTTCGGCCTGGCTCTGGCGTACGCCAAGGCGATCGGCGGCACCCGCGCCGGCGCGATCCGGACCACGTTCACCGAGGAGACCGAGACCGACCTGTTCGGCGAGCAGGCGGTGCTCTGCGGCGGCGCGGCGGCGCTGGTGCAGACCGGTTTCGAGGTGCTCACCGAGGCCGGCTACGCGCCCGAGGTGGCCTACTTCGAGTGCCTGCACGAGCTGAAGCTGATCGTCGACCTGATGTACGAGGGCGGCATCGCCCGGATGCGCTACAGCATCTCCGACACCGCCGAGTACGGCGACCTGTCCCGTGGCCCGCGCGTGATCGACTCGCGGGTCAAGGAGGAGATGCGCAAGATCCTCGGCGAGATCCAGTCCGGCGAGTTCGCCCGCGAGTGGGTGGCCGAGGACGAGGCCGGCCGGCCGAACTTCGCCAAGTGGCAGGCCGAGGGCGCGGCGCACCCGATCGAGGAGACCGGGCAGAAGCTGCGCGGCATGATGAGCTGGGTCGACCGGCCGATCACCGAGACCGCCTGAGTTCTTCCCTCGTGCGGCCCGTGGCCCGACGCTCTCCCCGGCGTCCGGCTGCGGGCCGCCGTGCGTTCACGTGTTGAGACACGGTGAGTAGCGCCTCGTCCCGTACCGCACCCGTTAACGGGGGATGACGGGCGTGCGACGGGCCTTTGTGAGGGCCCTCACCCCGCACTCCGGGACACGCCGGGCGGGCAGCCACCTACCATCCTTGGTGTGGTGCCCCGGCGCACCCGACGGCCATGGCACGGATCGGCGTAGGGCGCAGCGCGGCGCCCCGGCGTCCCAGGCCGCACCATTACCGAGCGTCTACGAGGACCGATGAATCCTGTCGTACTGATCGCCGAAGAACTCGCCCCCGCCGCCATCGAGGTGCTCGCCCACGACTTCGACGTGCGGCACGTGGACGGCACCGATCGCCCGGCCCTGCTCTCCGCCCTCTCCGAGGCCGACGCGGTGATCGTACGCAGCGCCACCCAGATCGACGCCGAGGCGATCGCGGCCGCGCCGCGGCTCAAGGTGGTCGCCCGGGCCGGCGTCGGTCTGGACAACGTCGAGGTGCCCGCCGCCACCGCCCGGGGCGTCATGGTGGTGAACGCGCCCACCTCGAACATCGTCTCCGCCGCCGAGCAGGCCGTCGCGCTGCTGCTCGCGGTGGCCCGCAACACCGCCAGCGCCAGCGCCGCGCTCAAGGCCGGCGAGTGGAAGCGGTCCAAGTACACCGGCGTGGAGATCCAGGGCAAGACCGTGGGCGTGGTCGGCCTCGGCCGCATCGGCGTGCTGTTCGCCCAGCGCATCGCCGCGTTCGGCACCCGGCTGATCGCGTACGACCCGTACATCCAGCCGGCCCGCGCCGCGCAGCTCGGTGTCCGCCTGGTCGGGCTGGAGGAGCTGCTGCGGGAGAGCGACTTCATCTCGATCCACCTGCCGAAGACGCCGGAGACGGTGGGCCTGATCGGCGAGAAGGAGCTGGCGATCGTCAAGCCGGGCGTCCGGATCGTCAACGCGGCCCGGGGCGGGCTGGTCGACGAGCAGGCGCTCGCCGACGCGATCGCGGAGGGCCGGGTCGCCGGCGCCGGCGTCGACGTGTACGCCAAGGAGCCGTGCACCTCCTCGCCGCTGTTCGCCTTCGACAACGTGGTGGCCACCCCGCACCTGGGCGCCTCCACGAACGAGGCGCAGGACAAGGCCGGTCTGGCCGTGGCCAAGAGCGTCAAGCTGGCGCTGCAGGGCGAGTTCGTGCCGGACGCGGTGAACGTGCAGGCCGGTGGCGTGGTCGCCGAGGACGTACGCCCGCTGCTGCCGCTGTCCGAGCGGCTGGGCCGGGCGTTCACCGCCCTGGCCGGCGGGGTGGCCGCCAGCGTCACGGTCGAGGTGCGCGGCGAGATCGCCGCCCACGACGTGTCGGTGCTCAAGCTCGCCGCGACCAAGGGCCTGTTCAGCTCCGTGGTGGAGGAGCAGGTCACCTACGTCAACGCGCCGCACCTGGCCGCCGAGCGGGGTGTCGAGGTCACGCTGGCCACGCCGGGCGAGACGGTCGACCACCCGAACCTGGTGACCGTGCGCGGCGCGCTGCCGGACGGCCGTACCGTCCGGGTGTCCGGCACCGTGGTGCACACCGGCGCCCGGGACGTGTTCAAGCTGACCGAGGTGGACGGCTTCGACGTCGAGATCGGCGCGGAGGGCATCCTGGTCTTCCTGCGCTACGCCGACCGGCCCGGCGTGGTCGGCACCGTCGGCACGCTGCTCGGCGAGGCCGGCGTCAACATCGCCGCCATGCAGGTGGCCCGCCGTGAGGCCGGTGGCGAGACGCTGATGACGCTCACCGTCGACCAGGCGCTCGGCGCCGACCTGCTCACCTCCGCCGCCGACTCGATCGGCGCGGTGGCGGCCAGCGCGGCCGACCTGCGCGACGTGTAGTCCGGACAGGACACATCGGGCCCGGCCGGATGCGGCCGGGCCCTTCGTCGTTCCGGCCGGTCAGGAACGCACGCGGGCCGGTGGCGGGTAGACCGAGCCGTCCTGCGCGTCGAAGAGCATCAGGTCGTGTTCGCCGGCCAGCCGTTCGATGTCCAGCAGGACCTGGTCCGGGCAGGTCGGGTTCAGGTTCATCTCGATGTGGTCGGCGGCCGTGTGCAGCGGCGCCTCCCAGGGCGTACCCGGCCGGGTCGGACCGTCGGGGTAGCTCGCCGTGATCGCCCGGTAGAAGGCGACCAGCCTCGGGTCGGGTTGCTGCTTGCCGTGCCAGCCCTCGCGGCACTGCTGCACCGCCGCCCGCACCTGCTCCGGTGTCGCCCCGTTCGGCAGGGCCCACACGCTCAGATCGAAACTCACGGCGGACAGCGTGCCATCCCGGGCCCGGCCCGTCACCTCTGCCCCACCGTGCGTTCACCGGCTGATTGCCGACACCGATTCCCCGGCGTCCGCTGTGGAGACTCTTGCGTCGAGTTGCGTCGATTCGCTAGCGTACCGTTGCGGTTTCCGGCTGAGTCGATTCCCCGGCCCGTCTTCGGGTGGCGCGGTCGGGCGTCCGCCCCGTCGGCCCGCACCCCTCGATTGCGCGAGCCACGCGCACTCGTCGCTGACCGGCCCCCACGGTCGTTGCCGAGACCGCGGGGGCCGATCGCGGCTCAGCGCCGGTGCTGCGCGAACAGCGGGCGGTAGTCCGAGTCCTGGCGGAACCAGGCCAGTCCGGCCGGTCCGGCGGCGTACAGGGCGGTGGCGTAGGCGTCGGCGACGGCGAGGTCCGGGCCGATCACGGTTGCGGCCGCCAGGCGGTCGGTCGGCTCGCCGGTGTGCGGGTCGATCACGTGCCCCCGCCGCCCGGTGACACCGGAGGTGCCCACCGCGCCGGTCGTCATCTCCAGCACGAGCGGCGTGCGCCGGGTGTCGGTGGGGTGGTGCACGGCCACGCGCCACGGCCCGCCGTGCGCCGCGCGCCCGCGTACCGTCAGGTCGGCGCCGCTGAGCACGGCGTAGTCGTGGATGCCGGCGGCGCGCAACCGCGCCGCGGCCCGCTCCACGGCCCAGCCGCCGAGCAGGCCGCCCGGGTCGAAGCCGCCGGGCACGGCCCAGGCGTCGAACCAGCCGTCGGTCGCCGCCCGCATCGACGCGCAGAGGTCGATCAGGTCGGCCAGCGGGGGGTACGAGTCGGGGCTGATCTCGTCGCGGCGCAGCCGGGACACGAGGCTGTCCGGCCGGTTCGGTCCGTAGGTGAGGTCGATGGCGCGCAGTTCGGCGACGGCGTCCCGCAGCGCCTCGCCCACCACCCGGTGGCCCAGCCACTCGGGCGCGTTGAGCAGCAGTGTGTAGTCGGCGGTCGAGGTGGCCACCGTGTGCCGGACGGTGATCCGGCCGGACGCGCCGGCGCCGGGCCGCTCGACGCGGTGGCTGCTGGCGCCCAGGTGCAGGTCCGGACGGACCGGGCGGAACGCGGACTGGTCGACCCAGCGGGTACGTGGTTGCTCGTCCGCCCAGTGGGTCCGCCGGTGCTCGATCCGCATGACACCTGCCCCTCGGTGGTCGCCGCCGTGTCGCGGCGGTGGCCGGTTCCGGGCCTGCGTCGACCCGATGAAACCCGACCCTAAGCAGTGGAGATGACCGCGCCATGGGTGTCAGCTGGGAGGATCCTGTGACTCGCGTTCCCGAATGGTGGAAGATTCGTACCGGGGGGCGGGACACCGACGTACCGTTGCCGGGAACGTCGAGACGAGGAGCATCAGGTGGCACGCATCGCGGTGGTGGCCGGCGACGGCATCGGACCCGAGGTGGTCGCGCAGGCCCGCAAGGTCCTCGACGCGGTGCTGCCCGGCATCGAGGCCACCGAGTACGACCTGGGCGCGGCGCGCTGGCACCGCACCGGCGAGGCGCTGCCCGACTCCGTCCTCGACGAGCTGGCCGGTCACGACGCGATCCTGCTCGGCGCGGTCGGCGACCCGACCGTGCCGCCGGGCGTGCTGGAGCGCGGCCTGCTGCTCAAGCTCCGGTTCGCCTTCGACCAGTACGTCAACCTGCGACCGTCCCGGCTCTGGCCCGGCGTCGGCGGCCCGCTCGCCGCGGTCAAGCCCGGCGAGGTCGACCTCGTGGTGGTCCGCGAGGGCACCGAGGGGCTGTACGCGGGCGCCGGAGGCGCGCTGCACCGGGACACCCCGGCCGAGGTGGCCACCGAGGAGAGCCTGAACACCCGGCACGGCGTCGAGCGGGTCATCCGCGACGCCTTCGCCCGCGCCCGCCGTCGCGAACGGCGCAAGGTCACGCTCGTGCACAAGACCAACGTGCTCACCCACGCCGGTTCGCTCTGGTCGCGCGCCTTCGCCGCGGTGGCCGCCGAGCACCCCGACGTCACCACCGAGTACCAGCACATCGACGCCGCCGCGATGTTCCTGGTGACCAACCCGTCCCGGTACGACGTGGTGGTCACCGACAACCTCTTCGGCGACATCCTCACCGACATCGCCGCCGCGGTCACCGGTGGCATCGGGCTGGCGGCCAGCGGCTGCATCAACCCGGAGGGGCGCTACCCGTCGATGTTCGAGCCGGTGCACGGCTCCGCGCCGGACATCGCCGGCAAGGGCGTCGCCGACCCGGTCGCCGCCGTGCTCTCCGCCGCGCTGCTGCTGGACCAGCTCGGCCACGCCGACGCCGCCGCCCGGGTCACCGCCGCGGTCGGCGCCGAGCTGGCCGCGCGTACGCCCGGCGCGCCGCTGCGCACCGAGGAGGTCGGCGACCGGCTCGCCGGGTACGCCGTATCCTGACCGGGCCGATCCTCACCTGGCGGCCCGGTAACGGGCCGCCAGACCCGTCTCCGGGCCCGATTCGGCGGTCCGGTGCGGCGCAGCCGTCCGAGGGCGGACCTATCCGCTGAACGACCGTTCGGGGTAAGTTTCTGGCACCAGTGACGTCGGCGTGCGATCCCGCATGCCGTGAACACGCAGGGAGGTCAGCGCGATGAGCGGTGGTGACAAGCTCGATTTCGAGATCCGTCCGAATCCCGCGCCGGTATCCGCCGCCGACCGGGCCGCCCTGCTGGCGAACCCCGGTTTCGGCCGGGTCTTCACCGACCACATGGTCACCATCCGCTACGCCGAGGGCAAGGGCTGGTACGACGCCCGCCTGGAGGCGCGCGCGCCGATCCCGATGGACCCGGCCGCGGCGGTGCTGCACTACGCGCAGGAGATCTTCGAAGGGCTGAAGGCGTACCGCACCGGCGACGCGGTGACGATGTTCCGCCCGGAGGCCAACGCGGCCCGGTTCAGCGCGTCCGCCCGCCGGCTCGCCATGCCGGGGCTGCCGGAGGCGACGTTCGTGGAGTCGCTGCGCCGCCTGGTCGAGATCGACCAGGCGTGGATCCCGGAGCACGAGGACGCCAGCCTCTACCTGCGTCCGTTCATGTTCGCCAGCGAGGTCTTCCTCGGCGTGCGCCCGGCCAACGAATACCTGTACTGCGTCATCGCCTCGCCGGCCGGGGCGTACTTCTCCGGCGGGGTGAAGCCGGTGACGGTCTGGGTCTCGCCGGACTACACCCGGGCCGCGCCCGGCGGCACCGGCGCGGCGAAGTGCGGCGGCAACTACGCCGCGTCGCTCGCGGCGCAGGCCGAGGCGATCGAGGCCGGCTGCGACCAGGTGGTCTTCCTGGACGCGGTCGAGCGGCGCTACGTGGACGAGCTGGGCGGCATGAACGTCTTCTTCGTCTACGACGACGGCAGCATCGTCACCCCGCCGCTGGGCGGCACGATCCTGCCCGGCATCACCCGCGACGCGATCCTCACCCTGGCCGCCGAGGCCGGGCACGAGGTGCGGGAGGCGCCGGTCAGCTTCGCCGACTGGCAGGCCGACGCGGCGAGCGGGCGGCTGCGCGAGGTGTTCGCCTGCGGCACGGCCGCTGTCGTCACCCCGATCGGCGGCGTGCGCTTCCCGGAGGGCGAGTTCCTCATCGGCGGCGGCGAGCCCGGCCAGGTCACCATGGCCCTTCGCCAGAAGCTGGTGGACATCCAGCGCGGTCGCGCCGAGGACCCGCACGGCTGGGTCACCCGGGTCATCTGACCGCCCGACCGCGCGGTGAGCAGCGAGTCCGCTCCCTGCTCACCGCGCGGCGTCAGTCCAGCAGGTGGGTGCGCAGCGACTCCAGCTGCGTCTCGGTGACGCCCGCGTGGTTCAGGTAACCCTCGACCGAGCCGTGGCCGGCGCGCAGCTCGGCCAGGAACAGCTCCATCGTCTCGGCCGGTGACTCCAGGAACGGCGGCGGCGGTTCCTCCGCGTCCGGCAGCGTGGCGCGGACCCACTCGGTGAAGCGCTGCGACGCCGCGGTGCTGAGCGCGTAGTCGGCGACCACGTCCTCGTCGGGCACCCCGAGCACGGACAGCGTGAGCGCGCAGACGATGCCGGTGCGGTCCTTCCCGGCGACGCAGTGCACCACCACCGGCGCGTTGGCGCTGTCCGCGATCAGCCCGACCGCCTCGGCGAGCCCGGCGGTCCCGGTACGCGCCAGGTCGGCGTACCGGTCGGCCAGGTAGCGGGCCAGGCTGACGCCGGAGGCGTCGAACCGGTTCGCGCCCCAGTCGGCGTGCTCGGGGTGGATGTGCCGGTAGGCGAGCCCGTCGTAGGCGGGCACCCGCCCGTCGCGTTCCACCTCGGTGGGGCGGCGCAGGTCGATCACGGTACGGATGCCGAGCGCGGTGAACGCCGCCCGGTCGGTCTCGTCGATGCGGTGCAGCGAGTCGGAACGGTAGAGCCGGCCGCGGCGCACGGTGCGCCCGTCCTGAGCGGCGTATCCGCCGACGTCGCGGAAGTTGAACAGGGTGGGGAAGGGGCTCTGCGGGGCGTCCACATCCGACACGGTACGGCCGGCGGGGCGTTCCCACGTCCCCGCCGGCCGTCGCCGCGGTGTCAGATGCGCGGCGGCACGTCCGGCGGCAGCGCCGAGTGGCTCTCGCCGTAGTAGCCGCCGAGCCGGTCCCGGTAGCCCGGGTCGGCGTGGCTGGACTCGTCGTACTCCGGGGCGGCCTTGATCTGGTCCTTCTCCCGGTCGACGTGCACGGTGCGGGCGTCGTGGTCGACGTGGTTCACGGTGCCGGCCGGGAGCATCACCTTCTTGCCGAAGATCCACGGCCCGGTGTCCACGACCAGGTAGCTGTCGTCCACCTCGTGGCTCGCCCGGTCGATCTTGCCGATGGCGCCGTCGGTGGCCTCGACCTTGTAGCCGGTCAGGTCGGCGCTCGCCACGCCCGCCTCGTCGCGGTAGCGCCACGGGTCGAAGGCGCCCGCCGGGGCGCCCCCGGCGACGGTGCCCCGGCCGTCGTCGAGGATCGGCTCGGTGCCGCCGTGCGTGGCGCGCGGGTCCAGTCCGTCCATGTGCCGCCTCCCGTCCCCAGGGCCGCGGCCGTCGCGGCGCCGTCATCAGTCGGGAGGGTTACCCACCCTGTCCGGGCACCAACCCGCCGGCGGCCGGCCCGCCGACGCCGAGGGGCCGGCGCCACGGTGGTGACGCCGGCCCCTCGGGAGGTCGGCCCGCGCGGCGCCGGTCGGGCGCGTCCGGGCCGGTGGATCAGGCCAGCGCGGCCTCCGCGTCCAGGGTCACCGCGGCGGCGTGTACGACGGCGGCGATCCGCAGCCCCTCGTGCACCTGCTCCCGGCTGAACCCGGCGGCGCGCAGCGTCTTCTCGTGCGACTCCAGGCAGACGCCGCAGCCGGTGATCGCCGAGACGGCGAGGCACCACAGCTCGAAGTCGGTCTTCTCCACGCCGGGGCGGGCGATGATCTGCATCCGCAGCCGGGCCGGCAGCGACGCGTACTGCTCGTCGCCGATCAGGTGCTTGGCCCGGTAGTAGACGTTGTTCATCGCCATGACCGCAGCCGCGCCCTTGGCCGCCGCGACCGCCTCGGGCGTGAGGTGACCGGCCGCCTCGGCGGCGATCTCCCGCAGCACCACCGGGTTGCGGGCCGCCACCGCGCAGGCCAGGGCGGTGCCCCACGCCTGCTCCGGCTTCAGCGTCGAGGTGGTGATGGTGGAGCCGAGGTTGAGCCGGATGTCCTTGGCGTACTCGGGCAGGCCCGCCTTGATCGCGTCCAGGCCCATGGTCAGGCCCCGGCGCCGGCGAGGAGCGCGTTGGCGTCGAGCGTCGCGCCGCCCTTGTTCCAGTTGCACGGGCACAGCTCGTCGGTCTGGAGCGCGTCGAGCACCCGCAGCACCTCGGAGACGTTACGGCCGACCGAACCGGCGGTCACCATGACGAACTGGATCTCGTTGTTCGGGTCCACGATGAAGGTGGCCCGCTGCGCGACACCGTCGGCGCCGAGCACGCCGCAGGCGGAGGTCAGCTCACGCTTGATGTCGCTGAGCATCGGGAAGGGCAGCTCGCGCAGGTCCGGGTGGTCCTTGCGCCAGGCGTAGTGGACGAACTCGTTGTCGACGGAGACGCCGAGCACCTGGGCGTCGCGGTCGGCGAACTCGCCGTTGAGACGGCCGAACTCGGCGATCTCGGTGGGGCAGACGAAGGTGAAGTCCTTCGGCCAGAAGAACACGACGCGCCACTGGCCCTCGTGGGACTTGTGGTTGATCGTCTCGAACGCCTTGTCGGCGTCGAGCGACACGCAGGCGGTGAGTTCGTACTCGGGGAAGTGGTCACCGACAGTGAGCACGGGTCCTCCTTGAGCGTGACCCGGCGGCACCGCCGGGCCAGTAACTGGATCTGTTCAAGATTCTTCCGCAGCCCTGTTTGCGCTCGTGGTGGGCGGTGGCCGGGTGTGAAGGCGGTCACCAGCCCCGCGATCGTCCCGGAATATGGGTTTCGCCTCCCAAAAGCGGGGGCGGGGTGGCAGAGTACTGGTCGTGACCAGCTTCGTCCTGATCATTAGCAGCTAGCGCGCCGGCCTTCCCTCGCCGAGCGCGCAGACCTCCCGCATCCGCGGGGGGTCTTTTTGTTTGCTCCCCAGGACGGACACGAGAAGAGGACTCCGATGACCTTCCAGGTGTACGACACGACGCTGCGCGACGGCGCCCAGCGCGAAGGACTCACGTACTCGGTGGTCGACAAGCTGGCGGTGGCCCGCCTGCTCGACGACCTCGGGGTCGGCTTCATCGAGGGGGGCTGGCCGGGCGCGGTGCCCAAGGACACCGAGTTCTTCCGCCGGGCCCGCACCGAGCTGGAACTGCGGCACGCGATCCTGGTCGCCTTCGGCGCCACCCGCAAGGCCGGCCTCGCGGTCGAGGACGACCCGCAGGTGCGCGGGCTGCTCGACGCGCAGACCCCGGCCGTCGCCCTGGTCGCCAAGGCGGACCTGCGGCACGTGGAACGCGCGCTGCGCACCACCGCCGAGGAGAACCTCGCCATGATCCGCGACACCGTGTCGTACCTGGTGGCGCAGGGCCGGCGGGTCTTCGTCGACGGGGAGCACTGCTACGACGGGTTCCGCTTCGACCCGGGCTACACCGCCGCCGTGGCGGAGACCGCGCTGGCCGCCGGCGCCGAGCGCTTCGTCCTCTGCGACACCAACGGCGGCATGCTGCCCTCCCAGGTCACCGCCGTGATCGAAGGGCTGGTGGCGCGCACCGGGATCGCGCCGGAACGGCTCGGCATGCACGCGCAGAACGACACCGCCTGCGCGGTCGCCAACACCATCGCCGCCGTCGAGGCCGGCGTCCGCCACGTGCAGGGCACCGCCAACGGGTACGGCGAGCGCCCCGGCAACGCCGACATCTTCGCGATCGTCGCCAATCTTCAGCTCAAGCTGGGCATGCCCGTCCTACCGGAGGGCTGCCTGGAACAGATGGTGCGGGTCTCGCACGCCATCGCCGAGATCGCCAACATCGCCCCCGACACCCACCAGGCCTACGTCGGGGCCGCCGCCTTCGCTCACAAGGCGGGGCTGCACGCGAGCGCGATCAAGGTCGACCCGTTGCTCTACAACCACGTGGAACCCACCGTGGTGGGCAACGACATGCGGATCCTGGTGACCGAGATGGCCGGCCGGGCCAGCATCGAGCTCAAGAGCCGTGAGCTCGGTCTGGACCTGGCCGGCCATCCGGACACCCTGTCCAAGGTCACCGGGCGGGTCAAGGAGCTGGAGGCCGATGGCTGGTCGTTCGAGGCCGCCGACGCCTCGTTCGAACTGCTGGTCCGCTCGGAACTGCCGGGCGCGGCGCCGGTCCGGCCGTTCACGCTGGAGTCGTACCGGGTGCTGGTCGAGCACCGCGAGGACGGCGCGGTGGTCTCCGAGGCCACGGTGAAGATCCGGGTACGCGGCGAGCGGGTGATCGCCACCGCCGAGGGCAACGGCCCGGTCAACGCGCTGGACGAGGCGTTGCGGGTGGCGCTGTCCCGGCACTACCCGGAGCTGCGCGAGTTCCAGCTGGCCGACTACAAGGTCCGCATCCTGGAGGGCAGCCATGGTACCGGCGCGGTGACGCGCGTACTCGTGGAGACCGCCGGGGCGGGCCGCGACTGGACCACCGTGGGCGTGCACCCGAACGTGGTCGAGGCCAGCTGGCACGCGCTCGTCGACGCGCTCACCTACGGCCTGGACCGGACCCGGGTGACGGGCGGGACCGCGGCCTGACTCACCCGGCCGGCAGGCGCAGCTCGGCCAGCAACGCGCGGTGGTCGCTGCCCGGCACCGGGAAGGTGCCGGCGGCGCGCACCGCGATGCGCCGGTCCACCAGGACGTGGTCGATGGTGACCGGCGGGATCGGGTCGCCGTCGTACGGGCCCCAGGTGCCGCCGAACCCGGCCCCGGCCGCGTCCGCCGCGTCGGTGTAACCGGTGGCGATCAGCTCCCGCAGCGCCGCATGGTCGAGCGTCGCGTTGAAGTCCCCGGCCAGCACGCTCAGCCCGCCGTCCGGGGTGGCCGGCGGCTGGGCGCGCTGGTCGGTCCACCAGTCCGGCACCACGTCCACCGCGTACGGCGCGGCCGGGTGCGCCGACTCCACCCGTAACGGCGGCGCACCCGGCACCGTCACCGTCGCGTACGCCTGGGTGAAGAAGAACCCCTTGTTGCGGCGGTGCCCGGTGTCGCGCAGCGGGTGGCGGGCGTACACGCCGGAGCCGGTGGAGCCGACCTCGGGGCTCAGCGACCGGTAGGGCAGCAGCGTGGCCAGGCCGAGCCGGTCCAGCTCGGCCGCGAGCGCCGGGGTGAGCTCCTGCACCGTGAGCACGTCCACCCGCCGGACCCGGGCCAGGTCGACAAGTCCCGCCGGGTCGGCCGAGCCGAGGCGCAGGTTGGCGGTGAGCAGCCGCAGCGTCGGCCCGTCGGCCGGGGGACGGGCGTCGGGGACCGCCCGGGGCGCCACCGCGCCGATCAACGACAGCGCGGCGAGGGCCGCGACCACCGCCGGGGCCCGGCGCCGCAGGGCGAGCGCCGACACCGCCACGACCGGGGCCAGCGCGGCGACGTACGGCGTGAAGGCGATCGCCAGCACCAGCGGACCGCGTTCCAGCCCGGCCAGGCGTACCAGCGCCCAGGCGGCGACCGGCGCCGCTGCCAGCCAGCACGCGGCGGTGGCCCAGCGGCCGCCCCGGGTGCCGCCCCGGGACAGGTCCGGCGCTGTGATCATGGCCGTCAGGCTACCCGGGTCCGCGCTGCCGCGATGCCCGGCGAAACAATTTCGTGAATGCTCGACCGCAATTTCTGAGCACTTTTTCGATCGGTCGGACACGCAATATGAGCTATTGACCGCCCGCGTTTTCCGGTGCTACGTTCCCCCTGGTTGAGACGTCGCGACTCTCTGTAGTAAGGCCAGCTCACGAGCGGTGCGCTCCCCGGGCGGATTCCCGATGATCCGCAATTTGACGCGCGCAGTCGCCGTATCACCACGGTTTAACCAAGGGAGAACTCATGGCCACATTCTTCAAGCGAAAGGCGACGGTGGTGGCGCTCGCCGCGCTGTCCCTCACCCTGGCCGGTGGAGGGATCGCCGCGGCCGCCCAGGCGGAGGCGCGACCCCAGCCCGGCGCCCGGCACAGCACCGCACAGCCGCCGGTGACCGCCGCCGAGCGGCAGGCCGCCCGCGCCGCCATGCGGGCCACGCTGGCCCCGCCGGCCCCCGGTCAGGTCGCCTGGGCGGTCGTGTCGGCGAACGGGACGCTGCTGCAGCACTCCGGCAACGTGGTGTCCTCGCTCCGGTTCGTACCCGGCCCGGGCGTGTCCGCCGGGCAGTACCAGGTGCTGTTCGACTACGACGTGTCCGCCAAGGCGTACCACGTCTCGATCGGCACGAACGACTCGGCGAACGTGCCGCCGGGCGGCGAGATCTCGGCCGCGCCGCGCACGCTGACCCCCAACGCGGTCTTCGTTCAGACCCGCAACTCCACCGGCGGCTTCGCCGACCGGCCGTTCCACATCCTGGTCGCCAACTGACCCGTCCGGCCGCGCACCGGCCTCCGCTGCGGCGGGGGCCGGTGTCGTGTTCCGTCCCGGTCCCGCCCGGACCGATGGGGTTCGCGCCGTTGCCGCCCGATCGGGGAGATGCTGCCCGTCCGGTTCGGCCACTGCCGGTCCGGGTCCGATAATCCGACGTTTGTCGCCGGTCCGGCCCGGGAAGCAAGCACCGTGACGGACATCTCGGACACCCTGGCCAGCGTGCCCAGCCCGGTCGATGCCGACGCGAGCGGCGTCGAGCTGGAACAGACCCTCGCCGAGGTCAAACGCGTGATCGTCGGGCAGGATCGGCTCGTCGAACGCCTGCTCACCGCCCTCATCGCCGACGGTCACTGCCTGCTGGAGGGCGTACCGGGGGTGGCCAAGACGCTCGCGGCGCAGACCCTCGCCACAGTGGTCGGCGGCACCTTCTCCCGGATCCAGTTCACGCCCGACCTGGTGCCCTCCGACATCGTCGGCACCCGCATCTACCGCGCCTCGACCGAGCAGTTCGACGTGGAGCTGGGACCGATCATGGCGAACCTCGTGCTCGCCGACGAGATCAACCGGGCCCCGGCCAAGGTGCAGTCGGCCCTGCTGGAGGCGATGGCCGAGCGGCAGGTCTCGATCGGCGGGCGGAGCTGGCCGGTGCCGGAGCCGTTCCTGGTCCTGGCCACCCAGAACCCGATCGAGTCCGAGGGCGTCTACCAGCTCCCCGAGGCGCAACGCGACCGCTTCCTCATGAAGGTCGTGGTCGACTACCCGAGCGACGCCGACGAGCTGGCCATCCTCTACCGGATGAGCACCGAGCGCCCGACCGCGAGCACCGTGCTCGACCCGATCCGGCTGCGGGAACTCCAGCGCCGCGCCACCGACGTCTTCGTCCACCACGCGCTCGCCGAGTACGTGGTCCGCCTCATCCTCGCCACCCGCGACCCGCAACGCTTCGGCCTGCCCGACATCGCGCCGCTGCTGGCGTACGGGGCCAGCCCCCGGGCCACGCTCGGCCTGGTGGCCGCCGCCCGCGCGCAGGCACTCATCCACGGCCGCGACTACGTCCTCCCCGAGGACATCCGGGACCTGGCGGTGGACGTGCTGGCGCACCGGCTCGTGCTCACCTTCGACGCGGTCGCCGACGGGATCTCCGGCGAGGACGTGGTGCGCCGGGTGATCGAGGCGGTGCCACCACCCCGGCTGGTGAACGGGCCCACCGAGGCGGCGCCGGACCTGGCGGCGGCATGACCGGCGCGGCCGAGCCCGGGCTGACCGACCTCGCGCCCGACCAGCGGCTGCGCCGGCTGGAGCTGACGGTGACCCGGCGGCTCGACGGCCTGCTGCACGGCCGGTACCGGGGCCTGCTGCCCGGGCCGGGCAGCGAGGCCGCCGGCAGCCGGGAGTACCGCCCCGGCGAGGACGAGGTACGCCGGATGGACTGGGCGGTCACCGCCCGGACCACGGTGCCGCACGTCCGCCAGGTCGACGCGGACCGGGAACTGACCACCTGGCTGCTCGTCGACGCCAGCCCCAGCATGGAGTACGGCACCTCCACGCTGGACAAACGGGAGCTGGCGGTGGCCGCTGTCGCAGCGATCGGCTTCCTCACCGCCGGAGTCGGCAACCGGCTCGGCGCGCAGGTGCTCACGCCCGACGGGCTGCGCCGATTCCCGGCCCGCAGCGGGCGTACCCATCTGCTCGGGCTGCTCCGCGCGCTGCTCGGCGCTCCGCGTACCGACGACCGGCGGGACCCGGACGGCGCGGGCGCGGCCGGCGCACGCCCGCCCGCCGCGGGGCCGGGCCTGGCCGACGGCCTGGACGGCCTGCAGCGTGTCGCCACCCGGCGCGGGCTCGTGGTGATCGTCTCCGACTTCCTCGACGAACTGCCCGACGACCCGGACGCCGCGCCCCCGCCGTGGGCCGCGGCGCTGCGCCGCCTCGCGGTCCGTCATCAGGTGCTCGCGGTCGAGGTGACCGACCCGCGCGAGCTGGAACTGCCCGACGTCGGGCTGATCACGCTCGTCGACCCGGAGAGCGGCCGGCACCGCGAGGTGTGGACCGGCGACCCGGACCTGCGCGAGCGGTACGCGCGCGCCGCCGCCGAGCAGCGCGAGCAGGTACGCCACACGCTGCGCCGGGCCGGCGCCACCCACATGGCGCTGCGCACCGACCGGGACTGGTGCGCGGACGTGGTGCGGCACGTGCACGAGCAGCGCCGGCTGGCCACCGTGCCGGCCGCCGCCCGCGGAGGTGTCGCATGACCTGGCAGTCACCAGCCCGCCTCTGGCTGCTGCTCGCCGTCCTCGCGCTGGTCGCCGGCTACCTGGTGCTGCAACGGCGGCAGAGCCGGTACGCGGTGCGCTTCACCAACCTGCGCCTGCTGGACCGGGTCGCCCCGCGCCGCCCGGCCTGGCGCCGGCACGTGCCGGCGGGCCTGTTCCTGGCCATGCTGGCGCTGCTCGTGGTCGGGTTCGCCCGCCCCGAGGCAGAGGTGCGGGTCCCCCGGGAACGGGCCACCGTGATGGTCGCCGTCGACGTCTCCACCTCGATGCTCGCCGGTGACGTGGACCCGGACCGGTTGACAGCGGCCAAGGAGGCCGGCCGGCGGTTCGTCGACGGGCTGCCGGACGAGTTCAACGTCGGCCTCGTCGCGTTCGCCGGCAGCGCCGCGGTGCTGGTGCCGCCGAGCACCGACCGGGAGGCGCTGCACGACGGCATCGGGCGGCTGGCCGAGGGCATCACCGGCGTGCAGGGCACCGCGATCGGCGAGGCGATCAGCACCTCGCTGGGCGCGGTCAAGAGCCTTGACGCGACTGCCGCGAAGGACCCGCCGCCGGCCCGGATCATCATCCTCTCCGACGGCGCGAACACCTCCGGGATGGACCCGATCGAGGCGGCCGACCAGGCCGTCGCCGCCAAGGTCCCGGTGCACACGATCTCCTTCGGCACGCCCGGGGGTTCGGTCGACCGGGGCGGCCGGGCGATCCAGGTGCCGGTGGACGGGCAGACGCTGCGGGCGGTCGCCGAGCAGACCGGTGGCGGATTCCACGAGGCGTCCACCACCGCCGAGCTGAAGGACGTCTACGAGGACATCGGCACCTCCGTCGGCTACCGCACCGAACGGCAGGACATCTCGGCCCGCTTCATCGGCCTCGGGCTGGTCCTGGCGATGGGCGCCGCCGCCGGCTCGCTGCGGTGGTTCTCCCGGCTGCCCTGATCCGCACACCACTACCGCACGACATGTGAGGAGCCAGGCATGGCAGTGCAGACCGGACTCGGCGAGCCACGCGGACCGTGGTTCGTCTCGCCAAAGCTGGACCCGGACGGGCGCGGCCACCGGGACGTACCCGGGGGCGGGCCGGAGGCCGGACGGCGCAGCCTGCGGCACCGGCTGCTGAGCGTGGCGGCGGTGGTGGCGCTCTCCACCGTCTCCGGCGCGGTGGCCGGCACCTGGGCGGCCGACCAGGGCTCGCCGGGGCCGAGCGCGGCATCCGCCGCGCCGGTGCCCGCGGAACTGGTCACCGCCGCCGGCAAGACGGTGCCCGGCGTGGTCTCGGTGATGGTCGGGGGCCGATCCGGCGCGTCCGCGTCCGGCTCCGGATTCGCCATCGACAACGAGCAGCACATCGTCACCAACGACCACATCCTGGCCCGCGGCGGCTCGGGCGCGGTGACTGTGGAGACCTCGGACGGGCGTCGCTTCCCGGCCGAGGTGGTGGGCCGGGAACCCGCCAGCGACCTGGCCGTGCTCAAGGTGCCCGCGTCCGCCGGGCTGCCGCCGCTGCCGCTGGCCAAGGCGAACTCGACCCGGGTGGGGGAGCCGGTGCTCGCGGTCGGGTCGCCGCTCGGGCTCGCCGGGACCGTCACCGCCGGTATCGTCAGCGCGCTCAACCGGCAGGTGCGGATCGGCAACGGCCGGCACACGGCGGTGCAGACCGACGCCTCCATCAACCCGGGCAACTCGGGCGGGCCGCTGGTGAACGCGCGCGGTGAGGTGGTCGGCGTGAACACCGCCATCGCCACCATCGACGGCAACGGGTCGATCGGCATCGGCTTCGCCATCCCGATCGACCAGGTCCAGCAGACCGCCGACACCATCATCGGCCGGGGCGGCTGAGTCACCGGGCGCGGTCTCCCGCGCGGGTCGCCTCGGCGCTTCGCGCGGCGCTGACCTGCACAAGCACTGCAAGATCGGTGCGAACTGTCGGATATCCGGCGTGGGATCATTGGGGCATAGAAATATTACGCTGAGTATGGATACTGGCGGAGGTGGAGCAAGCTGTCATTGCGGCCCTCCTCGTGATGGGCCTGATCATCGGCGCCGGTGTCGGCGCGTCCTACGCGCGTGCGAAACGCGGCTGGACCGACTACCAGACGATCCGGACCAGCGTGCCGGGCGCCCGCCGCAACGCCTGGCTCGCGATTCGCGGCGTGGTCGTCAAGCTCGCGGTGATCGCCCTGCTGCTGGTCGGCGCGGCGGCGTACGCGGCCTCCGGCGGCGGCGAGGAACGGGCCGGTCCCACCCCGAGCGCCACCCCCACCCCGAGTCACCGCGCCGGGCGCTAGCCTCGGGGAGTGGACGACGGACTGCGGGTGACCGATCGGCTCGTGGTGCCCGCAGTCGAGCTGCGGGAACGGTTCTCCCGGTCGTCCGGGCCCGGCGGCCAGGGGGTGAACACCACCGACTCGCGGGTGGAACTGAGCTTCGACCTGGGCCGCTCGCCGAGCGTGCCGGAGACGCTGCGGGAACGGGCGCTGACCCGGCTCGCCGGACGCCTGGTCGACGGCGTGCTGACCGTGACGGCCAGTGAGCACCGCGCGCAACTGGCCAACCGGGAAGCGGCCCGGGAACGGATGGCGGCGCTGCTGCGCGAGGCCGTCGCCCCGCCGCCGAAGGCGCGCCGCCCGACCCGCCCCTCCCGTGGCGCCAAGGAGCGCCGGCTGGCCGAGAAGAAGCGTCAGTCCCAGCGCAAACGCGACCGCCGGGTGGACGGCGAGTGACCGAAAAACGGTTGAACCGCCCGGCGCGCCGACCGGAGAATTCCGCCCCGTGATCGACTTCTCCGTCAAGCCCACGCTCACCGGCGAGCGTGTGGCGCTGCGCCCGTTCCACGACGACGACCTGCCGGCGCTCGCGGAGATCCTGGCCGACCCGGAGGTGGTCCGGCTGACCGGCAGCCCGGCCGGCGAGACGTTCGAACCGGCCCGGTTGCGCGCCTGGTACGGCACCCGCAACAGCCAGGACGACCGGCTCGACCTCGCGGTGGTGGACCGGGCCGGCGGCGCCTGCGTCGGCGAGGTGGTCCTCAACGAGTGGGACCGGGCCAACGCGAGCTGCAACTTCCGCACGCTGATCGGTCCCGGCGGCCGCGACCGCGGCCTCGGCACCGAGGCGGTGCGGCTGATCGTCGGGTACGGCTTCGAGCAGCTCGGCCTGCACCGCATCGGCCTGGAGGTGTTCGCGTTCAACCCGCGTGCCCGGCGCGCCTACGAGAAGGTGGGCTTCGTCGCCGAGGGGACGCTGCGGCAGGTGCTGCGCGACGGCGACGGCTGGGTGGACGCCACTGTCATGTCGATCCTCGCTCCGGAGTGGAACCGGCACCGGGGGCACCCGGAGGGTTGAGCCGGAGGCGTCGAAGCGCTTCAATGCGTACGGGAGCTTCAGGGCCGTCACCGACCACCACGTCACAGTGACAGGAGTCCCTTCCGCATGTCCCGAAACCCCGTACGCGCCGCGCTGACCGTGCTCGCCGCGCTGCTACCGGTCCTCGCTCTCGGCCTCGCCCTCACCGCCACCACACCCCCGGCCGCCGCGGCGGCCACGCCGGTCCGCGTCATGCCACTGGGCGACTCCATCACCGGGTCGCCCGGCTGCTGGCGCGCCCTGCTCTGGAACCGCCTCCAGTCCACCGGCCACACCGACGTCGACTTCGTCGGCACGCTCGGGCCGCAGGGCTGCGGCGTGCCCTACGACGGCGACAACGAGGGCCACGGCGGCTACCTCGCGACGAACGTGGCCAACCAGAACCTGCTGCCCGGCTGGCTCGCCGCCACCCGCCCGGACGTCGTGCTCATGCACTTCGGCACCAACGACGTGTGGAGCAACATCGCGCCCGCCACGATCCTCGCCGCGTACTCGAAGCTGGTGGACCAGATGCGGGCCGCCAACCCGGCCACGACCGTGCTGGTCGCGAAGATCATCCCGATGAACCCGGCGAGCTGCCCGGAGTGCGGCCAGCGGACCGTGGCGCTCAACTCGCTCATCGACGGCTGGGCGGCCGGGAAGACCACGGCCGCCTCCCCGATCGTGGTGGTCGACCAGTGGACCGGGTTCAGCACCGCCACCGACACCTACGACGGGGTGCACCCGAACGCGGCCGGGGACCAGAAGATGTCCGACAGGTGGTACCCGGCGCTGGTCGCCGCGCTCGGCCGCGCCACGCCCGGCCCGACCACGTCCCCGACCGTCAGCCCCACGCCGTCGCCCACGGCCAGCCCGTCACCGACGACCAGCCCGTCGCCCACCGCGAGCCCGACGTCGGCGCCCGGCGGCTGCACCGCCACCTGGCGCCTCGCCGGTCAGTGGCCGGGCGGCTTCCAGGGGGAGGTGACAGTGCGCAACGACGGCGTCGCGCCGATCGCCGGCTGGACCGTGCACTTCCCGCTCGCCGGCGGACAGCGGGTCAGCCAGGCGTGGAGCGCCGACGTGACGCAGAGCGGAACCACTGTGACCGCCCGGAACGCGAGCTGGAACGGCGCGCTGGCCCCGGCCGCCCAGACCACGTTCGGGTTCCTGGCCGAGGGAACCGCGCCGAGCCCGGCGCTGACCTGCGCGCCGAGCTGACCGTCGCGTGCCGGCCGGCCCCGCTCAGCGGTGGTCGGCCGGCACCGCCCGGTCCAGCGCGGCCAGCAGCCGGGCGCGCAACCCGGCGGCACGCTCGGCGAACCCGCGCTGCGCGGTGGCGTACTCGGCCCGGCCCTCCGGCGTCTCCACCGGCACCGGCGGGTAGCCCAGGGCGGCCAGGTCGTACGGGCTGGCGCGCATGTCCAGCGTCCGGATCTCCCGGGCCAGCTCGAAGCAGTCGGCCACGAGTTCCGAGCAGACCAGCGGCGACAGCTTGTACGCCCACTTGTAGAGATTCCTGATCTTCGGGTTCTCCGCCGACGCATGAACACCAGGGAGCGCAGTGATCCTGTGGCGCGGACGCTTCGCGTCAGTGCCCCTGCATCCCAAGAACCGGGGCAAGATGGCGGATGCTATGACGTAGCGGTGCGGAGAGGGTGTCTCAGGGGGCTATGCCCCACCCTTGCCGGTGGCTCCGCTCCCTCAAGCAGCGCCGCACACACATCGATCAACCGGGCACGTAGCCGGCCCGCGCGCTGCGAGAACGCGCGTTGACGAGCGACGTACTCGGCCTTGCCCTCGGGTGTCTCGATGGCCACCGCCGGTTCCCCGTAGGAGGAGAAGTCGTACGGGGACGCCTGCATGTCGAGTAGCCGGATGTCCCTCGCCAGCTCGAAGCAGTCGAGCGCCAGATCCCCCGGCACCGCAGGGCCCAGCTTGGTTGCCCACTTGTGGCAGTCCATCGAGGCATGTAAGCAGCCTGGCTGGTCAAGCTCTACCTGGCTCTCCCTCGTTGGTTGGAGCCGGTTGAGGCTGACTGCGTCAGGGGTGAAGAACCGGAACGCATCGAAGTGCGTGCAGCGGATCTGGTGAGACTCGACTACCGCGTCCGTTCCCTCTTGCCCAAGTCGCAGGGGGAGTGGATGCCGATGTTCACGTTGGCGGTACACCATCGCCCACTCATGCAGGCCGAAGCAGCCAGTGAAGGCTGGTCGCGACGCGATCGCGGACAACAGCCGGTGGATGAAGCGCACCGACTCAGCTCGGTCGGCGAGGAAGGCTGTGACGTCGAAGCTCACGACTCCGTCTGCGTCGGTGCCGTACCAACGCCACTGTCGGTGTGGGGCGGGGCCGTTCGGTCCGGGCTCCAAGGAGATGCCCACGCCCGGGTGCCAGCGTCGGAGCACAGAGGGTCGGGTGCCGTAGTAGTCGTACAAGAAGTCATCGATCGCGTGGCGCTCCCTCGTGGCCCTGCGGGCACGGTGGCCTGCGGTAAGTGAGTCGGCACGCTTCTCGTGAGCTTCGAAGAGGGGAAGCCAGCTCGCGGCGGGGATGCTGGTCAACGGCTCGGACCCTTGTTGTCCGCTTCGTGCCGCTTGCATACCCCCCACTCGAAGTGGCTGCACCGCACGCCGCGCTCCTCGGCCACCGCCGCCGTCGCCGCCGGGCTCAGCCGCAGCGGCCAGGAGTTGTGCCGTACCTGCTCCTGGGCCGGCCGGTGCGAGTAGTAGGTGAAGAGGAAGTCCTCCACCGGATGCTTCACGCCCGCCCGGCGGCGGCCGAGATGCGGCGTCAGCCAGGCGTCCACCCGCTCCTCGTGGGCGGCCCGGCGCGCCTGCCAGTCGGCGACGTCGGGCGCGGGGGCGAGGGCGGCGGTCACGCACCCCAGGGTACGACCGCCGCCCGTCGCCGGGTCACGGCACGTCCACCCGCACGCCCGCGGAGAAGACGCCGCTGCGCAGCTCCAGCCGCTTCGGCGGCTCGTCGCCGCGCATGGTGAACACCAGTGGCAGCAGCACCCGCCGCCCGGCGGCCACCGGCTGGGAGAACACGTCCCGGCCCAGGTTCGCCACCCGGGTCGCGTCCTCGTCGGCGGCCACCCAGTTCCCGCTCGGCAGGTACGCGCGCTGCAACTGCCCGTGCCAGGTCTGGTCCTCGTTCGTGACGTTGCGCACCCCGACCGTGGCCAGACAGGGGCGTCCGCCGCCGGGCGCCGCCGGCAGGACGTCCGCGCCGCAGCTCACCCGGTAGACGGTGAACTCGAACGCGGTCTCCCGCAGCGGCTGGCCCAACGCGCCGGTGACGCTGCTGCCCACCCACGCGCCGCTCGTCGGCTGCTTGGTGGTGTCCATCGCCGCCACCCGCTGCGTGGCCGACCAGGCCGCCGCGCCGACCACCCCGGCCAGCACCGCCGCCGCCACGCCCACCACCAGCCAGACCGGCGGCCGGCGACGACGGTTCGCGGGCGCCGGCACCGCAGTACGCGGATAGACCGTGCCCCGTTCGGCCGGGCTGCCCTGCCCCGGGACGCCGCTTCCCGGCGCGCCGGCACCGGCGGACATCGCCCCGCCTCCGGACAGGCCGGTGCCCGCCGTCGCGGCCGTGCGCCGGCGGCGGCGCCACAGGGCCCACCACAGCACGCCCGCGGTCACCACCAGCAACGCGGTGAACGCGGCAAGCAGCACCGGTGGCCGCCGCCAGGCGGGGGCGGCCGTCACCTGCGCCGCCGGGGCCGTCGCGGCGCCCACCCAGGTCGCCGTGGCGCAGTCGTACGGGCGCGTGCCGTCGGTGCCGTAGACGCAGGTGGGCGCGGTCACCGACCGGCCCGGGCCGGGAACCGACAGCGCGGTGTGCAACGTGGTGGTGCTCTTCGCCGGCAGGCGCAGCCGCCACGTCACCTCCCCGGCGCTGGACCCGGCGGGCCGGGTGGTCCGCCCGCCGCCGGTCACCGTGGTGGCCCGCGACCCGCTCGGCAGCTCCTGCCGCACCATCGTGTCGACCGGCGCCGTGCCGGCGTTGCGGACCTCGATCCGGTAACCCGGCGCCGGAGTGCCCGCCGCGCCGACCGCCACGCTCACCGGCGGCATCGACGGGCGGACCGGCGCCGGGCCGGTGGTCGGCACCGCCGGCGGGACCGCCGGCACGCCGGTCGGGATCGGGGTCGCCCCCGCGCCGGGCAGGGCGACCGGGACGGCGGCCGGCGGTGGAGCCGGTCGGGCGGGGGTTTCGGCCGCGCGGGGCGTCGCCGGGGACAGCGCCGGTACGGCGGCGATGACGCCGAGGCAGTTCACGAACACTGCCAGGGCCTTGTGGTGTCGTCTCGATGCAGGCATACCAACGAACCTCCGGAACCGAAGCTATGGGCCGGGCCCCGCCGGGCGGGTACGAAGCCGCCATTCCCGCCCCGTCCGGCGCGATCCGGCGTACCCTGTCGCTCTCTCGCCGGTCCCGGCGCCGGCGGGCGGCGAGGGGTGCGGCGCGGGCCGCCCGGGCGCGCTGCCTGCCGGTGTCCGACGGGCGACGCGCGGGCGGGGATAGATTGGCCGGGTGCGTATCGCTCGTTTCGCTCATGCCAAGGGAATGTCGTTCGGGGTCGTCGAGGGCGAGCCGGAGGCCGGGCCGCAGGGCCTGACCATCGCCGAGATCGAGGGCCACCCGTTCGGGCAGATCCAGTTCTCCGGCGCCCGCTGGGCGCTCTCCGACGTCCGGCTGCTGTCGCCGATCCTGCCCAGCAAGGTGGTCTGCGTCGGCCGCAACTACGCCGAGCACGCCGCCGAACACGGCAGCGAGGTGCCGAAGGAGCCGCTGCTCTTCCTCAAGCCGTCCACGTCGGTCATCGGTCCGCGCGACGCGATCCGGCTGCCGATCTTCTCCAAGCAGGTCGAGCACGAGGCGGAACTCGCCGTGGTGATCGGCGCTCCGGGCGCCCGCCGGGCCGACCGGGCCGCCGCCGAGCGGGCCATCTTCGGCTACACCTGCGCCAACGACGTCACCGCGCGGGACCTCCAGCGCTCCGACGGCCAGTGGACCCGCGCCAAGGGCTTCGACTCGTTCTGCCCGATCGGGCCGTGGATCACCACCGGGCTCGACGTGAGCGACCTGGAGATCCGGTGTGAGGTGGGCCGCAACCCGGAGGAGATGGAGGTACGCCAGCTCGGCCGGACCAAGGACATGGTGTTCGACGTACCGGGCCTGGTGTCGTACATCTCGCACGTGATGACGCTGCTGCCCGGCGACGTGGTCCTGACCGGCACGCCGGCGGGGGTTAGTCCGCTCACCGAGGGGGATACGGTCACCGTGCGGATCCAGGGGATCGGGGAGCTCAGCAACCCGGTGGTCCCTGTCGCCTGATTCGCTCCGATGCCTCGTTTCCGCTGGTCAGGTTGGTTTCGAGGGGTTGGATTTGGCCTGTCGGCACCGGGAGGGTAAAGTTCATTCCCGGCGCCGCAAGGGGCCAATGGGGTATGGGGTAATTGGCAGCCCGACTGATTCTGGTTCAGTTAGTCTAGGTTCGAGTCCTGGTACCCCAGCGCAGCCGCGGGTTCGCAAGAGCTCGCGGACGCTGGATTCCGGCAGCTCACGCTGGCGGAGTGCAATGAAGGTTCTGGCCCCGTCGTCTAGCGGCCCAGGACGCCGCCCTCTCAAGGCGGTAGCGCCGGTTCGAATCCGGTCGGGGCTACAGCACCGACAGCCCGTCCCGTTTCCCCGGGGCGGGCTTTCTGCTGTCCGGGCAACGTTTTCCGCGTGCGGTGGGGTGACCCCCGCGGCGCGGTGCCGGACGCGATGCCGCTAGACTACTGCCACGCCACCCGGCAGGGCGGCGAAGCAGGAAAAGTGCCTGGCCCCGTCGTCTAGCGGCCCAGGACGCCGCCCTCTCAAGGCGGTAGCGCCGGTTCGAATCCGGTCGGGGCTACGTCACCGAACGGCCCGTCTCGCTACGCGAGGCGGGCCGTTCGCATTCCCCGCCCCACCCCGTTGATCATGAAGTTAGCGGCAGTCTGGGAGATCAAAAATGCCGCCAACTTCATGATCAACGTGAGAGGGGGGTGGGGGTGGGTGGGTCAGAGGCCGGAGAGGCGCTGGCCGGCTCGGACGACGGCCATGGCGTGGCGTTCTCCGGGGCGGCGGCCGAGGCGCTCGATCGGGCCGGAGATGCTGATCGCGGCGATCACCCGGCCGGTGCGGTCCCGGATCGGCGCCGAGACGCTCGCCACACCCGCCTCCCGCTCCGCGACGCTCTGGGCCCAGCCGCGCCGCCGCACCTCGGCCAGCGTGCGGCCGGTGAACTTGGAGCGGGGGAGCAGCGGCATGACCGCCTCCGGCGGCTCCCAGGCGAGCAGGATCTGCGCCGCCGACCCGGCGGTCATCGGCAGCACCGAGCCGACCGGGACGGTGTCCCGCAGGCCGCTGGCACGCTCGGCGGCGGCCACGCAGATCCGCTCGTCGGCGCGCCGCAGGTAGAGCTGGGCGCTTTCGCCGGTGGCGTCCCGTAGCGCGGCGAGCAGCGGCTCGGCGGCGGTCAGGAGCACGTCCGGGGCCGCGTTCGCCAGCTCGCCCAGGCGTGGACCCGGGCGCCAGCGCCCCTGGGTGTCCCGGACGAGCATCCGGTGGATCTCCAGCGCCTGTGCCAGCCGGTGCGCGGTGGCCCGGGGCAGCTTGGTGCGTTCAACGAGTTCGGCCAGGCTGGCGCCGTCGACACAGGCGGCCAGGATGACCACCGCCTTGTCGAGAACGCCGACACCGCTCATACTGTGTCCCACAAGCCGAAATTTACCTCCCAGAATTTAGGATGTCCAGATGGTGGGAGTCACTCAACCGAGGACCCTGGCCGAGAAGGTCTGGGACGCACACGTGGTCCGCTCCGCCGACGGCGAGCCGGACCTGCTCTTCATCGACCTGCACCTGCTGCACGAGGTGACCAGCCCGCAGGCGTTCGACGGGCTGCGTCTGGCCGGGCGCGGGGTCCGCCGTACCGACCTGACGATCGCGACGGAGGACCACAACACCCCGACCGGGTACGACGACCCGGCGTTCCGCCTCCGGCGCGGCGACCTGCTCACGATCGCGGACCCCACCTCCCGCACCCAGATCGAGACGCTGCGTCGCAACTGTGCCGAGTTCGGCGTCCGCCTGCACGCGCTGGGCGACGAGAACCAGGGCATCGTGCACGTCATCGGCCCGCAGCTCGGCCTCACCCAGCCCGGCATGACGATCGTGTGCGGCGACTCGCACACCGCCACCCACGGCGCGTTCGGCGCGCTCGCGTTCGGCATCGGCACCAGTGAGGTCGAACACGTGCTGGCCACGCAGACGCTGCCGCAGGCCCGGCCGAAGACCATGGCCGTGAACGTGGTCGGCGAGCTGGCGCCCGGCGTCACCGCCAAGGACCTGGTGCTCGCGCTGATCGCGCAGGTCGGCACCGGCGGCGGTCGCGGTCACATCGTCGAGTACCGGGGCGAGGCGATCCGCGACCTCTCCATGGAGGGGCGGATGACCATCGCCAACATGTCCATCGAGTGGGGCGCCAAGGCCGGCATGATCGCGCCGGACGAGACCACGTTCGCGTACCTGAAGGGGCGGCCCAACGCGCCCCAGGGCGACGCCTGGGACGCGGCGCTGGAGTACTGGCGGACGCTGCCCACCGACGACGGCGCGACGTTCGACACCGAGGTCACGCTCGACGCGAGCCGGATCACGCCGTTCGTCACCTGGGGCACCAACCCCGGGCAGGGTGTGCCGCTGGGCGCGACGGTGCCGGCCCCGGAGGACTTCGTCACCGAGCCGGAGCGGGTCGCCGCCCGGCGCGCGCTGGAGTACATGGACCTCACCCCGGGCACGCCGATGCGTGACCTGGCCGTGGACGTGGTCTTCGTCGGTTCCTGCACCAACGGCCGCCTGGAGGACCTGCGTGCCGCCGCCGACGTGCTGCGCGGGCACCGCGTCGCCGACGGCGTACGCATGCTGGTGGTCCCCGGCTCGGCCGCGGTCCGCGAGGCGGCCGAGATCGAAGGGCTGGACAAGGTCTTCACCGAGGCCGGCGCCGAGTGGCGTTTCGCCGGCTGCTCCATGTGCCTGGGCATGAACCCGGACACGCTGAAGCCGGGTGAGCGTTCCGCCTCGACCTCCAACCGCAACTTCGAGGGCCGCCAGGGCCGGGGCGGGCGTACCCACCTGGTGTCCCCGCCGGTCGCCGCCGCCACCGCCGTGGTCGGCCGGCTGGCCGCCCCCGCCGACCTGTAGAAGGGCAGCCGAGAGATGGACAAGTTCACCACCCACACCGGCACCGCCGTGCCGCTGCGCCGATCCAACGTGGACACCGACCAGATCATCCCCGCCGTGTACCTCAAGCGGGTGACCCGGACCGGATTCGCCGATGGTCTGTTCAACGCGTGGCGGGAGGACCCGTCATTCGTCCTCAACGATCCCGTCCATTCGGGTGCGTCGATTCTGATCGCCGGCCCCGAGTTCGGCACCGGATCATCCCGGGAGCACGCCGTCTGGGCGCTGCGGGACTGGGGCTTCCGGGCCGTCATCTCGCCCCGCTTCGGTGACATCTTCCGCGGCAACGCGCTCAAGGAAGGCCTCCTTCCGGTCGAGCTGGAATTGAAAGCCGTGGAAGAACTGTGGGATCTCGTGGAATCCGAGCCGACCACGCCGATCACTGTCGACCTCGTCGCCCGCCAGGTCCACGCCGGTGACGCCACCTGGGCGTTCCCGCTGGACGACCACAGCCGCTGGCGGCTGATGGAGGGCTTGGACGACATTGGACTCACCCTCCG
Source organism: Micromonospora sp. C41 (assembly GCF_018070485.1). Taxonomy (NCBI): domain Bacteria; kingdom Bacillati; phylum Actinomycetota; class Actinomycetes; order Micromonosporales; family Micromonosporaceae; genus Micromonospora; species Micromonospora sp. C41. Next base: position 268,303 of record NZ_JAGPXP010000003.1, on the reverse strand, counting down.
GCACGAGGCGGAGATCGCCTCGTACGAGGCGTCCCGGCCGTCGTTCCTGCCCTCGGTAGCCTGACTCCGGCCCGAATTCGCCCCCACCGGTGCGCCCGGTGGGGGCGAATCCGTTACGACACAAGGGCTTTTTTCCACCGAATGTTTGTGTCCAGGCAGCACAGGGCATAACGTGCGCGCAGAATGGCTCGCGTCGAGTCAGTTGCACAATCGGGAGGAAGTCGTGAACAAGGCCGAGCTCATCGAGGCGCTCGCCGTTCGCCTGGGGGACCGGAAGACGGCGACGGCCGCGCTCGACGCGGTTCTCGCTGAGGTCCAGGCGGCGGTCACCAAGGGCGAGAAGGTGGCGATCACCGGTTTCGGAGCGTTCGAGAAGCGCGTCCGGGGAGCCCGAACAGCGCGCAATCCGCGTACCGGCGAGGCGGTGAAGGTCAAGAAGACCTCCGTCCCGACGTTCCGGGCGGGCGCGGGCTTCAAGGAGATGGTGGCCAGCGGCAAGGTGCCGAAGGACACCGCCGCCGCGAAGAAGACCACCGGCGCCGCGAAGAAGACCACAGCGGCGAAGACCACCGCGGCCGCGAAGAAGACCACGGCGGCGAAGGCCACCAAGACCACCGCTACCAAGAAGGCCGCGCCGGCGAAGAAGGCCGCCGCGACCAAGACCACGGCGGCGAAGAAGACGACCGCGGCGAAGTCCACCGCGGCGAAGAAGACCACCACCGCCAAGAAGACGACCGCGGCGAAGTCCGCCACGGCCAAGAAGACCACGGCGGCCAAGAAGGCGCCCGCGAAGAAGGCACCGGCCAAGAAGGCCGCCACCCGGCGCTGACCGGACGGCCCACGAAAGGGCGCCCACCGTTGCCGGTGGGCGCCCTTTCGCATGGGTACGCCGTTGACCGCCCGCCGTCGCGCCCCGCAGAATCGCCGTGCCGAAAACCCCCGTCGGTCACGAGAAGAGGCGCCCGTGCGGCACCGTCACCTCTCCACCCTCACGCTCGCGCTCGGTATCGCGGTCCTGCTGGACGTGCTGCGGGTCTGGCTCCCGTCGGTCATCACCCTCTTCGGGCGGGCCGCCGAGACACCGGCCGAGCTGCTCGGCGCGTTCGCGCTCGGCTGGTTCCTGCTCGCGCTCGCCGCGCCTGCGCTCGCACGCCGCACCGGCGCCGCCCCGGTCGGACTCGTCGCCGCCGTTGTGCTGGCGGCGGCGCGGCTGGCGCTCACCGCGCAACCCGGTGGTCCGGCCCAGCTCTGGCTGGCCTGCGCCGGGCTGCTCGCCGGACTGGTCTGGCTCGCCGCCACCGCCGCGTCGGTGCCCCGGCCGGTGGCCGGGCTGGCGCTGGGCCTGGCCGGGAACGCGGTCGGGCACGCCCTGCTCGGCACCGAGGACCTGGTGTGGCGCGGCGGCATGCTCGGCTGGAGCCTGAGCGCCCTGCTGGTGCCGGCGTTCCTGGCCGCCTCGGTGGCGGTACGGCGGGAGCGGGCGGACACGTCGGCGGCGGGGCCGTCCCCGACGGGCGCGGGCCACGGCACAACCGGGCGGCGTATCCGCGTTCCGGGACGCCGGGCCTGGCTGCTGTGCGGGCCGGCGCTGCTGCTGGCCGGTCAGGTGGCGCTCGCCCCGGCGCTCTGGAGCGCCGCCGCCGGCACCGGATCGCCTGCTTTCCCCGGCCTCGCCCGCCCCGGCAGCGGTGCCCTGCCGGGCGCGCTCGCGGTGCTGCTGTTCCTCGCGGCGGCGTTGTTCCGGGCACCGGCGCGCGTGGCGCGGGTGCTGTGGCCACTGGCGTTGCTCGCCGGGTCGGTGCTGTTCGTGACCGGGCATCTCGTTCCGGCGTACCTGCTCACCGCCGCCGGTCTCGGCGGCTGCCTGGCCCTCACCGACACGACCGGCGACGGGCCCGCAGCCGCCGACGACGCGGCCGGGCCGGGCGACGACGGACGGGCGGGGGCGCGACGCGGGCGGGCGGCGGCGCTCGGGATGCTGGTGTTCGCGGTGGCCACGGTGGCCTACTACGCCGCCTACGACCTGGGGTACCCCAACGGCTGGGCGCCGGTCGCCACGGCCGTCCTGGTGGCTCTGGTGGCGGCTACCGCGCCTCTCCGGCCCGCACCGACGGCACCCGACCCGACGGCGCCCGGCGCAGCCGCACCCGGCCCGGTGCTGCCGACCACGGTCCGGGTCGCGGCCCTGGCCGCGCTCACCGCGCTGGCCGGGCTCGCCGCCGTGCTGCACATACCGCCCGCGCCGGCCCGGGCCACGGCCGCGCCGGCGGCGGTACGGGTGGCCGCGTACAACATCCGGATGGGGTTCGGCCTGGACGGCCGGCTGGACCTCGACGCGCTGGCCCGGGAGCTGCGCGGCGCGGACATCGTGCTGCTCAGCGAGGTGGACCGGGGCTGGTGGCTCAACGGCGGCCACGACACGCTGGCGTTGCTGGCCCGGCGGCTGGAGATGCCGTACGTCTTCGCGCCCGCCGCCGACCCGGTCTGGGGCGACGCGGTGCTCAGCCGGTTCCCGGCGCGTTCCGGGCAGACGCGGCGGCTGACCGCGCACGGCGCGCCGACCGGTGCGCAGGCCCTCGGCGTCACGCTCGACCTCGGTGGTCGCGAGCTGGCAGTGGTGGCCACGCACCTGCAACCGCCGCCCGGCCGGGATCCGGTGGAGCAGGCCCGCGAGGTGGCCGCGTTCGCCGGCCGGTACGCCGCCGGCCGTCCGCTGGTGCTCGGTGGCGACCTGAACACCGAGCCGGCCGACCCGGCGTTCGCCGAGTTCACCGGCGCCGGGCTGGTGGACGCGCTGGCCCCGGCCCGGCCGTTGCGGACCAGCCCGGCCGACGACCCGCGCACCCAGATCGACCACGTCTTCGTCTCCCCGGGCCTGACCGCCACCGAGGTACGCGCGCCGCGTACCGAGGCCAGCGACCACCTCCCGGTGACGCTCACCGTCACGCTGCCCTGAGCCGCCTCACAGCCGGTCCGGGAGGACCAGCCGGTCACCGGCGAACGGCAGCAGCCAGCCACCGCCCTTGGCGGTGGTGAAGTCCTCGTCCACGCGGCCGGTGAGCCGTTCCAGCGCGCCCGGGATCACCTTGCCCTGGCTGCACACCGCCACCGTCCCGGCGGCCTGCGCCAGCGCGACCAGGCGGGCCGCGGCGGCGAGCGCGCACTCCTCGGCCTGCTGGCCCGGCTCCGGCTCGTCGAAGTCGCCGCACACCTCGATCGGCAGGTCCAGCCGGGCCGCGGCCGGACTCAGCGTCTGCACGCAGCGGCGCGCCGAGGCGGAGCACAGGCGGGCCGGGCGGACCAGGGCCACGAGCGGAACCAGCGCCAGCGCCTGGGCCTGCCCGTCGTCGTCCAGCGGGCGCCCGTGGTCCGGGCCGGTCCAGGTGCCGCGCTTGCCGGCGCTGGCGTGCCGCACCAGCAGCACGGTCGCGGTGACCGGCGGCAGCGCCGCGAACGCGGCGATCACCTCGGCGTCGTGCGGGTAGCTGACCCGGCGTACCGCGTCGTCGACCGGGAACCAGGCCACGTCGTCGACCTCGGTGCCGGGCTGGAAGCCGCCGGCGCCGGCCGCCCGCATGGACCAGTAGTCGACCGCCTTGGCGTGACCCTCGCTGCGGTAGCGGACGGTGGGCAGGCGCACCTGCGGCACCGCGCGTACGTCGGTCTCCTCGGCGACCTCACGGACGGCGGCGACCAGCGGATGCTCGCCGCGGTCCAGCTTGCCCTTCGGCAACGACCAGTCGCCGTACCGGGGGCGGTGCACGAGGCAGACCTCGACGCCGGCCGGGCCCGGGCGCCACACCACGCCGCCCGCGGCCCGGATCCGTACCGGCTCGTCGTCGCTCACCCGCTCACCGTATGCCCGCCCGGCACGCGCCACGGCCCGCTCAGTCCGCCCGGCCGCCGACCCGGCGCAGCAACAGGTCCTGCAGGTGGGTCAGCGGCGTGTCGCCGTCGCCGGTACGCCGGTGCCAGGTGCCGTCGGCGGCCAGCTCGAACGCGTCCACGTCGGGGTCGAACGCGGCGGTGAGGACGTGGTCCAGCTCGGCGCGGGCCACCGGATCGCTCACCTGCACCAGCGCCTCGACCCGGCGGTCCAGGTTGCGGTGCATCAGGTCGGCCGAGCCCATCCAGAACTCGGCGTCGCCGTTGTTGCCGAACCGGAAGATCCGGGAGTGCTCCAGGAACCGGCCGAGAATCGAGCGGACCCGGATGTTCTCCGACAGCCCCGGCACGCCCGGCCGCAGCGTGCACATGCCCCGGATCAGCAGGTCCACGTGCACGCCGGCCCGCGACGCCCGGTAGAGCGCGTCGGTGATCTCCTCGTCCACCAGGGAGTTCACCTTGAACTGCACCAGCCCCGGCATGCCCAGCCGGACGTGCTCGATCTCCCTGTCGATGCGCTCGATCAGGCCGCTGCGGATGCCCTGCGGCGCCACCAGCAGCCGCCGGTACGCGGTCTGCCGGCTGTAGCCGGTGAGCACGTTGAACAGGTCGGTCAGGTCGGCGCCGATCTCCGGGTCGGCGGTGAGCATGCCGAAGTCCTCGTAGAGCCTTGCCGTCTTCGGGTGGTAGTTGCCGGTGCCGATGTGGCAGTACCGGCGGATCTGGTTGCCCTCCTGGCGTACCACGAGCGCGGTCTTGCAGTGCGTCTTGAGGCCCACCAGGCCGTACACCACGTGGCAGCCGGCCCGTTCCAGCGTGCGCGCCCAGCCGATGTTCGCCACCTCGTCGAAGCGCGCCTTCAGCTCCACCAGCACCACCACCTGCTTGCCGGCGGCGGCCGCGTCGACCAGCGCGTCCACGATCGGGGAGTCGCCGCTGGTGCGGTAGAGCGTCTGCTTGATGGCGAGCACGTTCGGGTCGGCCGCGGCCTGCTCGACGAAGCGCTGCACGCTGGTGGCGAACGAGTGGTACGGGTGGTGCACCAGCACGTCGCCGTCGCGCAGCGTGGCGAAGACGCTGCGCGGCACCTCGCCCTCGGCCAGGCGCGGATGGGTGGCCGGCACGAACGACGGGTCCTTCAGGTCGGGCCGGTCCGCCTCGCCGTAGACCTGCCACAGCGCGGACAGGTCGAGCAGCCCGCGTACCCGCAGCACGTCGTGGTCGTCCATGTCCAGCTCGCGGACGAGCAGCTCCAGCATGTGGTCGGAGATGGACGCGGCCACCTCCAGGCGTACCGGCGGACCGAACCGGCGCCGGGCCAGTTCCCGCTCCAGCGCCTGGAGCAGGTCCTCGTCGCGGTCCTCGTCCACCTCGACCTCGGCGTTGCGGGTCACCCGGAACAGGTGGCACTCGACCACCTGCATGCCGGAGAAGAGCTGGCCGAGGTGCACCGAGATGAGGTCCTCCACCGGCAGGAACCGCACGCCCGGCTGCTCCCGGTGGACCCGGACGAACCGGGGCACGTTGTTCGGCACCTTGACCCGGGCGAACAGCTCCGAGCCGCCGTCCGGGTCGCGTACCGAGACGGCCAGGTTCAGCGACCGGCCGGAGATGTACGGGAACGGGTGCGCCGGGTCGACCGCCAGCGGGGTGAGCACCGGGAAGATGTGCTCCCGGAACCAGGTGCGCAGCCGCTCCCGCTCGGCGTCGTCCAGGTCGCTCCAGCGCAGGATGCGGATGTCCTCGGCGGCGAGCTTCGGCAGCACGTCGTCGACCAGGCAGGCGGCGTGCCGGGCGACCAGGCCGGCGGCCTTCTCGGTGACGAGTTCGAGCTGGGTGCGCAGCGGCAGCCGGTCGCCGCCGCGCACCGGCAGGCCAGCGGAGAGGCGGCGCTTCAACCCGGCCACCCGGACCATGTAGAACTCGTCCAGGTTGCTGGCGAAGATGGCCAGGAACTTCGCCCGTTCCAGCAGCGGGGTGCGCGGGTCCTCGGCGAGCGCCAGCACCCGGGCGTTGAAGTCGAGCCAGGACAGCTCCCGGTTGAGGAAGCGGTCCTCCGGCAGCGGCTGCGCCGGTGGCGACCCGGCGTCCGGGCCGGTCTCGTCCGGGCCCTCGACCGGGTCGAGCGGCTCGTCCAGCCCGGTGGCGCCGGCCGCGTCCGGGTCGGCGCCGAGGCGCTCCTCCGGGGGCCGGGGCTGGCGGAACCGCCCGTCCGGGCCGCGGCTGGGGCGGCCGTTGCGGGGCGGGCCGGGGTCGAGGATCGGCGGCGGGCCGTCGGGGTGCTCGCGAGGGGTGCTCACCACCTCATGATTCCCCGATAAGGGTGAACGGAAAATGAACTCCGGCCAGGTTGTTCACGCCATGGTCGGCAAGGTCACCCGGACGACCTCGCCGTCGGCGTCCCGCTCGATCCGGACACGCTGCCCCAATCGGAGCAGCCGCAGCCCGGAGGCGTCGAACGCGCGGGCCGGGAACGCCAGCTCGGTGCCGTCGTCGAGCAGCAGCACGCCGCTGCGGGTCGACGCGTCGTAGGTGGCCACGGTGCCCTGCATGCCAGCACCGTACCGGACTTCGGCCCCGGCCAGCAGCGCCGCTGTGCGTGGCCCCAGACCCAGCCCGGCGGCGGCGGCCAGGTCCGCCGGAGTGTCCACGTCCCGGCGCAGGCTGGGCCAGTCACCGGCCAGCGGCAGCGCCCCGCTCGCCGCGTGGGCGGCGGCCGAGCCGGGCCCGAACCGCGGCGCCAGCGGCACCCCGGCCGGCGCGGCCAGCAGCACGGTGCCACCGCCGGGTGCGTCCGCGACGTACCCGCGTACCCCCTGGGTGGCCCGCAGCGCGGCGGCCAGCTCGGCCGGTCGCAGCGCGGGCAGGTCGGCGGTCAGGCCGGCCACGGCGGCGCGCGGCCCGGCGACGGCCGCGCCGTGCCGGAACGCCGCGTTCAGCCCGGCGCCCGGATCGGCGGCGACCCGGGCGCCCGCCGCGTCCGCCGCCGCGCGCACCCGCGCGTCGTCGGTCACCACGAGCACCCCGGCGACCGCCGGGCACGCCCGCGCCGCGCGCAGCGTGTCGGCCGCCAGGGCCAGCGCCAGCTCCTCATGGGGTACGCCGGGCAGCGCGCCCCGCAGCCGGCTCTTCGCCGCTCCCAGGCGCTTCACCGGCATCACCACGGTCCAGCGGGCCTCAGACACGCCGACCATCCTGCCAGCGGGAGCGCCGGTACCCGCACTGGCCGCAGCGGGGGCGAACAGGCATGATTCTGTGCCGGGGCGCGTGGGCGGATCGAGGAGGCACTGTGGCACGGCGGAGGCTGGGGTTCTGGCGACGGCTCGCCGTGGTGCTGGTGAAGCCGCTGATGACGGTCTGGACCCGGCGCACCTGGCGGGGCATGGAGCACCTGCGCGGCGACGGCGGCGTGATCCTCGTGCCGAACCACATCTCGCACGCCGACCCGCTCGTGGTCGCCCACTACATCTACGACGCCGGGCGCTGGCCGCGTTTCCTCGGCAAGGCCAGCGTGTTCCGGGTGCCGGTGGTCGGCGCGATCCTGCACCGCTGCCAGCAGATCCCTGTCGAACGGGGCACCGTCGAGGCGGTCAAGTCGCTGGACAAGCTGGTCGCCGCGCTGGCCGAGGGGGGCGCCGTGGTGATCTACCCGGAGGGCACCACCACCCGGGAGCCGGACCTGTGGCCGATGAAGGGCAAGACCGGCGCGGCCCGGCTGGCGCTCGCGACCGGTGCCCCGGTGGTCCCGATCGCCATGGTCGGCCCGGAGCGGATGTTCGACCCGCGTACGGCGCGGTTCGGACTGCGCCCGCGTACCCCGGTGACGGTGGTCGCCGGCCCGCCGGTGGACCTGAGCCCCTGGGCCGGCGCCACGCCGACCCGGCCGATCCTGGAGGAGATGACGGACACCATCATGCTGCGCATCCGGGATCTGGTCGCGGAGATCCGTGGCGGCACACCACCGCCGCTCTGGCAGCGGCCCGCCCGCACCGGCATCCGGGAGGCCGGCGAATGAGCGGGCACGTGGCGGTGCTGGGCGCCGGGTCCTGGGGGACCGCGTTCGCCAAGATCCTCGCCGACGCCGGGCGGGACGTCACAGTGCTGGCCCGCCGCGCCGCCGTGGCCGAGGCGATCCGGACCGGCCGGGAGAACCCGGAGTACCTGCCGGGCGTGCGCCTGCCGGAGCGGGTGACCGCCACCGGCGACGCCGCCGAGGCGATCGAGGGCGCCGAGGTGGTGGTGCTCTCGGTGCCGTCGCAGACGCTGCGCGGCAACCTCGCCGACTGGACGCCGTACGTGGCGCCGGACGCCACGCTCGTGTCGCTGATGAAGGGCATCGAGCTGGGCACCACCAAGCGGATGAGCCAGGTGATCATGGAGACCGCCGGGGTGCCCGCCGACCGGGTGGTGGTCGTCTCCGGGCCCAACCTGGCCCCGGAGATCGCCGCCGAGCAGCCGGCCGCGACGGTGGTCGCCGGCACCGACAGCCGGCGTACCGCGCTGGTGCAGGCGTCCATCCGGACCCCGTACTTCCGCCCGTACACGAACGACGACGTGATCGGCTGCGAGCTGGGCGGCGCGGTGAAGAACGTGATCGCGCTGGCGTACGGCATCGCCACCGCGATGGGCTTCGGCGACAACACCCGGGCCATGCTGATGACCCGGGGGCTGGCCGAGACCGCCCGGCTGGGCGTGGCGCTCGGCGCCGACCCGATCACGTTCGCCGGGCTGGCCGGCATGGGCGACCTGGTCGCCTCCTGCTCGTCTCCGATGGCCCGTAACCGCACCTTCGGCGAGCACCTCGGCCGGGGGGAGTCGCTGGAGCAGGCCCAGGCGGCCACCCGGCAGACCGCCGAGGGCGTCAAGAGCTGCCTGGCCATCCGCGACCTGGCCCGCGCGCACGGGGTCGAGATGCCGATCACCGAGCAGATCGAGCGGATCTGCCACGAGGGGATGGACCCGCGCCTCGCGGTGGACGCGCTGATGAGCCGTACCGCCAAGCCGGAGTCGTACGAGTGAGCGGAGCCGGGATGAGTGGCGAGAACTGGGGCGACGGCACGCGCAGCGTCCACGCCGGACTGCCGGAGGCGGTACCCGGGCAGCCGTTTCTGCCCGGCCCGGTCTTCGCCGCGCCGTACCACCTCGACCCGGAGCGCGGCCCGTCGGCGGCGGCGGACGGGTACGGGCGGCCGGACAACCCGACCCGGCGACTGCTGGAGACGGCGATCGGCGAGCTGGAGGGCGCCGACTGCCGCGTCTTCGCCAGCGGCCAGGCCGCCATCACCGGGCTGCTGCTGACGGTGCTGCGACCCGGCGACACCGTGCTGCTGCCCGCCGACGGCTACTACTCGGTGCGCTCGTTCGCCTCGGGCACGCTGGAGCAGCTCGGCGTACGGGTGACGCTGGTGCCGACCGCCGGGCCGTACCCGTCGTTCGACGGCGTGCGGCTGGTGCTGCTGGAGACCCCGGCGAACCCCGGCCTGGACGTCGTCGACGTGCGGGCGGTGGCCGCCGCCGCGCACGCCGCCGGGGCGCTGGTGGCGGTGGACAACACCACCGCGACGCCGCTCGGGCAGCGCCCGCTGGACCTCGGCGCGGACGTGGTGGTCGCCTCCGGCACCAAGGCGCTGACCGGCCACTCGGATCTGCTGCTGGGCTATCTGGCCACCCGCGACGCCGGGCTGCGGGACGCGGCGACCACCTGGCGCAACGCCACCGGTGGGGTGCCCGGCGCGTTCGACTGCTGGCTGGCCCACCGGTCACTGGCCACGCTCGACCTGCGGCTGGCCCGGCAGACCGCCAACGCGCGGGCGCTGGCCGACCTGCTCGCGGCCCGGCCGGACGTGACCGGGGTGCGCTGGCCCGGACGGCCGGACGACCCGGCGTACCCGGTCGCGTCGGCACAGATGCGGCGCGTGCCGGGCGTGGTCTCGTTCGACCTGGGCGACGAGGGCCGGGTGGCCCGGTTCCTCGGCGCCTCCCGGCTGGTGGCCGCCGCCACCTCGTTCGGCGGGCTGCACAGCACCGCCGACCGGCGCGCCCAGTGGGGCGACGCCACGCCGCCCGGCTTCGTGCGGTTCTCCTGCGGCATCGAGGACACCGCCGATCTGCTCGCCGACGTGGCGGCCGCGCTGGACGCGGCGGGCTGACGGCGCGACGCCCGCTGGGCTATCGTGACGGGCAGCCACGGCCCGTGCGGCCCCGACCCGAGGAGGTGAGTCCGATCCCCCAGCAGAGGACCGGCGTTCCCTCCGAGTCCGCGTCGCCCAGGAGCTGAGGCGACGCCGGGAGCGCCGACGAGCGCTTCCCGAAAGGCCTGCCATGGCATCCACCGTGTTCACTCCCGATCGTCCGGCCCTCGTCCGCCGGCTGCGCGCCGCCGGTTGCGTCTTCGCCGAGGACGAGGCGGAACTGCTGATCGCCGCCGCCGACTCGGCGCAGGCGTTGACCCGGCTGGTCGACCGTCGCGTCGCCGGCCTGCCGCTGGAACATCTGCTCGGCTGGGCCGAGTTCTGCGGCCGGCGGATCGCCGTCCACCCGGGTGTGTTCGTGCCGCGCGGCCGGACCGCCCTGCTCGTCGACGCCGCGACGGCGCTGGCCGGGCCGGCCCCCGCGGTGCTCGACCTGTGCTGCGGCTCCGGCGCCGCCGCCGTGGTGCTGCACGAGCGGCTGACGCCGCGCTGGCTGGCCGCCGCCGACATCGACCCGGTGGCGGTGGCCTGCGCCCGGCGCAACCTCGAACCACTGGGCGTCCCGGTCTACGAGGGCGACCTGTTCGACGCGCTGCCGGCCGGCCGGCGCGGGACGCTGGACCTGGTGGTGGCGAACGCGCCGTACGTGCCGACCGCCGCGGTGACCTCGCTGCCGGCCGAGGCGCGCCTGTACGAGGCGCCGGTGGCGCTGGACGGCGGCACGGACGGCCTGGCCGTGCTGCGCCGGGTCGCCTCCGGCGCGGCCGAGTGGCTCGCCCCGGGCGGGCATGTGGTGGTCGAGGTGAGCGTCGCGCAGGCCCCGGAGTTGTGCGCCGTGTTCACCGCCGCCGGGCTGGAGCCGGCGGTGGTCCGCGACGAGGAACGCGAGGCGACAGCGGTGACCGCCCGCCGTCCCGGCTGACCGCGGCGGGGGAGTCCCGGCTGATCGCGGTGGGGGAGTCCCGCCGGGGGCGTGGCGGGTGGGCCGGACGGGAACTAGCCTCGGGTCAGGCGCGGCGGGAGGCGGTGGCGGTGGGCAGCGCAGGTGTGCCGGTGGTGGTGGGGCTGGACAACGGGGGCACGAGCGACAACGCCACTGTGCTGACCGTCGACGGCCGGTTCCTGGTGGACGGGCTGCTGGAGATCCCGAGTGACGTGGGCGCCGGGCCGGAGGCGGCGGTGGAGGCGCTGGCGCGGGCGTTCGACGGCGTGCTCGCCCACACCGGCGTGCCCCGCGACCTGGTACGCGCGGTCGGGCTGGACACGCCCGGCCCGGCCAGCGCCACCGGGGTCATCTCCTCGCGGGGCTCCACCAACTTCTCCCAGCCGGCCTGGCGCGGCTTCGACGTGCGTACCGCGCTGGAGCGGCGGCTCGGCCTGCCGGTGGTGTACGCCAACGACGGCAACGCCGCCGCGCTCTACGCCCACCACGTGCACTTCGGCGCGGACGCGATGGCCCGGTCCTCGGTGGCCGCGATCGTCGGCACCGGGCTCGGCGGGGGTGTGGTGGAGTCCGGGCGGGTGGTCGGCGGCGCGGCCGGCATGGCCGGCGAGTTCGGGCACGTGCACATCCCGCTGGACGGCCTGGTCGAGCCGGACCAGGCGGCGCCGGTCTGCGCGTGCGGCTTCACCGGTGACGCGGAGAGCGTCGCCTCGCTGACCGCGATCCGGCGCAACCTGCTGCCGTACTGGCTGGCCCGGCATCCGGAGCATCCGCTGGCCGCGGAGGAGCCGGACCGGGCCGCGAAGCTGCTGCGCGGCTACGGCGAGCGGGGCGACCCGCTGGCCCGCCAGGTGTTCGGCCAGCAGGCGCGGGCGCTGGGGCGGCTGTTCACCATCGCGGCCAACTTCACCGACCCGCACGCGTACTTCGTCGGCGGGGGCGTGGTGGAGGCGGCGCCGGAGTTCCGGGACTGGTTCCTCGCCGCTGTCGCCGAGCACACGGTGCTCCGTGCGGAGCAGCGGGCGGTGGCCACCTTCGCCCTGGTGCCGGACCGGGACATGGCCGGGGCGCGTGGGGTGGCCATCGCCGCGCTGGAGGCGGTGCGTGCCGCCGCCGTGGCCGCGCCGCTGCGGCCGGGCGGCGCGTCCGCCTGAGGAGCCGCGGTCAGGGGCGCGGCGGCGCCGCGGTGAACGCGGCCCAGGCGTGCGGCCGGAACACCAGCACCGGGCCGGCCGGGTCCTTGGAGTCGCGGACCGCCACCGAGCCGGGCAGCGGCGCCATCTCCACGCATGCGCCCTCGTCGCCGCTGTGACTGCTCTTGCGCCAGCCGGCCGGTGTCGGGTGCGGACGGTTCGTGCCGTTCATCTGGGTCACCTCTCGTTCAGCAGGCGGAGCAACTGGTCCCGACTGGCCGCCGGGCTCAGCGCCACGGTCCGCAGGTGCTCCATGATCTTGGTGCAGGTACGCAGGTCGCCCGGCCGGTCGAGGATCATCTGCCCGGCGACGGTCTCCACCGAGGCGATGATCGGGTCCTCCGGGTCGGCGAACTCCAGCATGTGCAGCGAGCCCCGGGTGCCGCGGTGGTAACCGGCGGCCAGGGGGATCACCTGCACCGTGATGTTCGGCAGTTCGGCCATCTTCACCAGGTGCTGGAGCTGGGCGGACATGACCGAGGGCCCACCGACCGGGCGCAGCAGCGCGCCCTCGTCGATGATGGCGTCGAGGATCGGCGGCTCGTCCCCGGAGAGCCGCTGCTGGCGGTCCAGCCGTAGCTGCACCCGCTGCTCGACCTGCTCGTCGCTGAGGGTGTGCGGGCCGCCGCGCATCACGCCGCGGATGTAGTCGGCGGTCTGCAGCAGACCGGGCACCACCGACGGCTCGAAGTTCGCGATGCCGGTGGCCTCGGCCTCCAGCGCGATGAAGTCGATGGTGCGGCGGTCCAGCAGGTACGAGTAGGACACCCACCAGCCGGGCTTGCGGGCGTCCTTCGCGAGCTCCACGGCCGCGGCGATCTCGTCCGGGCCCACGCCGTAGCTGGTCAGCAACGCGCGCACGGTGGCGGGACTGATCAGCGTCTGCGCGTTCTCGTAGCGGGACAGCGTGCTCCGGGTGCTGTTGATCTCGTCGGCCGCGGACTCCAGGGTGAGGCCGGCGGCCTCCCGGTGGGTCCGCAGTGCGATGCCGAGCCGTCGGGCCCGGGCGGTCTTCGGCGCCATGCATCGATGGTCGCACATCTGGTGGGAAAATGTGCGTGAGAGAAAGTCGATGAGAGTTGCATTCACGCCCGTGAACCTGTCAACCTGTGACGGCGTCCTCACCGCCGGTTGTCGTGGCGACGGTGGCGGTGAGCGACCGGAGGGGATGGGGCGCGCGGTGGTCGGATTTCTACTCCCCCACGATCCGGCCGCCGCGTGCCCCTGCCGGTCCACGAGATGGGGAGGGGTTCCGCGATGACGGTGACGGCCTGCCGCCTGCGGAGCGGAGGTGGCCGGGAATGACCCGGTTCCTCGTGGTCCTCACCGACGTGCGACCCCCGGACGGCGCCGGGCGCGACGAGCGGACCAGCCCCGAACGCCGACGGCAGGTCGTCGGCGCGAGCAGCCGGGAGGCGGCCGACCGGATCGCCGGCGCGTTCATGGCGCTGGGCATGGTGCGGGCCGGCCGGCAGCGCGTCAAGGTGATCGCGGTCGGCCGCCGGCCCCGGCACCCGGTCTTCTGAGTCGGAGCCACCCTCGTATGGTTACTCCCTGTATATGTCACCTTGACCGTTTGCCACGCGGCTCCGCGTCTCCCCGGGTATCGACCACCCCCGCCGACAACGCACAGTAAGGTCAATCGGGTGAGCGCCACCGGCGAGCACGGCCAGCCGCAGTCGCGACGATGAGGTGACCATGACCACCCCAGGCAAGACCCGTGTGGCGATCGTCTTCGGTGGCCGCAGCCCCGAGCACGGCATCTCCTGCGTCAGCGCCGGCAGCGTGCTGGCCGCGCTCGACCCGGACGAGTTCGAGGTGGTGCCGGTCGGCATCACCCGGCAGGGCCAGTGGGTGCTCGCCGACGGCGAACCGAGCCGGCTCGCCATCACCGACCGGAAGCTCCCGGAGATCACCGCCGGGTCCGGCGCCGAGCTGGTGCTGCGCGCCGACCCGGCCGCGGGCGGCCTGATGGTGCTCGACCCGGCCCAGGGGCCGGTCGCGCTCGCCGACGTGGACGTGGTCTTCCCGGTGCTCCACGGCGCGTACGGCGAGGACGGCACGATCCAGGGAATGCTGGAGATGGCCGACATCCCCTACGTCGGCGCGAACGTGTTCGCCTCCGCCGCGGCCATGGACAAGGAGTTCACCAAGAAGCTCTGCGCCGCCGAGGGCATCCCGGTCGGCCCGTACGCGGTGCTGCGCGCCGGGATGTCGCTGAGCGAGGAGGACAAGGAGCGCCTCGGGCTGCCCGTCTTCGTCAAGCCGTCCCGGGCCGGCTCCTCGTTCGGCATCACCAAGGTCGACGACTGGGCGGACCTGGACGCCGCGCTCGTCACCGCCCGGGAGATCGACAGCAAGGTGCTCGTCGAGGGCGCCGTGGTCGGCCGCGAGATCGAGTGCGGTGTGCTGGAGGGCGAGGCCGGCGGCGCGCCGGAGGCCTCGGTGCTCGCCGAGGTGCGGATGATCGGCGACCGCGACTGGTACGACTTCGAGGCCAAGTACATCTTCGCCGACGAGGTCTGCGAGTACGACGTACCGGCCGACCTGCCCGAGCCGGTCGCGCGGCAGGTGCGCGACTACGCCACCCGGGCCTTCACCGCGCTCGACTGCTCCGGCCTGGCCCGGGTCGACTTCTTCGTGACCCCGCAGATGGACGTCTACCTCAACGAGATCAACACGATGCCGGGCTTCACCCCGACGTCGATGTTCCCGCGGATGTGGTCGGCCAGCGGGCTGGAGTACCCGAAGCTGGTCAACCGGCTGATCCGTACCGCCCTGCACCGCCGCGCCGGCCGCTGAACCGGCCGGCCGGGCGTCAGGCGGAGCAGCCCGAGGGGGCCTGCTTCGCCGAGGGCACGGAGCTGACGATGGTGTCGGAGATCGTCGTCACCCACTGCAGCGGCGGCTCGTACGACTTCGGCACCCGCACCCGGATCGGCGTCTCCCGGTCGACGGTGGTCAGCACCGTGGCGTCGGCCTCCTCGGCCGCGTGCCAGCAGACCTTGTTCACCGTCCACACCTCGTCGGTGGGCGGGAACTGCGCCGGGCTGCCGCCGCAGGCCACCGTCAGCGCCGGGTCGCCGTACGCGGCGTTCTGCTCCGGGCCCGCGGTGACCGGACGCTGCGGCAGGTCACGCACGCTGTCCGGAAGCTGCGACATCAGGGCACGGCAGAGTACGGTCGGGCGCTCGGCCAGCGCCGGGGCGGCCATCTCGACCGGCGCGCTCGACTGTGCCCGGGGGCTCGCCGACGCGCTCGGCCCGGCGTCCGGCGACTCCGGGGCCAGCTTGGCGAACGTGAACCCGGCCACCGCCACCGTCACCGGCACGGCGACCAGAGTCGCCCAGAGCGCGGCGCGGCGGGTGGAGCGGTCCGGGCGCGGGGAAGTCTTCTCGTCCACTTACAGCCGCACCACCGAACACGTGAGGGTGCGGGTGATGCCGGGCACCATCTGCACCTTGCTGACAATGAGTTTGCCGAGCTCGTCGACGGTGTTCGCCTCGGTGAGCACCACCACGTCGTACGGCCCGGTGACGGCGTCGACCCGTACCACGCCGGCCAGGTCCGCGATCAGACCGGCCACGTCACGCGCCCGGCCGACCTCGGTCTGGATGAGGATGTACGCCTGTACCACGACTCGACCTCCGTCCGTCGCCTCCGGGCGACCCGAAGGGTGAAACTACCGTACTGAGCGGCAGTGATCCCTATCGGTTGCCGGTCGTACGCGGTGAGCGAGCACACGCCGGCGCGGACAGGGGTGGAACGTGCGCAACGACGCAGCGGATCGAGGGGACGGCATGACGGTCACGGATGTCGGCGAGTTCGGGCTGATCGACCGGGTGACCGCCCGGCTGGCACAGGGACAGAGCTGCCTGCTCGGCCCCGGCGACGACGGCGCGGTGGTGGCGGCGCCGGACCGGCGGGTGGTCGCATCGACCGACGTGCTGGTGGAGGGACGGCACTTCCGGCGCGACTGGTCGGCGGCGCGGGACGTGGGACACCGCGCGGCGGCGGCCAACCTCGCCGACATCGCCGCCATGGGCGCCACCCCGACCGCGCTGCTCGTCGCGCTCTGCATGCCGGCCGAGCTGGACCCGGCCTGGGCCGAGGAGCTGGCCGACGGGCTGGGCGCGGAGGCGGCGCTCGTCGGCGCGAGCGTGGTCGGCGGGGACATGTCGGCCAGCCCGACGCTCACCATCGCGGTGACCGCGCTCGGCGACCTGGCCGGGCGGCCACCGGTGGTCCGCTCCGGCGCCCGGCCCGGCGACGTGGTGGCGCTGGCCGGGCGCACCGGCTGGGCGGCGGCGGGCTACACCGTGCTGTCCCGGGGCTTCCGCACGCCCCGGCTGCTGGTCGAGGCGTTCCGCCGCCCGGAGGTGCCGTACGCGGCCGGACCGGCCGCCGCCGCGGCGGGCGCCACCGCCATGATCGACGTGTCGGACGGGCTGCTGGCCGACCTCGGGCACGTGGCCGCCGCCAGTGGCGTGACCGTCGACCTGCGCCGGGAGGCGTTCGAGGTGCCCCGGCAGATGCGCGACGCAGCGGCGGCGCTCGGCGTCGACCCGTACACCTGGATCCTGGCCGGCGGCGACGACCACGCCCTGGCGGCGACGTTCCCGCCCGACGCCGCGCTGCCCGACGGCTGGCGGCCGGTCGGGCGGGTGGCGGCCGGCGCCGGCGTCACCGTCGACGGCGCCGGGTACGACGGCCCGCGCGGCTGGGACCACTTCCGCCGAACGGCGGAGTGATCTGCGTCCGACCCCCGGCCGCCGGGCCGGGCGGGGGTCGGAGGCGGTCGTAACCTGGCACGGTGAGCGAGATCGAGATCCGGGAGCGGCGCTTCGACGCGCCCGAGTCGCAGGCGCTGATCCGGGCGGCGCTGGCCGACCTCGGCGCCCGTTACGGCGGCAGCGGCGACGACACCCCTGTCGACGCGGCCGAGTTCACCCCGCCGGACGGCGCGTTCCTCGTCGCCTACCTCGACGGGCGTCCGGTGGGCTGCGGCGGCTGGCGCAGCCACGGCGCGGACGGCGACACGGCCGAGTTGAAGCGGATGTACACCGACCCGGCGGCCCGGGGCCGGGGCGTGGCCCGTGCGGTGCTCGGCGCGGTCGAGCGCTCCGCCCGTGACCACGGCCGCAAACGGATCGTGCTGGAGTGCGGCGACAAGCAGCCCGAGGCGATCGCCATGTACACCTCGTCCGGCTACGAGCGGATCCCGAACTTCGGCTACTACAAGGACGCCCCGGGCTGCCTGTCCTACGGCCGCACGCTCTAGCCGACGGTGATGCGGATCTCGTTCGCGGCGCGGCGTGCGGCACTGGCCGCCTCGTCCGGGGTCGCGCCCCAGGCCATCAGGTGCCCGCTGCGGTGCGCCGAGGAGAGCAGTTCCGGCACGGTCTGACCGACCTTCGTCTCGACCTGCACGTCGAGCACGCCCGGCACGCGCAGCGCGTCGCGCTTGCCGTCGACGGCGGTGACCTGTCCGGGCGGCGCGATCAGGAACTCGATGGCCGCCGCGCCGGTCGGCCGCGCCGGCAACGCCGGCCGTTCGCCGCGCAGCACCCGCAGGTACGCCTCGATGACGTCGCGCTCGTAGGCGATCGAGATCAGCGCGGTGATCATGTCGCCGGGCATCCGGGCCGCGCACTCCACCAGCGTCGGCACGCCGTCGACGAGGATCCACTCGCTGTGCAGCATGCCGCTGCGGAAGCCGGCCGCCTCGGCGAGGCGTACCGCGGCGGCGCGCAGCGCGTCGTGCTCGGTGGCGGGCAGCGCGGACGGCACGGTGTGGCCGGTCTCGACCGGGTACCGGCCGCCGGCGATCCGCTTGTCGGTGACGTTAGCGAAGATCACCTCGCTGTCGGCGACCAGCAGCTCGACACTGTGCTCGGAGCCGACCAGCAGTTCCTCCACCAGCACGCCGGTGGGCAGGCCGCGCTCGGTGGCCTCGGCCGGGTCCGGCGGCGCGGCGCTCGCCGCCCAGCGGGCGGGCACCTCGGCCGGGTCGGTGATCAGCTGCACGCCCAGGCTGCCGGAACGGCGGGTGGGCTTGAGCACGCACCGGCCGCCGTGCGCCCGCGCGAACTTTACCGCCCGCGCCGGGTCGTCGACCAGCTCGTAGACGGGGTTGGCCAGTCCGATCCGGTCGGCGAGCAGCCGCATCCGGTGCTTGTCGGAGAAGATGTCAGCGGCCTCCGCCCCGGCGCCGGGCAACCCGAGCCGCTCGGCGAGCCGGGCGGCGGCGCCGACCGCGTACTCCAGGCCGGGCAGGACCAGCCGGGCGTCGGCCAGGGCGGGCTCGCGGGCGAGCAGGGCGTCGGCGTCGAAGCCGGTCTGGTACTCGGCCTCGACCAGTCGCCCGATCATCGGCAGCCGCTCGGCGAACCGGGCCAGGTCGCGGCGGGCGATCACGTCCGGCTCCTCGACCAGTACCACGGTGCCGGCCGGCAGTTGCTGGTCGAACCAGCTCAGTGAGCCGAACGACGCGCCCACCACCACCAGTTGCTCGCGACCCAGATCGAGGTCCACCGGTCACCCTCCCCACGGCTCGCGCCGGAACCGGACGGCCGGCGCAGCAGCACCCTAACCGGCCCGTACCAGCCGGTCGCCGTACGGTCGGTCAGGTGTGCGGCGCGGGTCGGTGGATACGACAGAAGCCGGCGGATCCCGAGGGATCCGCCGGCGACCGACGATGTTCGGTGGCGCTACCGCGTCAGGCGCGGGTGACCTTGCCGGCCTTGATGCACGAGGTGCAGACCTTCAACTTCTTGGTGTTGCCGCCACCGGCCGGGGTGCGCACCGACTGGATGTTCGGGTTCCAGCGGCGGTTGGTCCGCCGGTGCGAGTGGGACACGTTGTGGCCGAAGCCCGGCCCCTTGCCACAGACGTCGCACACGCTAGCCACGGGATACTCCTGGGATTGAAACGTTCATGAGGTCGCCGCCAGGCGCTGCCCGGGCAACCTGGTCAGGTTACCCGATGACAGTCGGTACGCCCAACCGGCCCTTTCGCGAGCCCACCCAGCGTACCGGCGACCCGGCCGGGCCGGCGGGCGGGGCGGACACGCGGCGGACGACCCCGGCGCGTGTCGGTGCGCGCCAGTAGGCTTCCCGACGTGCTGGAGACCCTCGACGCCGCAGCGGTGCGCCGCTGGTGCGCGAGCGGGCTGGCCGCCCTCCGGCGGCACCAGGGCGAGATCGACGAGCTGAACGTCTACCCGGTGCCCGACGGCGACACCGGCACCAACCTGGTCCTCACGCTGACCTCGGCCCAGCAGGCCCTGGCCATGGACCTCGGCACCCTCCCCGACGACGGGCACACCCCGCACGGGCACGCGCTGCGGCTGATGGCCCGGGGCGCGCTGCTCGGGGCGCGCGGCAACTCCGGGGTGATCGTCTCGCAGATCCTGCGCGGCCTCGCCGACACGCTCGCCGCCGCTCCCGCAGTGGGCGGGCGGCAACTCGCCGACGCGCTGGCCGACGCCACCACAGCCGCCTACGCCGCGGTCGCCCGGCCGGTCGAGGGCACGCTGCTCAGCGTGGTCGCCGCGGCGGCCCACGCGGCCCGTCTCGCGGACAGCGACGACCTGCGCACAGTGGCCCGGGCCGCGGCCGAGGCGGCGGCGCACGCGCTGGCGCGTACCCCCGAGCAGTTGCCGGAGCTGGCCCGCGCGGGCGTGGTCGACGCCGGTGGGCGCGGCCTGTGTCTGCTGCTTGATGCGCTGGTCGAGGTGGTCACGGGGGAGAGCCCGGCGCAGGCGGCGCCCGCGCCGCCCACCCGCCGTCCGCCGGCCACCGCCGTGCGGGAGAGCGGCTCCGACGTGTACGCCTACGAGGTGCAGTACCTGCTCGACGCGGACGACGAGGCGGTGGCCCGGCTGCGCGCCGAGCTGGCAGTGCTCGGCGACTCGCTGGCGATCGTCGGCGACGGCGCCGGCACCTGGAACGTGCACGTGCACGTCAACGACGTCGGGGCGGCGATCGAGGCGGGCGTGGTCGCCGGCCGGCCGCACCGCATCGGCGTGACCCGCTTCGCCGACCAGACCGCCCCGGCGCCCGCGCTGCAGGTGGCGCGCCCGGACGGCCGGGCCGCCGTGGTGGTGGCCACCGGCGCGGGCATCGCCGAGCTGTTCGCCGCCGAGGGCGCCGTGGTGGTGCCGGCCAACCCGTCCACCGGTGAGCTGCTGAACGCGATCCGGGCCACCGGCGCCGCCCGGGTGGTGGTGCTGCCGAACGACCCGAACACGCAGTCGGTGGCGAGCGCGGCCGCGAAGGAGGCGTACGGCCTCGGCGTCAAGGTGAGCGTGGTGCCCACCCGTTCCCCGGTGCAGGCGCTCGCGGCGCTCGCAGTACGCGATCCGAAGCGGCGCTTCGAGGACGACGTGATCGCGATGGCCGAGGCGGCCGGCGCCTGCCGGTACGCCGAGGTGTGCCACGCCGCCCGGGAGGCGCTCACCGTCGCCGGCCCGGCCCGCGCGGGTGACGTGCTGGCGCTGGTCGAGGGCGAGGTGCACCTGATCGGGCAGGATCTGACCGACACCTGCATCGCGGTGGTGGACCGGATGCTCGGCGGTGGCGGTGAGCTGGTCACGCTGCTGTGCGGCGCGGATGCGCCGGCCGGGCTGGCCGACCGGGTCCGTGAGCATGTCGAGCGGGCCTGGCCGTTCGTCGAGGTGCAGGCGTACGAGGGCGGGCAGCCGCACTATCCGCTCCTGGTGGGGGTCGAATGACGAGCGAGGCGGCCACTGTGGACACGCCGCTGAAGAAGCTGGTCGGCGAGCGCACCGCGAAGGCGTTGGCCGGGCATCTCGACCTGCACACCGCGGGCGACCTGATCTACCACTTCCCGCGCCGGTACGACGAGCGCGGCGAGCACACCGACATCCGCTCGCTCGACGTGGGGGAGCAGGTCACAGTGCTCGCCCAGGTGCAGCGCACCGCCGTGCGCCCGATGCGCCAGCGGCGCGGCAACCTGCTGGAGGTCACCGTCGGCGACGGCTCCGGCGGCGTGCTCACCTGCACGTTCTTCGGCAACCAGGCGTGGCGGGAGCGGGAGCTGCGGCCCGGCCGGTGGGGGTTGTTCGCCGGCAAGGTGACCGAGTTCCGGGGCAAGCGGCAGCTCAACGGCCCGGAGTACGTCCTGCTGGGCGAGGGCGGCGAGGGCGAGGCGGCGGCGAACGAGGAGGTCGAGGAGTTCGCCGGTGCCCTGATCCCGGTCTACCCGGCCGCGGCGGCGGTACCGACCTGGGTGATCGCCCGCTGCGTGCGCGTCGTGCTGGACACGTTCACCCCGCCGGACGACCCGCTGCCGGCCACCGTGCGGGCCACCCGCAACCTGGCCGACATCGGCACCGCGCTGCGCGAGATCCACCGTCCGACCAGCAAGGAGGCGCTCTACCGGGCGCGTCGGCGGCTCAAGTGGGACGAGGCGTTCGCCGTGCAGCTCACGCTGGTGCAGCGCAAGCACCGGGCCGCGGCGTGGCCGGCGCGGGCCCGGCCGGCGAAGGCGGGCGGCCTGCTCGACGCGTTCGACGCCCGGCTGCCGTACGAGCTGACCTCCGGCCAGCAGGTCGTCGGGCGGGAGATCGCCGCCGACCTGGCCGCCGCGCACCCGATGCACCGGCTGCTGCAGGGCGAGGTGGGCTCCGGCAAGACCGTGGTGGCGCTGCGCGCCATGCTCCAGGTCGTCGACGCCGGTGGGCAGGCCGCGCTGCTCGCGCCGACCGAGGTGCTCGCCGCCCAGCACCACCGGGGCATCCTCGACCTGCTCGGCCCGCTCGGCCGGGCCGGTGAGCTGGGCGCCGCCGAGGACGCCACCCGGGTGGAGTTGATCACCGGCTCGCTCGGCGCGGCGGCCCGGCGCCGGGCGCTGGCCGAGGTGGCCGAGGGGCGGGCCGGCATCGTGCTCGGCACGCACGCGCTGCTCTACGAAGGCGTCGACTTCCACGACCTGGGCCTGGTGGTGGTGGACGAGCAGCACCGCTTCGGCGTGGAGCAGCGCGACGCGCTGCGCGCCAAGGCCGACCAGCCGCCGCACGTGCTGGTGATGACGGCCACCCCGATTCCGCGCACGGTGGCCATGACCGTCTACGGCGATCTGGAGACCTCCACGCTGTCCCAGCTTCCGCAGGGTCGCTCGCCGATCGCCTCGCACGTCGTACCGGCCGCCGAGAAGCCCGCGTTCCTCGACCGGGCCTGGCGCCGGCTGCGCGAGGAGGTCGCGAAGGGCCACCAGGCGTACGTGGTGTGCCCGCGCATCGGTGAGGGTCCGGTGTCGGACGAGGAGGCGCCGCGGGAGGACGACAACGGCCGCCGCCCGCCGCTGGCGGTGACCGAGGTGGCCCCGCTGCTGGCCGAGGGGCCCCTGCACGGGCTGCGGATCGGGGTGCTGCACGGGCGGCTGCCCGCCGACGAGAAGGACGCGGTGATGCGCGCGTTCGCCGACGGCGAGCTGGACGTGCTGGTCGCGACCACAGTGGTCGAGGTCGGCGTGAACGTGCCGAACGCGACGGTGATGATCGTGCTGGACGCCGACCGCTTCGGCGTCTCCCAGCTGCACCAGTTGCGCGGCCGGGTCGGCCGGGGCTCGGCCGCCGGTCTGTGCCTGCTGGTCACCGAGGCGGTCGAGGGCTCGTCGGCGCGGGAACGGCTGGACGCGGTCGCCTCCACCACCGACGGGTTCAAGCTGGCCGAACTCGACCTGGAACAGCGCCGCGAGGGCGACGTGCTCGGCGCGACCCAGTCCGGCCGGCGCTCGCACCTGCGGCTGCTGTCGCTCAGACGCGACGCCGAGCTGATCCGCGACGCGCGGGCCGAGGCGATCGAACTGGTCGAGGAGGACCCGGACCTGACCCGGCACCCGGCGCTCGCGGCCTCGGTGGCCGCGCTCGTCGACGAGGAACGCGCCGAATACCTGGAGAAGGGCTGACGGCGGGCCGGTGCGGTCGCGGGGCAGCGGCACGCCCGTGGCGTGCCTAGGCTCGCGCAGATGTCGACACCATCACCCGAACGCGGCGTGCTGCTTCTGGCCCGAGGTGACGAGCTCCTGGTGGACCGGGTCGCCGGGGTCGCAGACGAGACGTCCGGCTGGCGCTGCACCCCGGCGACGCGATTCCAGATCGCCTCGATCAGCAAGCAGATGGCGGCAGTGGCGGTGCTGCTGCTCGCCGAGCGGGGCGCGGTGAGCCTGTCCGACCCGGTCGTGCGCCGGCTGCCCGGCACGCCGCCGCCGCAGTGGTCCGGCATCACGCTGCACCACCTGCTCACCCATACCTCGGGGCTCGGGCACTGGGAGGACTACCCGGCGATCGACCTGCACGGGCCGGCCGAACCGGACGAGCTGCTCGACCGGTTCGCCGCGCTGCCGCCACTGTTCCCGCCCGGCGCCGGGTGGCACTACAGCAGTCCCGGCTACGTGCTGCTGGCCCGGACCGTCGAGCAGGTGGCCGACCGGCCGTACGCCGAGTTCCTCGCCGGGGAGGCGTTCGCGCCGCTGGGCATGACCGGCAGCTTCGCCGGTTCCGGCGAGGGGCGGCCGGACGTGGCGACCGGGCACGAGGGCGGCCGGGCGGTGCCGTCCTGGGACCTCGCGACGGTGAGCATGGGCGCGGGTGACGTCTGGTGCACCGGGGCGGACCTGCTCACCTGGCTCGACGTACCGCGCCGGGGGCGGCTGCTCGCCAGGGCCTCGGTGGCGGCGATGACCGCGCCGCACGCGCCCACCGGACGGCCCGACGAGGCGTACGGCTACGGGTTCTTCGTCGGCCCGCTGGCCGGCCGGCGGGCGCTGCACCACTCCGGGGACAACGGTGGCTACAAGGCGTTCGCCGCCTGGCTGCCCGACTCCGACGAGCGGCTCGTCCTGCTGACCAACCAGGCCGAGGTCGACCCGGTCGCGGTCACGTCGGTGCTCGACGCGGTCTGACCGCCCGCGCGCCCTGTGCCGGACCCGCGGCAGGCACGGCGAGGGCGCGCCGACCGGGTGGTCGACGCGCCCTCGGGTGCGGATCAGGCGGTGAAGCGGATCCGGCGGCGACGGGCCACCACGAACAGCACCGCGCCGGCGGTGAGCAGCAGCGCGGCGCCGCCGACGATGGCGCCGGCGGCCGGGCCGGTGACGGGCAGGCCGCCACCCTGTCCGGAGCAGTCGTCCGGCTGGGTGTACGGGATGGTCTCGGCGTCCTCGACCACGTCGTACTTCACCGTGACCTTGAGACCCGGGTAGGCGTCGAACTCGACCGAGCTGGTCTTGCCGGGCTCGGACGCGAGCGTCCTGGTGACGCCCTTCTCGGTGGTCAGCGTGGCGGTGAACGGCGCGCCCTGGGCCGGGTTCTCCACGACGAACGTCATCGAGTCGCAGTCCTGGTCCAGCTTGAAGATCGGCTCCGCCGGCGGGGCGGACGGCGACGGCGGGGTGGACGGCGACGGCGGGGTGGACGGGCTCGGCGGGAGGGACGCCGACGGCGTCGGGGTCGGCGAGGCCGGCGTGCTCGGCGTGGGCGTGGGACTCGGCGGCGTGCTGGGCGACGGCGACGGGCTCGGCGTCACGCAGTCGCGGGCCGGGCGGGCCGTCACGGTCCGCTCGCCCTCGTGCGACTTGCGGCCCCGGTCCCAGTGCGCCCCGACGGTCAGCTTCAGCTCCGGAATCGCGCCGGCGAACGTGTGGGTCTGGGTGCCGGTGAGCGTGCCCTTGCCGGCCGGCTTCAGCTCGGCGCCGACCGCCAGGTCCCCGCTGACCGGGCCGGGCACTGTGGACACGAGCTTGGTGATGCGGCCGGAGATGTCGGTCTCACTGCTGGTCACGGACCAGGTGACGGTGACCGCGCCGTTCGGGGTGGCGCAGTAGCTGCCGGACGGCTCGGGGTGGTGGGCGGCGGCCGGGCCGGCGACGGTGGCGACGCCCGCGAGGCCGAGCAGCGTGCCGGCGGTGAGGGCGGCGGCACGCCGGAGGTGGAGACGATTCACGCCTGCTCCTGACGAGGGGGAGGATGGGAGAGACCGGGCGGAGGGGCCGGAGCCACGCGTCCGTCCGGCAATCGGGCCAGACCCTAGCGAGATCGACAGTGCGGGCGTTACCGAGATCGACGGGTCGTAAAGGGTCCGTTATGAATCCGAGATCATTGATGTACGTCGAGTCACCCGGCGTCACCTCGGGTGCTCGATCCACCCCGGCGCGCGGGTCGCGTAGCGTCGGGGCATGCGCAGGGAGCGACGGTGACCCGGATCGTGGCCGGCACGCTCGGCGGGCGGCGGATCGCCGCGCCGCCCGGCGCCGGCACCCGGCCCACCTCCGACCGGGTCCGGGAGGCGCTGTTCAGCGCCGTGCACTCGCACGTCGACCTGGACGGGGCACGTTTCGCCGACCTGTACGCCGGTTCCGGCGCGGTCGGCCTGGAGGCGCTGTCCCGGGGCGCCGCGCACGTGCTGCTCGTCGAGTCCGACGCGCGTGCCGCCCGGGTGATCCGGGAGAACATCGCCGCGCTCCGGGCCGCTCCCGCCGCGCGTCTGGTCACCGGCAAGGTCGCCACCGTGCTGGCCGCCGGTCCGGCCGACGGCCCGTACGACGTGGTCTTCGCCGATCCGCCGTACGCGGTGCCGGACGCCGAGATCACCGCGATGCTGACGGCGCTGGTCGACGGCGGCTGGCTCGCCCCGGACGCCCTGGTGATCGTCGAGCGGTCCAGTCGTTCCGGATCGGTCACGTGGGTGGAAGGTGTCACTCCGGAGCGCAGCAGACGTTACGGCGAGACCACTCTTTGGTACGGTCGCCGATCATGAGACGTGCGGTCTGCCCGGGCTCGTTCGACCCGGTCACCAACGGTCACCTCGACATCATCGGCCGGGCGAGCCGGCTGTTCGACGAGGTGATCGTCGGGGTGCTGGTCAACCAGTCGAAGCAGGGCCTGTTCACGGTCGAGGAGCGGATCGACATGCTCCACGAGGTCACCGCCTCGTACGACAACGTCCGGGTCGAGTCGTTCCGCGGTCTGCTCGTCGACTTCTGCCGGGCGCAGCAGGCGAGTGTGCTGATCAAGGGCCTGCGGGCGGTGAGCGACTTCGACTACGAGCTGCAGATGGCCCAGATGAACATCGGCCTGGCCGGCGTGGAGACGCTGTTCATGCCGACCAACCCGCTCTACTCGTTCATCTCGTCCAGCCTGATCAAGGACGTGGCGAAGTGGGGCGGCGACGTCTCCGCCCACGTCCCCGACCTGGTCCGGGAGCAGCTGGCCACCCGCCTCCGCCCCTGACCCTCCGCCGGGGGTGGGCGACGCGCCGGGTGGGGCGGGTGGGGCGTGGGTGGCTCGGGCGCGACATGATGTGTGCAGCGCCGAAGCCGGGCGCAGGCCGCATCATGGAGGGCGGCCGACGAAGACAGGAGTGAGGTACCGGTGGACCCGCTCGATCGCATCGACGAACTGATCGCCATGGTGGAGCAGGCCCGCTCCGTCCCGATGTCGCGCAACAACTGCATGGTCGACCGGGGCGAGATGATCGCCGCGCTCGACGAGTTGCGCGCGGAGCTTCCCGCCGACCTGCGCCGGGCCGCCGCGCTGCTGGAGGAACGGGACAAGATCATGGAGGCCGGCAAGCGCGAGGCCGACCGGATCATCAGCGAGGGTGAGGCGGAACACGCCCGGCTGGTCTCGGTCAACGAGATCACCGTCTCGGCCGAGCACGAGGGCGCGCGGATCATCGCCGAGGCGCGGGCCGAGGCGCAGCGCCTCCGCGAGGAGGTGGACGACTACGTCGACACCGCGCTGGCGAACTTCGAGCAGTTCCTCACCCGGGCGCTCGCCTCGATAGAGCGCGGCCGGGACAAGATGCACGCGCTGCGCGAGATCGGCACCTTCGCCGGGGACGAGCCGGACCGCCCGCTACCCTTCTGAGCGGCGCGCGGGCCGGTCGCCGACAGCCGGCTGCCGCCGAGCCGGAGGTCCGCCCCCGGTTCGACGGTCCGCCGCCAGGCAGGTAACCTTCTTTGTCGGCCTCTCATCGGCCGGAGTCTGACTATGCCCAAACACTCGCCAAGCACACTCGACCCCAGGTCGCCGCTGGTCCTCGACACGAGGGAACTGCCGCGCCGACCTGGCGCGTTGCGTACGCACAAGCGGGTCGTGCCGGCACCGGCGGACCTCGGCGTGGAGTTGATCAGTGTGCCGGAGGGCGCGGACCTCGACCTCGACCTGAGGTTGGAGTCGGTGTCCGAGGGCGTGCTCGTCTCCGGGACCGTCACCGGTCCCGTCAAGGGCGAGTGCGGCCGATGCCTGCGCGAGATCGACGAATCGTTGGCCGTGACGATCCAGGAGCTGTACGCGTACGAGAACAGCACCACGGACGACACGACCGATGAGGACGAGGTGGGCCGGATGCAGGGCGATCTGATCGACCTGGAGCCGGCGTTGCGGGACGCGGTGGTGCTGGCGCTGCCGACGAACCCGCTCTGCCGGGAGGACTGCCCAGGCCTGTGCCCCGACTGCGGGGTGCACTGGGACGATCTGCCGGCCGATCACAGCCATCAGCAGGTCGACCCGCGTTGGGCGAGCCTGACGCAACTGACCCGTACAGAGGAGTAAGAACCGTGGCCGTCCCCAAGCGCAAGATGTCGCGCAGCAACACCCGCGCCCGCCGGGCGAACTGGAAGGCCTCGGCGGTGGCGACCGTGGCCTGCCCGCAGTGCAAGTCGGCCAAGCTGCCGCACGCCGCCTGCTCCGTCTGCGGCACCTACAACGGCCGTCAGGTCCTCGAGGTCTGACGCGGACGCCGAGTGACGTCCCCGACCACCGGTCGGGTGACGCGCGCACCAAGGCTCACGCCCGGTGCCCCGGCTCCCTCCACCGCCGACCGGCCCCCGGCCGGCGGGCCGGCGGAGCCGGGCACCGCGCGGATCGCCGTCGACCTCCTCGGCGGGGACGATGCTCCCGCCGTCGTGGTTGACGGCGCTCTGCGAGCGGTACGCACTGATCCCGCCCTGCACCTGATGCTCGTCGGCCCGATCGAGGTGGCCGGCGAGCTGATCGGTGCGCTCGACCCGGCGCAGCGAGCCCGGGTCACGGTCCGCCCGGTGCGGACCGCCGTCGGCATGGCCGACCATCCCACCGCCGCCCGCGGCGAGAGCACGGTACGCACGGCCGTGCAGGCCGTCCGCGACGGCCTCGCCGACGCCGTGGTCTCCGCCGGCTCGACCGGCGCCACAGTCACCGCCGCCGCGCTCGGCCTCGGCCGCTGGACCGGGATACGCCGCCCCGCGCTCGTCGCCACGCTGCCCGCCGTCGAGGGGCCCGTGGTGCTGCTGGACGTGGGCGGCACGCTCGAACCCGGCCCCGCCACGCTGACCCGGCACGCCGTCCTGGGCGCCGCCTACGCGGCAGTGGCGCACTCCGTCACCGCGCCCCGCGTCGGGTTGCTCTCCGTCGGGCACGAGACCGGCAAGGGCGACCGGCTGCGCCGCCACACCGATCCCGCGATCGCCGCCCTGGCGCTGCCCTGTGACGCGCGCTACGTCGGCCTGGTCGAGGGGTACGACATCTCCCTCGGCGCCCGCGCCGACGTGGTGGTGACCGACGGCTTCACCGGCAACGTCCTGCTGAAGGCCATCGAGGGCGCGTACGCGATGGCCGGTGGCCCTCCGCCCGGCGGCGGCGCGCCCCGCGCCGCCGCCCTGCTGGGGGTGGGCGGCACCGTGGTCGTGTGCCACGGCGCGGCCGGCTCCGAGGACGTCGCCTCGGGCATCGCCCTGGCCGCTCACCTGTGGCGCCGCGACGCCGCCGGAACGGTCCGCGCCCTGCTCGCCGACGTTGCGCACGAACCCGCACCTGACCGACACGACACCGAGGTAGCACCATGACCAACGACAAGCGGCGGCGTGCTCCCGTCGGCCACCTGGAGGCGGCCTTCGGAGTGTCGCTCGACCCGGAACTGCTGGAACGCGCGCTGACCCACCGCTCGTTCGCGTACGAGAACGGCGGCCTGCCCACGAACGAGCGGCTGGAGTTCCTGGGCGACTCGGTGCTCGGCGTGGTGATCACCACTGCGCTGTTCCACAACCACCCCGACCTGCCCGAGGGCCAGCTGGCGAAGCTGCGCGCCAGCGTCGTCAACATGCGGGCGCTCGCCGACGTGGCGCGTGGCCTGGGCCCGGACGGGCTGGGCGCGTACCTGCTGCTGGGCAAGGGCGAGGAGGCCACCGGCGGGCGGGACAAGGCGAGCATCCTGGCCGACACGCTGGAGGCGCTGCTGGGCGCGATCTACCTCCAGTACGGCCTGGACACCGCGGCCATCGTGATCCACCGGCTCTTCGACCCGCTGATGGCCGAGTCGGCGGGCCGGGGCGCGGCGCTGGACTGGAAGACCAGCCTCCAGGAGCTGACCGCGGCGCTGGGGCTCGGCGTGCCGGAGTACCGGATCGAGGGCACCGGACCGGACCACCTGAAGACGTTCACCGCCTGGGTGGTGGTCGCCGGCAACCGCTACGGCGGCGCGGAGGGGCGCAGCAAGAAGGAGGCCGAGCAGCGCGCCGCCGAGTCGGCCTGGCGGATGATCACCGAGCGGGCCGAGGCCGAGGCGGCGGGGGACGAGACGGCGGGGCAGGACGAGACGGCGGACGTCGAGGCGGGCGCCGGCCGTGCCTGAGCTGCCCGAGGTCGAGACCGTCCGGGTGGGACTGGCCCAGTGGGTGATCGGCCGGCGGATCGCCGCCGTCGAGGTGCGCCACCCCCGGGCCGTACGCCGGCACGCGCCGGGCGGCGCGCACTTCGCCGACGTGCTCGCCGGGCGGACGATCACCGGCGTACGCCGCCGCGGCAAGTACCTCTGGCTGCCGCTGGACAGCGGTGACGCGGTGATCGGCCACCTCGGGATGTCCGGCCAGTTGCTGTTGCAGCCGGTCGGCGCGGCCGACGAGCTGCACCTGCGGGTCCGGTTCCGGTTCGCCGACGACGGGCCGGAGCTGCGCTTCGTCGACCAGCGCACGTTCGGCGGGCTGTCCGTCTCCGAAGGCGGGGCGGAGCTGCCGGCCGAGATCGCACACATCGCCCGCGACCCGATGGACCCGGAGTTCTCCGACGAGGCGTTCGTGGCGGCGCTGCGCCGCAAGCGTACGGAGATCAAACGCGCGCTGCTCGACCAGACGCTGATCTCCGGGGTGGGCAACATCTACGCCGACGAGGCACTGTGGCGGGCGAAGCTGCACGGCGCCCGCCCGGCCGACGCGCTCACCCGCCCGGCCGCGCTGCGGCTGCTCGGGCACGTCCGGGACGTGCTCGCCGAGGCGATCAAGCAGGGCGGCACCAGCTTCGACGAGCTGTACGTGAACGTCAACGGCGAGAGCGGCTACTTCGACAGGTCGCTGAACGCGTACGGCCGGGAGGGCGAACCCTGCCCGCGCTGCGGCGCGCCGATCCGGCGGGAGGCGTTCATGAACCGGTCCTCCTACAGCTGCCCGCGATGCCAGCCGCGGCCCCGGGGCACCCTCCGGGGTTGACCCCGAGCCGATTCGGGGTTGCGCCGGTGTGCATCGCCCGACGGTCCCCGGAGACGCGCCGGAGCGTACCCGGAGATGCCCTTTTCCGCCCGGTCCGTGCGGCCGGTTCCGGCCGCGCGGACCGCGCCCGCCGGATCGGGGACGAGCGGGGGCCGTTCCCCGATGCCGGGGCCCCGCCTGCTGCCTAGCGTCATCTGGGGTCGGCGCAGGGCCGGCATCAGGAGGGTGGAACCCGGAACATGGGCAGGCGACCGGTGACCGTGCGGCTGGCACGGTGGAGTGCGGAGCATCCGTGGCGCGCGATCGCGTTGTGGGTGGTCTTCGTGGCGGTGTGTTTCGTGGGCGGCAGCGCCGCCGGGCTGAACGAGGCGACCGACGAGGATCAGGCGATCGGCGAGTTCGGGCGGGCACAGCTGATCGTCGACAGTGGCGGGTTCGACCGGCCGGCGACCGAGAACGTGCTGATCACCGCCCGCGCGGGTTCGCTCGACCAGACGGCGGCGAAGGCCGCCGCGCAGGACGCGGCCGACCGGCTGCGGCAGGTCGACGGCGTGGCGTCGATCGGTACGCCGATGCCGTCGCGCGACGGCAGCGCGCTGCTGGTGCCGATCACCATGTCGGGCGACCCGGGCACCGCCGGGGACCGGGTGCAGCCGCTGCGGGACACCACCGCGAAGGTGCAGGACGCGCACCCGCAGCTGCGGGTGGAGCAGGTCGGCGGCCCGTCGATCGACAAGGCGCTCGACGACACGCTCGGCAAGGACTTCAAGCGCGCCGAGCTGCTCAGCCTGCCGGTGACGCTGGCCATCCTGATCATCGCGTTCGGCGCGCTGATCGCCGCCGGTGTGCCGGTGCTGCTGGCTCTCTCCTCGGTGGCGGCCGCGATGGGCCTCTCCACGCTCGCCTCGCACCTGGTGCCGGCCACCGACACCACCGCCAGCGTCATCCTGCTGATCGGTATGGCGGTCGGCGTCGACTACTCGCTGTTCTACGTGCGGCGGGAGCGGGAGGAACGAGCGAAGGGCCGCTCCGGTCTGGACGCGGTGGAGATCGCGGCGGAGACCTCCGGGCACGCCGTGGTGGTCTCCGGCACCGCCGTGATCATCTCGATGGGCGGTCTGCTGCTCGCCCAGGACGCGATCTTCTCCTCGCTGGCCGTCGGCTCGATCCTGGTGGTGGCGGTCGCGGTGATCGGCTCGCTCACAGTGCTGCCGGCGCTGCTGGCGAAGCTGGGCCGCTGGGTGGACCGGCCGCGGGTGCCGCTGCTGTGGCGCCTCACCGCGCCGCGCACCGGTCAGTCGGCCCGGCCCCGGTTCTGGCCGGCGGTGCTCAAGCCGGCGCTGCGCGCGCCGGTGGCGACGCTGCTGATCTCGGTGGCGCTGCTGCTCGCGCTGGCCGCGCCCGCGCTCGGCATGAAGCTGAAGTTCCCCGGCCCGGAGGACGTGCCGCGCACCACCGCCGCCATGCAGGCGTACGACCGGCTCACCGCGGCGTTCCCGAGCAACGGCACCAGCCACACGGTCGCCGTGCGGGCGCCCGCCGAGCAGGCCGACCGGGTACGGGCCGCGCTCACCGACCTGGCCGGCCGGACCGCCACGGACCCGCTCTTCGCGCCGGCCGAGGGGGACGGCCCGGAGATCCAGGTGTCGGCGGACCGGCGGGTGTCGGTGCTGGAGGTGGCCACGCCGCACGCCAGCCGCTCCGACGAGGCGTCCCGGTCGCTGCACGAGCTGCGCGAGGACCTGGTCCCGGCCACGCTCGGCGGCATCCCGGGCGTGGAGTACGCGGTCGGCGGCGGCGTGGCCGCCAGCGAGGACTACGCCGCCCACATCTGGGCGAAGCTGCCGATCGTCGCCGCGTTCGTGCTGGCGCTGACGTTCCTGGTGATGGCGTGGACGTTCCGGTCGGTGGTGGTGGCGCTGACCTCGATCCTGCTGAACCTGCTCTCCGCCGGGGCCGCGTACGGGCTGCTGGTGCTGGTCTTCCAGAGCACCTGGGCGGAAGGGCTGCTCGGCTTCACCTCGATGGACGCGATCGTCACCTGGCTGCCGCTGTTCCTGTTCGTGGTCCTCTTCGGCTTGTCGATGGACTACCACGTCTTCGTGGTCAGCCGGATCCGTGAGGCGGTCGACCGGGGCATGCCCAACCGGGAGGCGGTGGCGCACGGCATCACCTCCTCGGCCGGGGTGGTGACCAGCGCGGCGGTGGTGATGGTGGCGGTGTTCTCCATCTTCGCCACGCTCAGCATGATCGACTTCAAGCAGCTCGGCATCGGCCTGGCGGCGGCGATCCTGCTGGACGCCACGATCATCCGGGCGGTCGTGCTGCCCTCGGTGATGACGCTGCTGGGTGACGCGAACTGGTGGGCGCCACGCTTCATGCGCCGCCGTACGGTCGTCGCCCCGGCGGTGGAGCCGCCGCCCGCCCCGGCCCCGGAGCTGGTCGGCGCCCGCTGATTCCGGGTCCGGGCGCCGGTCCGCGCGGCATGTCCGTCGCGGCTTGACATCCGGTCCGGACCGTGCTGGCGGCTGAGACGGCATCCCCTAGTGAGCGATATACCTGAGAGTCATAATTATGGGTCTTGTGACGGATGTGTGGGTCGGGTGTTCATGGGCGGGGTAGTTCGGGTCGGTGGCCGCCGAGGCTGAGCATGGCCATGGCAATGAGGGCTTCGGATGAGTGGAAGCCGAAGGCCATGCGGGTGATGAGGCGGATCTTGGCGTTGACGGACTCGATGCGGCCGTTGGACAGGCCATGGGTGATGGCGGCGATGATCTGGTCGCGGTGACGGGTGACGCGTCGTTGTAGGTCGATGAAGATGTCGATGCGGCTGCGGCGGGCCCACCCGATCCATCGGTCGAGGGCCTCGACTGCGGCTGTCGGGCTGGTCTTGGCCAGGGTGAACACCAGTCGGAGGCCTTCTTTCAACGCCCAGGCCCGGTGCAGGCGGGGGTGGGTCTTGGCGATCCAGGCGAGTTTGGCCTGCTGGGCGTCGGTGAGGTTCTCCGGGTTCTTCCATAACGCCCAGCGGGTGTTCTTCAACTGGCGGGCCGTGCCGACGGCGACGCCGCGACGGCCGGCGCCACGGCCGGTGGCCTCGTTCCAGGCTTGGCGGCGAACCCTGTCCACGGCGTCGGTGGCCCAGGCCACGACGTGGAATGCATCGGCGCAGCGCACGGCGTTCGGGCAGCGCCGTCGGATAACGGTGGTGATCCAGTCCGCGCCGTCGGCGGACACGTGCGTGATCTTCGCGGCCCGCTCATCGCCGAGCAGGTCGAAGAACGCGTTGAGGGTCGCCGCGCTCTTGCCGGGCGAGGCCCAGACCAGCCAGCCGGTGTCATGATCGACCACCACGGTCAGGTAGCGGTGGCCCTTCTTGTAGCTGATCTCATCGATGCCGATACGGCGCAGTCCCTCAAGGCGGTCCACCGCGGCACCGGTGTCGGCCCACACCCGCGCCACGATCGCCCCGACGGTGCGCCAACTGATGCGCATCAGCTGCGACACCGCCGACTTCGCGGTATGCACCGCCAACCACGACACCATCTGGTCAAACGCCCGGGTGTGCCCTGCCCCATGCCGAGCCCACGGCACTGCCGCGACCACAACCCCGTGCTCCGGACACGACACCCGCGGCACGTGCGCCTCGATCACCGCTCGCACCACGCCCAGATCCAACGCCCGCCACCGACGACGAACCCCAGCGTCATAGCGGGCACACCGCCGACGACAGTGCGGACACCGCCGCGACGCGCCCTTACGCACCCGCACCCGAGCCACCACCACCGACTCGACCGGATCGAACTCCACGCCCTCGACAACCGCCTGCTCGACCCCGAGCAGCCCAGCCCATACCCTGGCAGAACGCACGCCGTTCTCCCGCCCATCAAGTTCTGACCTTCGACAAGCCAGAACCTAGGCAGGACAACGGCGTGCGCCATCAACGACGCGCCCAACCACCCACAGACACGTCACAAGACCCATAATTATGACTCTCAGGTATATCGCTTTTGCGTACATCTCTTGAGCCATGGCGTCGCGCAGAGTGTCGGCACCTCCGTGGCCGTATCGGCCCAGGTGGCCGGGGACGGGGGCGTCACGGCAGTACGCAGGGGTCCCGCCAGGCGTCCAGTTGCCGGTCCTTGCGGATCGAGGCGAAGCCGTAGCCGACCGAGGTGACGCAGAAATCCGCCGGCTCACCCGTGTACTCGACGTGGAAGACCGGCTTGCCGGCGTCGACGAACGGCAGCAGCTTCGCGCACTCGCGGCGGCGTACGCACTCCTGGTTGACCGCGAAGTCGAAGTCGGGCGCCAGCGCGGCCACCTGCGCCACGTCGTCGACCAGGCCGGGGGAGAGGTCGAGCTTGCGGGCCAGCCCGGCCAGCCGCCGGTTGAACAGCAACTGGTCGTCGAAGCCCAGCGGGAAACCGGAGCGGTACCGGTAGCCGTCCGCGTCGGCCAGCGCCACCGCGCCGAAGCCCTTGCCCCGGCACAGCCGGAACCGGTCGGCCAGCACCGGTGACAGCGCGTCCCAGCGCCGTACGTCCAGGAATCGGCTCCCCGGCCGTCCGGGCACGGCGGCGCCGCGTACGGCGGCGGGGAAGCGGGTGGCGTCCGGATCGTCGGCGGCGTACGTGCCGACCCGGACGTGGCAGACCAACCGGCGGCCCTGCTCGCGCAGCGCGGCGGTCTCGGTCGAGGTGGTAGCCACCGGGTCGAGGAGGAAGACGTCGGCGTCGACACTGACGTCCACCGGGCTGGTGAGCTGCCACTGCCACCGCCACCTGTCGGCCTGTGCGACCGGCCAGGGCGTGGGCGCGCCGGGCGGGGTGATCGGCCGCCGGCAGGCCGGCACCGGGGCGAGCAGCAGCGCGGTCAGCGCGAGCGCCACGCCCCGGCGCGGGCCACGTCGGCGGACGCGGGCCGGCCGGGCGCGCGGCACGGCCCACCCCGGCCGGATCCGCATCGACGACTCCCCGGACGCGGGCGGCCCGACGCCGCCCCCGACCGGTCAACGAGCGCCGGGCCGGTCACGACGCGCGGGTCAGGCCGGGGTGGCGAAGACCTGCGTCCAGTACGGCCCGTTGCTGCGCGCCAGACCCATCCCGATCTGGGTGTACCCGCAGTTGAGGATGTTCTTCCGGTGCCCCTCGGAGTTCATCCAGCCGTCCATCACCTCGGCCGCGCTCTGGTAGCCCCATGCGACGTTCTCGCCCACCATGCTGTAGTTGTAGCCGGCGCGCTTCACCCGGTCCCAGGGCTTGCTGCCGTCGCTGCCGTTGTGGTCCATCTTCTTGTGGTCCGCCTGGTCCTGGCTGTGCCGCTGGGCGGCCAGGTTCAGCTTGGCGTTCACGGTCAGCGCCTTGCAGCCGGCCTTCGCCCGCTCCTGGTTCACCAGCGTGACGACCTTCTGGAGTTCCGCGCTCAGCGCGGTCGTGGCGGTGGCCTTGGTGGCCGCGGTGCCGCCGCCGCTCGGGGCGCTGCTGCGCTCCTGCTGCCGCGACGGCGCGGTGCTGCGGCTCGGCTGCGGGGTGGCCTTCTTCGACGGGCTCGGCGCGGCCGTGGTCGGTACGGCCGACGGGCTCGCCGACTCGGCAGCGAGCGTGTCCGCCGGGGTGTCCCCGGCGTCCTCTGGCGCCTGCGGCGCGGCGGCCACCGGAGCGTCGGCGGAGGTGCGCTTCGTGCCCTGCTCGTCGCCGGGCAGCAGGACGGCGCCCACGCCGAGACTCACCACGAGTGTCGCCGCGGCGGCGGCCCCGCCGATCACGAGGGGCCGGGACAGGCGCCGCTTGCGGCGTCGCGGCTCGTCGGCCGGGATGTCGTCCGCCGGCTGCCACGTCGCCGCGGGCTGCTCCCAGCCACCGGCCGGCTGCTCCTGGCCGTGCCACGCCTGCTCCTGGCCGTGCCAGGCGGCCGTGGGCTGCTCGTGGCCGGTCCTGGCCGGCCCCTGGGCGTGCCAGGCATTGGCGGGCTGCTCCTGGCCGTGCCAGGCGGCGGTGGGCTGTTCCTCGCCGTTCCACCGGTCGCGGGGCGGCGGGTAGGAGCCGGCCGGCTCGGCGCCGTAACCGGCGGGGCCGTAGCCGGCGGGCTGCTGCTGCCCTCCGTCGCCGAAGAGGTACGACGACCGCGGCTCGGGCCGGTCGCTGAGCCACGCCGGACCCTCGTCGGTCGACGGCTCGGGACGCCGGCGGGCGCCCTCCGGTTCGATCGGGTCGTTCCAGCGGTACACGCCTGTCCCCTCCACGGGTTGGTTACGGGCCGGGGTGACGCTACGGGCGCGCTCGGAGCTGCGGCAACGTGGCTAAGAAAGAGTTAAGGCGAAGCAGCCGCCGAGGGTGAGGCGTTCACACATTTCCGGCGTACAGTAAAGGCGTCCGGACAGAGCGTGTCCGCGCCTTGTGGCAGCCCCCCGGCGAGTGGCCCGGCCGACGTGGAGATGATCTACGGCCTTGGTCAACTTGACGAAGGAGGGGGTTTCGGCTCAATATAGTGGTGTCGCCAGTCGCGCCCAGCCATGCCCCGATACAGCGGGAATGGTAGCCGCGAACATCATGGGCGCGCGTTGGCCGGCCTTTCCGGCAGCGCACATCAAGGAGTTCAGCATGGCGAAGGCCCTCTACGGCCACGTAAGCGCAGCGCCCGACCGGCGCCTGCTCGACGAGGTCACCCGTCTGCGTGCCAGGGTTCAGGCACTGGAGTTCGAGATCACGCGTCTGCGTGCCGACAACGATCGGCTCGCGGCGGCAGCGGCGGAGGCCGACGACCTCCTCCGTCTGGCCGAGCCCGCGCTGACCTGATCTCCAGTCGCCGGAAAACTGAATCGCACCACACCGAAAAGCGCGCCGACACTCAAGTGCCGGCGCGCAGCCATGTGCGTACCCTTTTTCGCCGTTCCCGCCGTGATTCTCGATCTTGCGAAACCGCCCGGAATTGCGTCCGGTAATTGTGATCATGCATTTCCGTTCCCACCGCGACGGCCGGGCGGAAAGCGGACACCGCAGGTGCCGGGTGGGTCGCGTGGCGGCGACGTCGCGGTCCCGGGTTAGTCTGCGGGTTCACCAGGTCCGCGCAGCCGGCGACGGTACGGCGGCCACCGGACGAGGATCGAGAAGGTGCATCTCAAGAGCCTGACGGTGAAGGGGTTCAAGTCCTTCGCCTCCGCCACGACGTTGAAGCTGGAACCCGGGATCACCTGCGTGGTGGGCCCGAACGGCTCCGGCAAGTCCAACGTCGTCGACGCCATCGCCTGGGTGCTCGGCGAGCAGGGCGCGAAGGCGCTGCGCGGCGGCAAGATGGAGGACGTCATCTTCGCCGGCACCGCCGGACGCGCACCGCTGGGCCGGGCCGAGGTCACCCTCACCATCGACAACACCGACGGCGCGCTGCCGATCGAGTACACCGAGGTCTCCATCACCCGCCGGATGTTCCGCTCCGGCGAGAGCGAGTACGAGATCAACGGCGACTCCTGCCGCCTGCTCGACATCCAGGAGCTGCTCTCCGACTCGGGCATCGGCCGCGAGATGCACATCATCGTCGGGCAGGGCCGGCTCGACGGCATGCTGCACGCCAAGCCGGAGGACCGACGGGCGTTCATCGAGGAGGCGGCCGGCGTCCTCAAGCACCGCAAGCGCAAGGAGAAGGCGCTGCGGAAGCTCGACGCGATGCAGACCAACCTCAACCGCCTGACCGACCTCACCGCCGAGCTGCGCCGCCAGCTCAAGCCGCTGGGCCGGCAGGCCGAGGTGGCCCGTCGCGCCGCCGCGATCCAGGCCAACCTGCGCGACGCCCGCCTGCGGTTGCTCGCCGACGACCTGCACACGCTGCGGACCACACTGGACAAGGAGATCGCCGATGAGACCGCGCTGCGCGAGCGGCGCGAGCTGATCGAGGCAGAGCACGGCGAGGTGCAGGGCCGCCTCGGCGAGCTGGAGGCGGCGCTGGCCGAGGACGCCCCGCTGCTCGCGGCGGCGCAGGACACCTGGTACCGCCTCTCCGCGCTCCAGGAACGGTTCCGCTCGATCGAGCAACTGGCCCGGGAACGGCTGCGTCACCTCAGCGCCGCCGGTGACGACGAGCGCCCCGGCCGCGACCCGGAACAGCTGGAGGCGGAGTCGCGGCGCGTGCGCGAGCAGGAGGAGGAGCTGCGCGCCGCGCTCACCGAGGACCAGATCCGGCTGGCCGAGGCGGTCGAGCACCGCCAGGAGCTGGAACGCCAGCTCGCCGCCGCCGAGCGGGAACTGGTCGCCGCCGCCAAGGCGATCGCCGACCGGCGCGAGGGACTGGCCCGCCTGACCGGCCAGGTGAACTCCGCCCGGGCCCGGACCACGAGCGCCGGCGAGGAGATCGAACGGCTCGCCGCCGCGCACACCGACGCGATGGGCCGGGCCGAGAAGGCTCAGGCCGACCTGGACGCGGTCGCCGAGCAGTCGACCGAGGCGGACCGGGACAACGCCGACCTGGACGCCCGGCACGACGAGGCGGTGGCCGTACACGAGCGGGCCCAGGCGGCGGTGCGCAGCCTGGCCGACGGGGAACGCGCCGCGGAGAAGGACGCCGCCACCTGGAAGGCCCGCGAGGAGGCGCTCGCGATGGGCCTGCGCCGCAAGGACGGCGCCGGTGAGCTGCTGGCCCGCGCCGACCAGGTTCCCGGCCTGCTCGGCAGCCTCGCCGGGCTGCTCACCGTCGCGCCCGGTGACGAGGCGGCGCTCGCCGCCGCGCTGGGCGGGCTCGCCGACGCGGTGGCGGTCAGCGGCGTGGACGACGCGGTCGAGGCGATGCGGCTGCTCAAGATCTCCGACGCCGGCCGGGCCGGGCTGCTGGTCGGCAGCCCCGCCGGGCCGGGCATGGACGGCTCCGCGGACGCGCTGCGCCCGAAGCTGCCCGAGGGCGCCCGCTGGGCGCCCGACCTGGTGGAGTGCTCGGCCGAGATCCGGCCGGCCGTGCACCGGGCGCTGCGCGACGTCGCGCTCGTCGACGACCTGGCCGCCGCGTCCGCGCTCGTCGCCGCGAACCCGGAGCTGCGCGCGGTCACCCCCGACGGCGACGTGGTCGGGGCGTACGCGGCGGCGGGCGGGTCGGCAAAGGCGCCCAGTTTCATCGAGGTGCAGGCCGCCGTCGAGGAGGCGCGGGCCAACCGCGCCACCGCCGAACGGACCGCCGCCGAGCTGCGCGAACAGCTCGCCGAGGCGCGCGCCGAGGTGGCCGCCGCCAAGGAGGCCGTGCAGCACGCCGCCGCCGCCAAGCGGGAGGCGGAGAGCCACCGCAACGCCGCCGCGCGCCGCCTCGCCGAACTGGGCGCGGCCGCCCGGTCGGCGAAGGCGGAGACCGACCGGCTCGGCGAGTCCCGGGCACGCGCCGAGGCGGCCCGGGAACGGGACCTCGCGGCGCTGGCCGAGCTGGAGGAACGGCTGCGGCTGGCCGAGGCCACCCCGATCGACGCCGAACCGTCCACCGAGGAACGCGACCAGCTCGCCGCCATGGTGCCGCAGGCACGGCAGAACGAGATGGAGGTCCGGCTCGCGGTGCGTACCGCCGAGGAGCGGGTGGCCTCGATCGCCGGGCGGGCCGACTCGCTGGCCCGGCAGGCCACCGCCGAACGCGCGGCGCGGGAGCGCGCCGCGGCCCGGCGCGCGGCCCGCGCCCGCGGCGCCCAGATCGCCCGGGCCGTGGTCGGCGGCGCCCGCGAGGCGCTCACCCGGCTCACCGTCTCGATCGCCCGGGCCGAGGAGCACCGCGACGCCGTCGCCCGCGAACGCGCCGCCCGCGAGGCCGAGCTGTCCGAGGTACGCGGCGCGGCCAAGCGCCTCGCCGCCGAGCTGGAACGGCTCACCAGCCAGGTGCACCGCGACGAGGTGGCCCGCGCCGAGCAGCGGATGCGTATCGAGCAGCTGGAGGCCAAGGCGGCCGAGGACTTCGGCCTGGACGTGGCCACGCTCGTCGCCGAGTACGGCCCGGACCGGCTGGTGCCGCCCACCGACGCGGACGTGGCGCTGGCCGAGAAGGACGGGCGGCCAGTGCCGGAGCCAGTCCGCTACGAGCGGCCGGTGCAGGAGAAGCGGGCCGCCAAGGCGGAACGGGAACTGGCCCTGCTGGGCAAGGTGAACCCGCTCGCGCTGGAGGAGTTCGCCGCGCTGGAGGAGCGCTTCAAGTTCCTCTCCGAGCAGCTGGAGGACCTCAAGGCCACCCGGCGCGACCTGCTCACCGTGGTCAAGGACGTGGACGACCGGATCCTGGAGGTCTTCGCCAGCGCGTTCGAAGACACCGCGCGGGAGTTCGAGCAGGTCTTCACGGTGCTGTTCCCCGGCGGCGAGGGCCGGCTCGTGCTCACCGACCCGGAGGACCTGCTCACCACCGGCGTCGAGGTCGAGGCCCGGCCGCCGGGCAAGAAGATCAAGCGGCTGTCGCTGCTCTCCGGCGGGGAGCGGTCGCTGACCGCCGTGGCGATGCTCGTGGCGATCTTCCGCGCCCGGCCCAGCCCGTTCTACATCATGGACGAGGTGGAGGCGGCGCTCGACGACGTGAACCTGGGCCGCCTGATCACGCTGCTGGCACAGTTGCGGGAGAAGAGCCAGCTGATCGTGATCACGCACCAGAAGCGGACCATGGAGATCGCCGACGCGCTGTACGGCGTGACCATGCGCGCCGGTGTGACCCAGGTGATCAGCCAGCGGCTCAACCGGGCCGACGACGAGGAACAGGTGACGAGCGAGTGAGTCGGGAACGCGCCACGGCGCTCCTGGTGGACTTCGACGGCGTACTGCGCCGCTGGGATCCGGCGGTGGCCGCCGGCGTCGAGCGGGAGTACGGGCTGACCGAGGGCGTCCTCGGTGAGATCGCGATGTCCTGGGGTCTGCTCCAGCCGGTGCTGACCGGCCAGGTCAGCCACGCCCAGTGGATGGTGAGCGTGGCCGACGCGCTGACCCCCGCGGTCGGCGCGGACCGGGCCCGCGCGGCGGTCCAGGAGTGGCAGAGCTACCGCGGCGAGGTGGACCCGGAGGTGCTGGCGTTCGTCCGCGAGGTGCGGGCCGCGGGCATCCGGGTGGGTCTGGGCACGAACGCCACCGACCTGCTCGACGCCGACCTGGCCGCGCTCGACCTGACCGACGAGCTGGACGTGATCGTCAACTCCTCTGTCGTCGGCGTGCACAAGCCGGCGAAGGAGTACTTCCAGGCCGCCTGCGAGGCGCTGGAGACGCCACCGGGGCGGGTGCTGTTCGTCGACGACGAGGACCGCTCGGTGGCCGGCGCCCGGGTGGCCGGGCTGTCCGCCCACCGCTGGAGCGGCCCGGCCGACCTGCGCTACCTGCGGGCGGCGCTGGCGTACTGATCCGGCTCAGGCGCCGGTGACGCCGTCGATGCGTTCCCGGATCAGGTCGGCGTGGCCGTTGTGCCGGGCGTACTCCTCGATCATGTGGACGTAGACCCAGCGGAGGCTGACGTCGTTGACGGTGTCGCCCCGGCGATGGCGGAAGGTGTGCTCCAGCGGCAGGCCGGCGACCGCCTCCCGGGCCGCCTCGATCTCCGCGCGCAGCGTGGCGAACGCCTCGGCCGGGTCGGCGTCGGCGACGTCGTTGTGGTCGGCGTCCGGGTCCACGCTGTAGTCGTAGAGCGTCGGCACGTCCTGGCCGGCGGCGCGGATGCGGAACCACCACCGCTCCACGTCGGCCATGTGCCGGACCAGGCCGAGCAGCGTCAGCCCGGAGGGCTCGACACTGCGGGTACGCAGTTGCTCGGCGGTGAGTCCGGCGCACTTGTGCACCAGGGTGTCGCGATGGTGGTCGAGCCAGCCTTCGAGCATGGTGCGCTCGTCGGCGACGTAGGGCTCGTGGCGGCGGTCGATCTCAGGCACGGT
The DNA here is from genome assembly GCF_018070485.1 of Micromonospora sp. C41. NCBI lineage: Bacteria > Bacillati > Actinomycetota > Actinomycetes > Micromonosporales > Micromonosporaceae > Micromonospora > Micromonospora sp. C41. Next base: position 225,754 of record NZ_JAGPXP010000003.1, on the reverse strand, counting down.
CCAGGTCATGGGCGCAGATGTTAAGAGGGGCCCCCTGCACAACGCGAGGCGTTAACAGGGGGCCCTTCCTTTCAGGGCACCACGACGACGGGCCACCGGCCGGTACGGACCAGCCGGGTGGCGACCGAGCCGACCAGCTTGTGCCCGGCCTGCTCGGACGAGCCGACCACCACCATGTCGGCGCGGTGCTCGTCGGCGGCCCGGCACAGCTCGGTGTAGGCGTCGCCGCGCCGGCACAGGAACGTCACCGGCAGGTCCAGTTCCTCGGCCCCGCGCCGGCACTCCGCGCGCAGTTCGGCGGCCAGCTCGTCGTGGGTCTGCTGGACCGCGCCGGCCACCACGCCGGAGAGCATCGCGCTGTACGAGGCCGGCGAGCTGACGAACACCGCCACCAGCGTGGCGCCCTGCCGCCGGGCCAGTCCGGCGGCGTACGCGGCGGCACGCATCGAGGTGCGGCTGCCGTCCACGCCGACGAGCACCACCCGCGGCCCGTCCGTACCCCGCTCGTAGGGCGACGGCCGGGTCCGCGGGCCGTACCGTTCACGTTCCGCGGCGTCCATGGTCAGTCCCGCGTTCCGGCCGGGATCGCCGCGGCCTTCTCGGGCCCGGCGGGGACCGGCTCGGCGTTGGAGCGGCGCAGCGGGACCTCCCGGATGAGGACCACCGCGATCAGGGCGAGCAGCCCGAACGGGGCGGCGGCCAGGAAGATGTCACCGGCGGCGTGCCCGTACGCGGCCTCGACCACGTCCCGGATCGGCCCGGGCAGCGTGTGCACGTCGGGCAAGCCGCCGCCACCCGAGCCGGAGGCCGGGACGCCGAGGCGGCTCAGACCGTCGGCCAGGTAGCCGGTGACCCGGTGCCCGAGGATCGCGCCGAGCGCGCTCACGCCGATCGCGCCGCCGAGGCTGCGGAAGAAGGACACCACCGAGCTGGCCGCGCCGAGTTCGTCCGGGCGGACCGTGTTCTGCACGGCGAGCACCAGGTTCTGCATGCTCATGCCGACGCCGAGACCGATCAGCGCCATGAACACGGCCAGGCGCCAGTACGGCGTGTCGGCCCGCATGGTGCCCATGAGCGCGAAGCCGGCGGTGAGCAGCACCGAGCCGATGACCAGCCAGCTCTTCCAGCGGCCGGTGCTGGTGATGATCCGGCCGACCACCGTCGAGGAGACCAGCAGGCCGCCGATCATGGGCAGCGTCATCAGGCCGGACATGGTGGGGCTGGCGCCGCGGCTGATCTGGAAGTACTGCCCGAGGAACACCGAGGCGCCGAACATGCCGACGCCGACGGCGATGCTGGCGATCACGGCGAGCGTGATGGTGCGGTTGCGGAACAGCCGCGGCGGGATCATCGGGTCTGCGGCGCGCTTCTCGACCCGGACGGCGAGCGCGCCGAGGAGCGCGGCGCCGGCCACCATGGCGCCGCTGGTCCAGGAGATCCAGTCGTACTTGTCGCCGGCCAGGGTGATCCAGACCAGCAGCAGCGAGACGGCGGCGGTGATGAGGGTGGCGCCCCACCAGTCGATCTTCACGTCGCGCTTGACCACCGGCAGGCGCAGCGTCCGCTGGAGCACGATCAGGGCGAGTACGGCGAACGGCACGCCGACGTAGAAGCACCAGCGCCAGCCGAGCCAGGAGGTGTCCACGATCACGCCGCCGATCAGCGGGCCGCCGATGGTGCCGACTGCCATCACTGCGCCGAGGTAACCGCTGTACCGGCCGCGCTCGCGCGGGGCGATCATCGTCGCCATGATCACCTGGGCGAGGGCGGTGAGGCCGCCCGCGCCGACGCCCTGCACCACCCGGCAGGCGATCAGCTCGCCGGTGGTCTGGGCCTGCCCGGCGAGCACCGAGCCCAGCACGAAGACCACCAGGGAGATCTGGACCAGCAGCTTCTTGCTGAACAGGTCGGACAGCTTGCCCCAGATGGGCGTGGTCGCGGTGGTCGCCAGCAGCGTCGAGGTGACCACCCAGGTGTACGCGGACTGGCCGCCGCGCAGGTCCGTGATGATCCGCGGCAGCGCGTTGGAGACGACCGTGGAGGAGAGGATCGCGACGAACATGCCCAGCAGCAGGCCGGAGAGCGCCTCCAGGATCTGGCGGTGGGACATGTCGACGGCGGTCGCCCGCGCGGGCGCAGTCGCCTGGGTCATCGTGGATTGCCTCCGGAGCGGGGGAGAAAGGTTGCCTTGGGCAACCGTAGAAGCCGTTGCCTTGAGCAACAACTCTTGCCGGGTCGGGTTTGTTCCCCCTCGCCGGAAGATTAGAACGACTCGTTGAAGCGGTGCATCAGCCGGGCGAGGTCCGCCACGTCCTCTTTCGGCCAGCTCTCCAGCGAACGCCTGATCTGTCCGAGTCGCGCCGCCCGGGCCGCGTCGAACCGCCGGGTGCCCTCCTCGGTCAGGCTCAGCTGGGCCGCCCGGCGGTCGGTGGGGTCCGGGTCGCGGCGTACCAGGCCCAGCGCCTCCAGCCCGCCGATCTGCCGGCTCAGCGTGCCCTTGCCGATGCCCAGCTTGACGGCCAGGTCGGTGAGCCGGATCGACCCCGACCGCCGCAGCCAGAGCAGCAGGCCGTACGCGTTGGGCTCCAGGTTCGGGTGGACCTCGCGGGCGATCTCCCAGGACAGCGCCCGGCCCCTGCGCAGCAACGCGGTCAACTCGTGCTCCACGGCGCGCAGCGTCTCGTCCACGCTCAGAGGGTACTCAGTCCCCGTCGCTGAGTTGCTGTTGCGCCACCGGGCGCAGCTCGCCGTCGCTGGTCGTGCCCTCGATCACCACGGCGGCCTCACGGCCCCGGTGGGTGAGCGTGGCCACCGCGTTGCCGAAGTAGGGCCCGGCCAGCTTCCGCCAGCGCACCGGCGGGCGGCGTACCCCGGCCGCACGGGCCAGCGCCCGGGTCGCCCCGGCCGGGCCGGGATTCCAGCCCAGCGTCATCAGCGGGCGCATGCCGGCGGGCACCTGGTTGTGGATCGGTGAACAGGTGAGCTGGTGCACCGGCGTGCGGACGTCACGGTCGGCGAACCGGGCCCGCGCCACGTACGAGTGGTGCACGTCCCCGGAGAGCACGCTGATCGACGCCGGTCGCGCGTACGCCGGCCCGGCGCCCACCCGCGCACCGGTGCGCGGCGCGGTGCCGCTGCCCAGCCGCGCGAACAGCTCGCCCAGCGCCTCGAACGAGCGCCGGAACGCCGCCCAGTGCTCCAGGTCCAGGGCCCGGCGGATCTGCTCGGAGATCCGGGCCACCCAGGGCCGGCCGGAGTCGGCCAGGCGCTCGTTCCACGCCTCGACGTGGTGGATACCCGGTGGCAGCAGCCACGGCAGCGAGCTGCCCACCACCAGGTGGTCGTACTCGCCGTGCGCCTGGTCGAGGAACCACGACCACTCGCCCGGCGGCAGCATCGCCCGGCTGCCCGGCAGGAGCACCCGGCTGGACCGGTTGTCCAGCATCACCAGGCGGGTGCGGCCCAGGTCCAGCGCGTAGCTCCACTGGTACTGCACGGCCCGCCAGCGCTCGGTGTCGTGCGCCAGGTCGGCCTCCTTGTCGACCCGCTCGCCGAACTCGTGCAGCACGCCGGTGGCGTCCTCGGCGGCGATGACCTTCGCGTACACCGGGTCGGCGGCGATCTCGTCCGGGCTCAGGTTGCCCAGGTGCTGGTAGACCCAGTAGGAGGCGAGGCCACTGCGGATCCGCTCGGCCCACCACGGCTGCTCGCGCATGTCCGCGCGCCACGACTGCGAGGTGTTCCAGTCGTCGATCACCTCGTGGTCGTCGAAGATCATCACACTCGGCACGGTGGAGAGCAGCCAGCGGATCTCCGGGTCACGCCACGACTCCAGGTAGAGCTTCGTGTACTCGTCGAAGCTCACCACCTGCGTCGCCGGGGCGTCCTTCGGCCGCTTGCGGCGGCGCTTGAGCAGCCGCCGCACGGTCGGCGAGGTCTCGTCCGCGTACACCTGGTCGCCGAGCAGCACCAGCAGGTCGGGCAGCACGGCCTGCTCGGGCGCGGCCATCACCCGCCGGGCGTACGCGTCGAGCGCGTCCGGCGGCAGCTTGCGCGCGGTGGAGTGCTGGGTGGTCTCCCGGCAGGAGCCGAACAGCAGCCGCACCGGCTGGTCGGCGTCGTCGAGCGCGCGGGTCCGGATCACGCTGGGCGGGAACGACGAGTCCGGCAGCGGCCACGCCACCTCGTCGTCGATCAGCACCTCGTAGGTGGTGGCGCTGTCCGGGGTGAGCCCGGTCACCACCACGATCGCGTAGTGGTGGTCGTACGCGGAGAAGGTGGGCGCGCTGCCGGTGGCGCCGTCGGCCGTGCGGACGGTGACCACGGCGGGCGAGCTGGTCTCCACCCAGACGGTCGCCCGCGTGTCGACGACCCGGCGCAGCAACGGGCCGATGAGCAGGCGGGAACCGGGCACGACATCCACCTCCGACAAGATCGTTTCGGCTGTTCCCTACCCGGCCGGCGGTTGCGGTACGCCTTCCGGTGTGAGCGTACCCGCAGGTTGTTCGCGTGCCGAGGCGGTGAGTGGGACGCCGTCGCCGGCATCTGACAGGATTTCGGGCATGACGGAATACCTCCTCGTCGCTCTCGCCCTGCTCGGCGTGCTGATCATCGGCGGCCTGAGCCTCGTGGTGCCCCGGCTGCGCCGGCGGCCGGAGCCTCCGCTGCCGCGCACGGAGGTCGACACCCGGGCCGAGGAGGATCTGGCCGGCCCGCCGGTCGAGGCCCCGGAGGCGGACCTCACCACCGGCGTGGTGGTCGAGGCGCCCCCGGTGGAGGCGCCCCCGGTCGAGGTGCCGGAGCCGACCGCCGGCCGGCTGGTCCGGCTGCGCTCCCGGCTGTCCCGCTCGCAGAACGTCTTCGGCAAGGGCCTGCTCGGCCTGCTCAGCCGCGACCGGCTGGACGAGGACACCTGGGAGGAGATCGAGGACAGCCTGATCACCGCGGACGTCGGCATCGACTCCACCCGGGAGATCGTCGACCGGCTGCGCGAGCGGACCCGGGTGCTCGGCACCCGCACCGGGGAGGAGTTGCGCGCGCTGCTCGCCGCCGAGCTGGTGAACGCGCTCGACCCGAGCCTGGACCGCTCGCTGCGGACCGCCCCGAAGGAGGGCGTCCCGGCGGTCGTGCTGGTGGTCGGCGTGAACGGCGCCGGCAAGACCACCACCTGCGGCAAGATCGCCCGGGTGCTGGTCGCGGACGGCCGCAGCGTGCTGCTCGGCGCGGCCGACACGTTCCGGGCCGCCGCCGCCGACCAGCTGGAGACCTGGGGCGGCCGGGTGGGCGCCGAGACGGTCCGCGGGCCCGAGGCCGCCGACCCGGCCAGCGTCGCGTTCGACGCCGTCAAGCGCGGCATCGACACCGGCGTGGACACCGTGCTCATCGACACCGCCGGCCGGCTGCAGAACAAGATCGGCCTGATGGACGAGCTGGGCAAGGTCAAGCGCGTCGTGGAGAAGCACGGCCCGATCGACGAGACGCTGCTGATCCTCGACGCCACCACCGGCCAGAACGGGCTGGAGCAGGCGCGGGTCTTCACCGAGGTGGTCAACGTGACGGGCGTGGTGCTGACCAAGCTCGACGGGACGGCCAAGGGGGGCATCGTGATCTCCGTGCAGCGCAAGCTCGGCATCCCGGTCAAGCTGGTCGGCCTCGGCGAGGGCAAGGACGACCTGGCCCCGTTCGACCCGGCCCAGTTCGTCGACGCGCTGCTCGGCACCGAGCCGCTCGCCCGGGACGCGTAACCTCTCCCGTGACGACTGACGATCGCGCCTACGCGGGGTGGCGCGACCCCAGCCACCCGTCGCCACGCCTCGGGAGACCGTACGTGACTTCGCAGGAGATCCCGCTGCACGGCGGGAACGTGAGCACAGTGGTCCGTGTCGGAGACACGGTCCGGCGCAACGCCGGCCCGTGGACGCCCTCCGTGCACGCGCTGTTGCGCCACCTGGAATACGTCGGCTTCACCGGCGCGCCCCGCGCGCTCGGCATGGACGAGCGCAACCGCGAGGTCCTGTCGTACCTGGAGGGGGAGTGCGGGGAGTACCCGCTGGCCCCGCACTGGGTCACCGACGAGGCCCTGGTCACGGTGGCCACCATGCTGCGGATGTTCCACGACGCGCAGTACGGCTTCACCCCGCCGCCCGGCGCGGTCTGGCGCTCGTTCGGGCCGCCCCCGCCGGACACCGAGGTGATCTGTCACCACGACGCCGCGCCGCACAACGTGATCTGGCGCCCGGACGGCACGCTCGGGCTGATCGACTTCGACCTCGCCTCGCCCGGCGCCCGCATCTACGACGTGGCGTACGCGGCCTGGACCTGGGTGCCGATCTTCTCCGACCGCGACTCGGTGACGCTGGGCTGGAAGCGCCCCGACCGGCCGCGCCGGCTGCGCCTGTTCGCCGACGCGTACGGGCTGATCCCGCGCGACCGGCACCGGCTCATCCGCACCATCCGCAAGCGCATCGTCGACCACGTCGAGGGCATCCGGCGGATGGCCGCCGCCGGTGAGCCGGCCTTCGTCCGGATCGTCCACAAGGGCCACCTGCGTCGCCCCATGCGCGACCTGCGGCTGCTCGACTACGAGCGGCACCAGTTGGAGTACGCGCTCCGCTGAGCAAGATCGGCGTTCTTCACACGCCGGAAACAACCCGTCACGTGTCGGAAATCGCGGGGTGTCGCTGAAGGAAACAGCCGGCGACAAAGCTTCCGCGCAACCGGCTGACGGGCGATGCTGCCAGGTCTTCAGTCGGAGGGAGGAATACGACAACGAGAGGAGGCAGCGTGGAGATCGACACCGGGAACACTGCCTGGTTGCTTGTCTCGACTGCCCTCGTGCTGCTCATGACCCCCGGTCTCGCGCTGTTCTACGGCGGCCTGAACCGGTCCAAGGGCGTTCTGAACATGATGATGATGAGCTTCTCGTCCATCGGGCTCGTCAGCATCCTGTGGCTTTTCTACGGCTTCACCGTCGCCTTCGGCGAGGGCGGCAAGTTCTGGGGTGACCTCGGTCAGTACCTGGGCACCAAGACGTTCGTCGGCGAGAACGACCTGTGGGGCGAGACCGGAATCCCGATCTACGTCTTCATCGCCTTCCAGATGATGTTCGCGGTCATCACCGTGGCGCTGATCAGCGGCGCGCTCTCCGACCGGGTGAAGTTCGCCGGCTGGCTGCTGTTCGCGTTCGGCTGGGCGACCCTGGTCTACTTCCCGGTCGCCCACATGGTCTGGGGCGGCGGGCTGATCGGCGGCGACATCGGCGCGCTGGACTTCGCCGGTGGTACCGCCGTGCACATCAACGCCGGCGCCGCGGCGCTCGCGCTGGTGCTCGTGCTCGGCAAGCGGGTCGGCTGGCCGCGCGAGAGCATGAAGCCGCACAACGTCCCGATGGTCGCCCTCGGCGCCGCGCTGCTGTGGTTCGGCTGGTTCGGCTTCAACGCCGGCTCCGAGCTGACCGCCGACGGGGTCACCGCGCTGGCGTTCATCAACACCCAGGTCGCCACCGCCGCGGCGCTGCTCGGCTGGATCGTGGTGGAGTGGGTGCGTGACGGCAAGCCGACCCTGGTCGGCGCCTCGTCCGGCGCCATCGCCGGTCTGGTCGCCATCACCCCGGCCTGTGCCTTCATCACCCCGGCCGCAGCGGTGCTGCTGGGCGTGGTGGCCGGCGCGGTCTGCGCCCTCGCGGTCGGTCTGAAGTACCGGCTCGGCTACGACGACTCCCTCGACGTGGTCGGCGTGCACTTCGTCGGCGGCTGGATCGGCTGCCTCTGGATCGGCCTGTTCGGCACCGCCTCGGTGAGCTCGCTGGTGGAGACCGACGGCCTGTTCGTCGGCGGCGACGCCAGCCTGCTCGGCAAGCAGGCGATCAGCGCGCTGATCGTCAGCGTCTACTCCTTCGTCGTCGCCTACGCTCTCGGCTTCGTGATCGACAAGACGATCGGCCTCCGGGTCTCCGCCGAGGCCGAGGTCGACGGCATCGACATCGCCGAGCACGCGGAGAGCGGCTACGACCTGTCGCCCACCACGGGCAGCGGCGGTGGCGCGTTCGCGATGGCCGGGATCGGAGCCGGCAAGCCCGGCGCGGAGCCCGCCGCCGAGTCGGACGAGTCCGCGCCGGTCAGCGAGAAGGTCGCCGGTTAACGTTCCTGGGATGGAGGGGTTGGACATGAAGCTGGTGACCGCGGTCATCAAGCCGTACCAGCTGGACGCGGTGAAGGAGGCTCTGCACGCCCTCGGCGTGGCGGGGCTGACGGTCAGCGAGGTCCAGGGCTACGGCCGGCAGAAGGGGCACACCGAGGTCTACCGGGGTGCCGAGTACACGGTCGAGTTCCTGCCCAAGATCCGGGTCGAGGTGCTCACCGACGAGATCGACGTCGACAAGATCGTGGACGCGATCGTCGGCGCCGCCCGGACCGGCAAGATCGGCGACGGCAAGGTCTGGGTGACCGGCGTCGAAGAGGTCGTCCGGGTGCGTACCGGCGAGCGCGGGCTCGACGCCCTCTGACGGCCGGACCTGCCGACGTGACCTCGTTGACCACGGCTGCCACCCCCACCGGGGACGGCGTGCCCGTGGTCAACGAGGTCGTCGGCGTACCCGGGGGCATCGGTGAGCCGGCCCGGAACGCGCGGGCCGAGGCGCTCGACGCCTGGCTGCGCCGGGCCTTCCGGGACCGGGACGGGGTGGCGCTCGTCGCGGTGGGCGGGCTGGGCCGCCGCCAGTGCGCCCCCTACGGCGACCTCGACCTGGTGCTGCTGCACGCCGGGGTGCCCGGCATCGACGAGCTGGCCGCGTCGCTCTGGTACCCGATCTGGGACGCCGGACTGCGGCTGGACCACTCGGTACGCACCGTCGCCGAGGCGCTGTCGGTGGCCCAGGACGACGTCAAGGTCGCCCTCGGCCTGCTCGACGCCCGGCACGTGGCCGGCGACCCGGCGCTCACCGACCAGCTCGCGCGTACCGCCACCGACCACTGGCGGCGGACCGCGATCCGCCAGCTCCCCGGCCTGCGCGAGATCACCGCCGCGCGCTGGGAGGCGCACGGCGAACTGGCGTTCCTGCTCGAAGGCGACCTCAAGGAGGCGGCCGGCGGGCTGCGCGACGTGGGCATCCTGCGCGCCATCGCCACCGCCGGGGTCACCGACGCGCTCCGCCCCGCCGTGTACGCCGCGCACCGGCGGCTGCTGGACACCCGCGACGCGCTGCACCAGCAGGTGGGCCGCCGGGTCGACCGCCTGGTCGCCCAGGAACGCGACGGCGTGGCGCGGCTGCTCGGCGCCGAGGACGGCGACGCGCTGCTGCGGCTCGTTGCCGGCGACGCCCGCACCGTCAGCCACGCCCTGGACGACGCCTGGCGGGCCGCCGACCGGCTCCGCTCCGGCCGCCACCGGGCCGCCCCCGGCCGGCCGCTGCGCCGCCCGGTCGCGCGGGACGTGGTCGAGCAGGACGGGGAACTGGTGCTCGCCCGTACCGCCATCGGGGCCCGCCCCGACCCGAGCCTGTCGCTGCGGGTGGCCGCCGCGGCCGCCACCACCCGGCTGCCCATCGCGCGGGCCACCTGCGAGTGGCTGGCCGCGTACTGCCCGCCGCTGCCCGCGCCCTGGCCGCCGGCGGCACGGGCCGCGCTGATCACGCTGCTCGGCGCCGGTCCCGGCCTGGTGCCCGCCTGGGAGACCTGCGACAGGTACGGGCTGATCGACCGCTGGCTGCCCGAGTGGACCCGGATGCGCAGCCTGCCCCAGCACAACCCGGTGCACCGGTTCACGCTCGACCGGCACCTGGTGCAGACCGCGTACGAGGCGAGCCGGCACACCCGCGACGTGGAACGCCCCGACCTGCTGCTGCTCGGCGCGTTCCTGCACGACATCGGCAAAGGACTACCCGGCGACCACTCGACGGTCGGCGCGCCGCTGGCCGAGGCGGTGGCCACCCGGGTCGGGCTGCCACCAGCCGAGGCGGAGCTGATCGGCACGCTGGTCCGGCTGCATCTGCTGCTACCCGACGTGGCGACCCGCCGGGACCTGTCCGACCCGAAGACAGTCGCCGGTGTCGCCGAGCGGGTCGGCGACACCGCCACGCTGGAACTGCTGCACGCCCTGGTACGCGCCGACGCCGCCGCCACCGGCCCGGCCGCCTGGTCCGCCTGGAAGGGCCGGCTGATCGCCGAGCTGGTGGCCCGGGTACGCACCACCCTGGACACCGGCGTGGTGCCCGCCCCGCCGGCCCCCGACCCGGCGCTCGTGGCCGGGCCGCTGCCTGTCGTACACCTGGGGGAGGACCGGGTGTCGGTGGCCGCGGCGGACCGGCGCGGACTGCTCGCCACGGTCGCCGGTTGCCTGGCCCTGCACCGCCTCGAGGTGATCTCCGCGGACGCCGCCACCGTGGACGGCCGCGCCCTGGTGCAGTGCCGGGTGCAGCCGCGCTACGGGCTGGCGCCGAACCCGATCGCGCTCAGCGCCGACCTGCGCCGCGCGGTCGGCGGCGACGTCTCGGTGATCCAGCGGCTGCGTGGCCGGGCGCTCGCCGCCCGCAGCCAGGGCGCCGCGCCCCGGGTGGTCTGGCACCGGGAGGCGGCCACCGACGCGGTGCTGCTGGAACTGCGCGCCGCGGACGCGGCCGGGCTGCTCTACCGGGTCACCTGCGCGCTCGACGAGACCGGCGCCCAGGTGCGGGCGGCCCGGATCTCCACGCTCGGCGGCGACGTGGTGGACGCCTTCTACCTGGTCGGCGGCTGGCCCTCGGACGAGGAACGGGCGCGCATCGAGGCCGCCGTGCTCGCCGCCGTGTAAGGAAGGGCCCCTTGTTAACGCCTCCGGTAGAGGAAGGGACCCCTGTTAACACCCGGCCGACGAGCGGCGCGGGCCCGTGGACGGCCGGGCCGGAGCGAGGGTGCGGGCGGCGGGCTACCCTAACGGTGGGCTGGACCATCGGCCCGCCAGCATGTGCCCGCCGAAAACGACAAACGGGATGTTCGCGTGTTTGACACCTTGAGTGACCGCCTGTCCGGGATCTTCACCAAGCTCCGCGGCAAGGGCCGGCTCACCGACGCCGACATCGACGCCACCGCGCGCGAGATCCGGATGGCGTTGCTGGAGGCCGACGTCGCCCTGCCGGTGGTCAAGGGCTTCATCGCGAACGTCAAGGAGCGGGCGCGCAGCGCCGAGGTCTCCCAGGCGCTGAACCCGGCCCAGCAGATCATCAAGATCGTCAACGAGGAGCTGATCAACGTCCTCGGCGGCGAGGGGCGGCGGCTCCAGTTCGCCAAGCACCCGCCGACCGTGATCATGCTGGCCGGCCTCCAGGGCTCCGGTAAGACCACGCTCGCCGGCAAGCTGGCCCGCTGGCTCAAGAGCCAGGGCCACCAGCCGCTGCTGGTCGCCGCCGACCTCCAGCGTCCCAACGCCGTCGGGCAGCTCCAGGTGCTCGGTGGCCGGGCCGGCGTCGAGGTGTACGCCCCGGCGCCCGGCAACGGCGTCGGCGACCCGGTGCAGGTGGCCCGCGACTCGATCGAGCACGCCCGCCGCGCCGCCCGCGACATCGTCATCGTCGACACCGCCGGCCGGCTCGGTATCGACGCCGAGATGATGCAGCAGGCCGCGAACATCCGCGACGCGGTCCAGCCCGACGAGGTCATCTTCGTCATCGACGCGATGGTCGGCCAGGACGCGGTCCGTACCGCAGAGGCGTTCCGCGACGGCGTGGGCATCACCGGCGTGGTGCTGTCCAAGCTCGACGGCGACGCCCGCGGCGGCGCCGCGCTCTCCGTCCGCGAGGTCACCGGCCAGCCGATCCTGTTCGCCTCCACCGGCGAGAAGCTGGAGGACTTCGACGTCTTCCACCCCGACCGGATGGCCAGCCGGATCCTCGGCATGGGCGACGTCCTCACTCTGATCGAGCAGGCCGAGGCGGCCTTCGACTCCGATCAGAAGGACAAGATGACCGCCAAGCTGATGGGCGGGGAGACCTTCACGCTGGAGGACTTCCTCGATCAGCTCATCGCGGTCCGGCGGATGGGCCCGATCGCCAACGTGCTGGCCATGATGCCGGGCATGGGGCAGATGAAGGACCAGCTCGCCGAGCTGGACGACAAGCACTTCGACCGGGTGACCGCGATCATCAGGTCGATGACCCCGGCCGAGCGCACCAATCCGAAGATCATCAACGGCTCCCGCCGGGCCCGGATCGCCAATGGTTCCGGCGTCACCGTGATGGACGTCAACCAGCTGCTCAACCGCTTCACCGACGCGCAGAAGATGATGAAGCAGATGGGCGGCATGATGGGCCTGCCCGGCGGTGGCCGGCGCAAGGCGACCAAGTCGCCGAAGAACAAGCGCAAGGGCACGAAGGGCGGCGGGCGGCCGCGTACCGGCGCCGGCATGCCGGGTGGCTTCCCGGGCGGGATGCCGCAGCTCCCGCCGGGCCTGGACCCGGGTGATCTGGCGGGTGGGCAGGGTCTGCCGCCGGGCTTCAAGCTTCCGAAGATCGACTTCAACAAGCTGGGCAAGGGCGGCGACAAGGGCCCCCGCTAGCGTGTCGGTGACGGTGGGCGATGTGATCATCACCTAGGGTCGGTTCGCCCCCTGGAAGGAGATGTCATGACCGCGGCGCCGATCCTGCCCGAGCGGCACGAGTGGACGGTCGACGACCTGGGCGACCTGCCCAAGGACCTTCCGTACGAACTGATCAACGGAAGGTTGATCGTGCCGTCGCCCACCGCCCTGCACCAGGATCTGTGTGTCCGTCTCCTACTCGCGCTTGAGGTCAACTGCCCGCCTGAGTTCCTGGTGAGCATCGACCTGTCCATGCGGGTGGACCGCCGCAACGAGCCGCGCCCGGATGTGGTGGTGATCCGGCGCAAGCACGCCGGCCGGTCGCCGGTCCCGGTCGAGGACGCGCTGCTCGCCGTCGAGGTCGTCTCGCCGACGTCGCACTTCCGCGACCTGTACGACAAGGCGAAGGTCTACGCCCGCTCCGGGGTCCGCTCCTACTGGGTGGTGGATCCGCAGCACGAGCGGATCGCGCTGACCGAGTACACGCTCGACGGCGCCGCCCGCGAGTACGAGCAACTGGCACACACCGAGGACCTGTTCGTCACCGAGCGGCCCTGGAAGGTCTCGGTCGATCTGCCGGCGCTGACCGCGCGGCGCAACGACCTGCTCGCCGTCGAGGAGGACTGATCGGGTAGGACTGTGCACATGGCTCTGCACGTGCGCGGTGTGTTCCTTCCCGACGACGAGGTCCGGGACGTCTGGCTGGTCGGCGACCGGGTCACCTTCGAACCGGTGCCCGGCGCCGAGACGGTGGCCGACGGCGGCTTCGTGCTGCCCGGCCTGACCGACGCGCACTGCCACATCGGCATCGCCCGCGGCGGCAGCCCGATCACCTCGCTCGACCAGGCGCGGGAACTGGCCCGGATCGACCGGGACGCGGGCGTGCTGGCGATCCGCGACGCCGGGTCGCCGTACCCGTACCCCGAACTGGAGGACGAGCCGGACCTGCCGCGACTGGCCCGCGCGGGCCGGCACGTCGCGCCGCCCAAGCGCTACCTGCGCGACATCGGCGTGGAGGTCGGCGCGGCGGAGGTCGCCGAGACGGTGGCCGCGCAGGCCGCGGCCGGCAACGGCTGGGTCAAGCTGGTCGGCGACTGGATCGAGCGGGGAGTGGGCGACCTGGCGCCGGCCTGGGACGCCGACACCATGACCGCGGCGGTCGCCGCCGCGCACGCCGCCGGGGTACGCGCGGCGGTGCACACGTTCTCCGAGTCGGCGGTGGAGATCATGGTGCGGGCCGGGGTGGACTCGGTGGAGCATGGCACCGGGCTGAGCCTCGACCTGATCGACCTGATGGCCCGGCAGGGCACCGCGCTGGTTCCCACGATGATCAACATCCGGACCTTCGGCCACATCGCGGAGCAGGCCCGGCCCAAGTTCCCCGGGTACGCCGACCACATGCTCGCCCTGCGCGACCGCTTCCCCGAGGTGGTGCGCGCCGCGCACGAGGCCGGTGTGCCGATCTACGTCGGCACCGACGCGGGCGGCGGCATCGACCACGGGCTCGCGGCCGAGGAGATGCTCCTGCTGCACGAGCAGGCCGGCATGTCCGCGCCGGACGTGCTGGCCGCCGCCTCCTGGCGGGCCCGGGAGTGGCTCGGCTTCCCCGGGCTGGTCGAGGGCGGCCTCGCCGACCTGGTGGTCTACCCCGAAGATCCGCGCCGTGACCTGCGCGTGGTCCGGACGCCCAGCCGGATCGTCCTGCGCGGCCGGGTCGTCCGCTGACGGGCCGTGACCGGCCGCCGTCGTCGCTAGCGCGCCGTCGCCGCCATCAGGAACAGGCGCACCGCCAGGTCGGCCAGCCGGTCGGCGGTCTCGTCGACCGGGCCGCCGGGCAGCACGATGTGGCTCACCACCAGGCGTACGACGCTGTCCGCCGCGAACGCCAGGGCCGCCGGATCGGCGTCGGGCAGGCGGTCACCCGTCCAGTCCAGCAGCGCCGCCGCGGCCTCGGCGAGCACCAGCTCGGACCGGGTGGTCAGGTACGGCAGCAACTCCTCCGAGCCGCCCCGCGTGCTGGTCAGCACCGCCCGGACCAGCGGGTTCTCGGCGGCTGAGGCGAGCGTGCGGTGGATCGCCGCGTACGCCGCCGCCCGCACGTCGGAGTCGTGCTCGCCGAGCGCGGACCGGACCTGGCCGACGAACCGGTCCACCTCGTGCCGGGCCAGCGCCTCGCCCAGGCCCGCCTTGGTGCCGAACTCGTTGTAGACCGTCTGCCGGCTCACCCCGGCGGCGGCGGCCACCGCGCCCATCCGGACACGGTCCCACCCGAGGGCCACGGTCTGCGCCCGGGCGGCCTCCACGATCGCGTCCCGTGTCTCACCCATCGCCGTCGAAGTCTACGGCCGCGCCGGGCGACACGGCGCGGCCCGGCTCCCCGGCGAACCCCCGCCCCGCACGGCGCATAGGATGTGCGGTCATGGCACGCGTGCTCACTCCCCGTGCGGAGGACTTTCCCCGCTGGTACCAGGACCTGATCGCCAAGGCGAAGCTGGCCGACAACGGCCCGGTCCGGGGGACCATGGTGATCCGACCGGCCGGCTACGCCATCTGGGAGCGGATGCAGGCCGAGATGGACGCCCGGATCAAGGCGGCCGGCGCGGAGAACGCATACTTCCCGCTGTTCATCCCGGAGAGCTACCTCAAGCGGGAGGCCGAGCACGTCGAGGGCTTCTCGCCGGAGCTGGCGGTGGTCACGCACGGCGGCGGCAAGCAGCTCGCCGAGCCGGTGGTGGTGCGCCCCACCAGCGAGACGGTCATCGGCGAGTTCATGGCCAAGTGGATCGACTCGTACCGCGACCTGCCGCTGCTGCTCAACCAGTGGGCGAACGTGGTCCGGTGGGAGCTGCGCCCGCGGATCTTCCTCCGTACCAGCGAGTTCCTCTGGCAGGAGGGGCACACCGCGCACGCGACCCGTGAGGACGCCCGCGCCTACGCGCGGCGGATCCTGCACGAGGCGTACGAGGACCTGATGGTCAACGTGCTCGGCATCCCGGTCGTGGTCGGCTTGAAGACCGCCCGGGAGCGTTTCGCCGGCGCCACCGCCACGTACACGTGCGAGGGCATGATGGGCGACGGCAAGGCGCTGCAGCTGGGCACCAGCCACGAGCTGGGCCAGAACTTCGCCAAGGCGTTCGACATCAGCTACTCCTCGGCCGAGGGTGGCCGGGAGCACGCGTGGACCACCTCCTGGGGCACGTCCACCCGGATGCTCGGCGGCCTGATCATGTGCCACGGCGACGACAACGGGCTGCGGGTGCCGCCGAAGCTGGCGCCGGTCCAGGCGTACGTGATGATCGTCAAGGACGGCGACGGCGTGAGCCAGGCGGCGGCCAAGCTGTGCGACGCGCTGCGCGACGCCGGGGTGCGGGTGGCGCTCGACGACCGGACCGACACCGCGTTCGGCCGCCGGGCCGTCGACGCCGAGCTGCGCGGCTACCCGGTACGCGTCGAGGTCGGCCCGCGTGACCTGGCCGCCGGCAACGCGGTGGTGGTCCGGCGTACGGACGGGTCGAAGGCCCCGACCCCGGTGGCCGACGTGGTCGGCGCGGTCCTCGCCGCGCTGGAGGCCGACCAGCGGGCGCTGCACGACCAGGCGCTGGAGTTCCGCCGGTCCCGCACCGTCGAGGTGTCGACGCTGGCCGAGGCGATCGAGGCGTCCGCCACCGGCTGGGCGCGGGTGCCGTGGTCGGCGGTCGGCGTCGAGGGCGAGGCCGAGGCGAACGGTCAGGGCGTGACGGTTCGCTGCCTGGTGCGCGCCGACGGCTCGGTGCCGGACTCGGAGGACGAGCCCGACCTGGTGGCGATCCTCGCCCGCGCCTACTGAGGGTGTAAGGAAGGGTCCCTTCTTAACGCATTCTGCATAGGCGGGGGCCCTTGTTAACACGACGGCGGGGGTGAGCGTGCGGTTCGAGCCGGGGCGGCTGATCATGCACCGGAACGTGCGGCATGGCCGGATCGGGTGGGTCCGGTCGGCCCGCGTGGTTTCCGACGACGAGCGCGGCCTGCTGCTCTGGGTGGCGCGGACGGCGCCCGTCGCGCACGAGGTGAACGCCGCCGGCCTGGGCATGCGGGCCGTGCCGTTCGCCGAGTGGGTGACGTCGTCCTACCGGCTCGCGCAGGGCCGGTGGAACGGTCCGCCGGTGCTGAAGTTCCTGCCCACCGGCGCGGCCCACTCGGTCTGGTGGTTCCGCGACGCGCACGGGCGCTTCCAGAACTGGTACGTCAACCTGGAGGAGCCCGGCGTCCGCTGGGACGACGGCGCGGTGGCCGGTGTCGACATGGTCGACCAGGACCTCGACGTGGTGGTGTACCCGGACCTGAGCTGGGAGTGGAAGGACGAGGACGAGTTCGCCGAGCGGCTGGCGTTCCCGGAGCACTACTGGGTGACAGACGAGAAGGCGGTACGCGCCGAGGGTGAGCGGGTGATCCGGATCGCCGAGGCGGGCGCGTTCCCGTTCGACGGCACCTGGTGCGACTTCACCCCGCCCGCGGAATGGGATGTACCGGACGAACTTCCGCCGGGGTGGGACCGCCCGCCGGTGCGCTGAGCGGGTGTCGTCCGTCACGGCCCGACCCGCCGCGGGCGTGGTGTCCGGGTCCGGTGTGAGAGTTCCGGGGCGGATCTGGCAGAATGGTTCGCTGGTATCCGGCGCGCGTCCGGCGCCCTCTAACCCGGGCGCGTCGCCAGTTCACCGAGCAGTCTCCGGCCCAAACCCCACTGTGCCGGTCGGCGCTCACCCGCCACACCGCCCGTACGGGCCGGTGAGATCGCAACAGGAGCGAAACAACTGTGGCCGTAAAGATCCGGCTCCTGCGGATGGGCAAGATCCGCAACCCGCAGTACCGCATCGTCATCGCCGACTCGCGCACCAAGCGTGACGGTCGCGCGATCGAGTTCGTCGGTGTGTACCAGCCGAAGGAAGACCCTTCGGTGATCGAGGTCAAGTCGGAGCGGGTCCAGTACTGGCTCTCGGTCGGCGCCCAGCCGAGCGAGGCCGTGCAGCGCCTGCTGGAGCTGACCGGTGACTGGCAGAAGTTCAAGGGCCTGCCGGCCCCGCCGCCGCTGAAGGTCGCCCCCGAGCGGGCCGACCGCAAGGCGGCGTACGAGGCCGAGGCGAAGGCCGCCGCCGGCGTGGCGGACACCCCGGCCAAGCCGGCCAAGAAGGCCGCCGCCAAGGCGGAGGAGCCGAAGGCCGAGGCCAAGGCCGAGGAGCAGACCGGTGCCGAGTCCGGCGAGCAGGCCTGACATGCCGCTGCGTCCCGCTCTGGAGCACCTGGTCAAGGGCATCGTCGACCACCCGGACGACGTCCGGGTGCGGATGGTCGACTCCCGTCGGGGCAAGCGCCTCGAAGTCCGCGTGCACCCCGAGGACCTCGGCACGGTGATCGGGCGGTCCGGCCGGACCGCCAAGGCGCTGCGCCAGGTGATCGGGTCCATCGGCGGGCGTGGGGTACGCGTCGACATCGTCGACTCGTACTGATGCTTCTCGTCGTCGGCCGGATCGGTAAGCCGCACGGCATCCGCGGTGAGGTCACCGTGGAGGTGCGTACCGACGAGCCCGAAGCACGGTTCGCCCCCGGTTCGGTGTTGACCACCGAGCCGGGGGTCACCCCGTCGGAGCCCGGCGCCTGGCGGGTGCCGCCGACGCTCACCGTCGAGTCGGCCCGCTGGCACCAGGGGCGGCTGCTCGTCGCCTTCGAGGGCGTGCTGGAGCGCAACGTCGCCGAGGCGCTGCGCAACACGCTGCTCGGCGTGGACAGCGCCGACGTCGCCCCGCCGGAGGACCCGGAGGAGTTCCACGACCACCAGTTGGTCGGGCTCGCCGTGGTCACCCGCGACGGGGAGCACGTGGGCGAGGTGGCCCGCATCGACCACGCGCCCGCGTCCGACATGCTGGTGCTGCGGCGGCCCGAGGGGCGTACCGCGCTGGTCCCGTTCGTCAAGGCGATAGTGCCCGAGGTGGATCTGGCCGGCGGTCGCGTCGTCGTCGACCTGCCCGACGGCCTGCTCGATCTCTAGCTCTCGACCTCCGGCTGGAGCCACCGCATGCGCGTCGACATCGTGTCGATCTTCCCTGAGTACTTCGCCCCGCTGGACCTGTCGCTGATCGGCAAGGCCCGCGCGAACGGCACGCTGCGGCTGGCCGTACACGATCTGCGGACCTGGACCCACGACGTGCACCGCACCGTCGACGACACGCCCTACGGCGGCGGTCCCGGCATGGTGATGCGGCCGGAGCCGTGGGGTGAGGCGCTGGACGCGCTGGCGCCGGGCGAGCTGAGTCCGGACGGGCACACGCTGCCCCGGCTGATCGTGCCGTCCCCGGCCGGCGTCCCGTTCACCCAGGCCCTGGCGCACGAGCTGGCCGCCGAGTCGCACCTGCTGTTCGCCTGCGGCCGGTACGAGGGCATCGACCAGCGGGTGCTGGACCACGCGGCGACCCGGATGCCGGTGACCGAGGTCTCCCTGGGTGACTACGTGCTCTTCGGCGGCGAAGTGGCAGTGCTGGTGATCCTGGAGGCGGTCACCCGGCTGCTGCCCGGGGTGCTGGGCAACGCCGGCTCGCTGGACGAGGAGTCACACGCGCACGGGCTGCTGGAGGCCCCGCTCTACACGAAGCCGGCGACCTGGCGCGGGCTGGACGTGCCGGAGGTGCTGCGCTCCGGCGACCACGGCCGGATCGCCCGCTGGCGACGGGACGAGGCGCTGCTGCGCACGGCCGGGCGCCGCCCCGACATGATCGGCGCGCTGGCCCCGGAGACGCTCGACAAGCGGGACCGGGCGACGCTGGACCGGGGCGGATTTTCCCCGCCACCGGGGCATGTGGCAAAGTAGAGGGGTTGCCGCATCCGTCCACGCCGTGGGCGGCTGCGAGGACCCTCGACCGGGGCCGGTCTCGCCGGTCACCACCCGGGGGTCAGAATCACCCATCCGCGCATCGACTGACGATGCGCCGTGAGCCTCACGAGGACGCAGCGATGAACATCCTGGACGCCCTTGACGCCCAGTCGAAGCGTACCGACCTGCCCGACTTCCGTGCCGGTGACACCGTCAAGGTGCACGCGCGGGTCGTCGAGGGCAACCGCTCCCGGGTCCAGATCTTCCAGGGCGTCGTCATCCGCCGCCAGGGTGACGGCCTGCGTGAGACCTTCTCGGTCCGCAAGGTCAGCTTCGGTGTCGGCGTGGAGCGGACCTACCCGCTCAACGGCCCGGGCATCGACCGGATCGAGGTCGTGACCCGCGGTGACGTGCGTCGCGCCAAGCTCTACTACCTGCGTGAGCTGCGGGGCAAGAAGGCCAAGATCAAGGAGCTGCGGGAGAAGCAGCCGGCGAACTGACTCGCGTTCGCCACGCCGCCCGGCCTGCGCGGATGTCGTATCGACCAGACCGCATTACCCTGGTCGGTACGGGCGCAGCCGGACGGTGCGAAACGGTCCACTACCGCCCGTGGGGTCTCGAAGGAGACTCCCGGGCGGTAGTGTCGTTTCCGCGGACCGGAGAGTGGCATGGTGCAGATGGTTGACGAGGACGGCGCCGTCGATCCCTGGCGCCGGCGGGCCCGGCGCGGGCGTCGCCAGATGCCGCTCTGGCAGGAGCTTCCGCTGCTGCTCATCGTGGCGTTCTGCCTGGCGGTGCTGATCCGCACGTTCCTGCTCCAGGCGTTCTTCATCCCCTCCGGGTCGATGGAGGACACGCTGCTCGTCGGCGACCGGGTGCTCGTCAACAAGGTCGTCTACGACGTCCGCGACCCCGTCCGCGGCGAGGTGGTGGTGTTCCGCGGCACCGACCGCTGGGTCGCCCAGGAGGCGCCCGCGCCGCCCACCAACTTCGCCGGCCAGGTGAGCCGCACGCTCGGTGACCTGGTGGGCGTCAGCCGCCCCGGCGAGAAGGACTTCATCAAGCGGGTCATCGGCGTGCCGGGCGACAAGATCTGGTGCTGCGACGACGGCCGCGTGGTGGTCAACGGGGTGCCGCTGGACGAGCAGGCGTACGTCTCCGAGGACTCCCCGCTCGAGCTTCCGCCCAATCCGAAGGAATGCCGGTCCCGGCAGTTCACCGAGGTGGTGGTGCCGCCGGGGCAGATCTTCGTGATGGGTGACCACCGGCTGGTCTCGCAGGACGCCCGATGTCAGGGGCCGGTGCCGATCGAGAACGTGATCGGTCGCGCCTTCATGATCGTCTGGCCGTCGCAGCGGTGGACCACCCTGCCCGTACCGGAGACGTTCGCGGACGTGCCGCGCGCGGACGCCGCGGCCGCCTCCGGCCCGGTCCCGGTGGATCCCGACCCGGTGGGCGGAGTCGTCCTGATCGTGCCGGTCGTGGCGACGCTCACGGTTCTCGCGGGTTCGGGGCGACTGCGCCGCACCCGGGGACGTAGGCTCCTCCCGTGATCGACGAGCAGACCGAGAAGCCGCGCAACTCCTTCTGGAAGGAGCTGCCCATCCTCCTGGGTGTGGCGATCCTGGTCGCAGTGCTGGTTCGCGCCTTCGTGCTGCAGACCTTCTTCATCCCGTCGCCGTCCATGGAGAACACCCTCAAGATCGACGATCGGGTGCTGGTCAACAAGCTGGTCTACGACTTCCGCTCGCCGCACCGGGGCGAGGTGATCGTCTTCAAGGCGCCCACCGAGTGGAGCGGCAACCCCGACGGTGAGGACTTCATCAAGCGGGTGATCGGCGTCGGCGGCGATCACGTGGTCTGCTGCGACCGTACGGGCGGGCAGGACCGGCTGGTCATCAACGGCAAGCCGGTCGACGAGCCGTTCATCTTCCCCGGCAACAAGCCCGCCGACCAGGACTTCGACATCACCGTGCCGAAGGGCCGGCTGTGGGTCATGGGTGACCACCGGGAGGCCTCCGGCGACTCGCTGGAGCACTGGCAGCAGTCCGGCGAGGACATCACCGTCGCCACCATCCCGGAGGGCGAGGTCGTCGGGCGGGCTTTCACCATCTTCTGGCCGGTCAGCCGCGCCACCTGGCTCAGCGTGCCGAAGCAGTTCGAGGGGATCCCCAATCCCTGACCCGACGGCTTCCGCGCGCCCCCACGCCCACCCCCGGCCGCCGGCGGGAGGGCGTGGTCGTTCGTCGCAGCCGTCTGGCAGGCTGGTGCGGTGACCGTCTACACCCCTCGTCGCGCGGCCCGGGTGCTGCTGGTCGACGCGTCCGACCGGGTGCTGCTCTTCGAGGGCGGTGATCCGGCCCGGCCGGGTCACCGCTACTGGTTCACTCCCGGCGGCGGGCTGGACCCTGGGGAGGCCCCGGCCGACGGTGCGGCCCGTGAGCTGGCCGAGGAGACCGGCCTGCGGCTGGCCCCGGCCGAGCTGGGCGCGCCGGTCTGGTCGGAGACCGTCGAGTTCCCGTTCGACGGCGTCTGGTACCGCCAGGAGCAGCAGTTCTACCTGGTCCGGGTGGCGGGCTGGGAGGTCGACACCACCGGCTTCAACGACGTCGAGCGCGCGAGCGTGCACGGGCACCGCTGGTGGACGGTGACCGACCTGGCCGCCACCGCCGAGCGCTACTACCCGCCGGATCTGCCGGGCCGGCTCGGCGCTGCGCTGGTGGGAGGCGGCGCATGCTGACCCCGCCGCGCACGGTGGTGCGCCGCGACGGCGGCCTCTACGCGCTGGAGCGGGCCCTGCAACGGCGGGGCTTCCGCTACGTCGCGGGCGCCGACGAGGCGGGCCGGGGCGCCTGCGCCGGGCCGCTGGTGGCCGCCGCCGCGATCCTGCCCGAGGGGCGCCGGGGCGAGATCGACGAGCTGGCCGACTCCAAGCTGCTCACCCCGGCCGCCCGGGAGCGCGTCCACGACGAGGTGGTGGCGCGGGCCCTGGCGTACGCCGTGGTGGTCATCCCGGCCGAGGAGGTGGACGCCCGCGGGTTGCACGTGTGCAACCTCGCCGCGATGCGCCGGGCGCTCGCCTCGCTGACCACCCGCCCGGAGTACGTGCTGACCGACGGCTTCGGCGTCGACGGGCTCGACGTGCCGGGGCTGGCGGTCTGGAAGGGCGATCGGGTGGCCGCCTGCGTGGCTGCGGCCAGTGTGCTCGCCAAGGTCACCCGGGACCGGATCATGGTGGAACTGGACGGGCGGTTCCCCGGCTACGGCTTCGCCGAACACAAGGGCTACATCACCGCCGAGCACAGCGCCGCGCTGCGCGCGCTCGGGCCCTGCCGGGAGCACCGCTTCTCGTACGTGAACGTGGCCGCCGTCTCCGGACGGGACGGCCGGCCTCCCCGCGCCCGCCGCCCGGCGGGCGCCGACGTGGTGTCGCCCGAGCCCGTGGCCGGGCTGCCGGTACTCGGGGCCGGCGCGTTCGCCGGGCGCCCGGACGAGCCGATGGGGCGCTCCGGCGCGCCAGGGGGTACCGTCGGCGTGGCGTTGGGCGAGCAGCCGCGACCTCCGGCGTCGGTGGGGGAAGATGTGGTCATGGAAGGCGGAGTGCGATGAGCGCGGAAGATCTCGAGAAGTACGAGACCGAGATGGAGCTGCAGCTCTACCGGGAGTACCGCGACATTGTCCGCCAGTTCTCCTACGTGGTGGAGACCGAGCGCCGTTTCTATCTGGCGAACCAGGTCGACCTGCACGTCCGCAACTCGGACGGTGAGGTCTACTTCGAGGTCGAGATGCACGACGCCTGGGTGTGGGACATGTACCGGCCTGCCCGTTTCGTCAAGAACGTCCGAGTAATGACGTTCAAGGACGTCAATGTGGAAGAGCTCGAAAAGCCCGACATCTCGCTTCCCGCAGATTCCGGATTCGGGAGCTGATCCCCCGGGCGGCCCGCCGCCCGGATCACCGCTCCGGCACGACCACTTCGACCCGCTGCACCAGGTTGTTCGCGAACCCGCCCCGGTTCCACGGCTGCTCGGCCGGCTGAGTGCGCCCCGAGGCGTCGGTCGCCCGGGCGCCCAGCACGTACCGCCCCGGGGTCGCCGTCCAGCTCACCGACCATCGACGCCACGCCCACTCGCCGCCGGCCGGCTCGTCCAGGACCGCCGGCGTCCACGTGCCGCCACCGTCCATCGTCACCTCGACCGACGTCACCGGCGCGTGCCCGGACCAGGCCCGGCCGTCCACCGTGCACAGCCCCGGCCGCACCACCCGGGTCCGGGACATGAAGTCCGGGAACCCGGGCGGGCGCACCAGGGCACGCGGTTCGATCCGGGTCACCGGCACGCCCGGGTCGTCGGCGTCGCGCCGCAACCGGTAGGCCACCGCGTTCTGGTAGCCGTCGAACGGCTCGGTCGTCACCGTGATGTCGCGCAGCCACTTCACGTGCGCCATGCCGTACCAGCCGGGCACGATCAGCCGCAGCGGCGCGCCGTGCTGCGGCAGCAGGGGAGCGCCGTTCATCTCGTACGCCAGCAGCACCTCCTCGCGCAGCGCGTCGGCCACCGGCAGCGCCCGCTGGTAGTCCTGCTCGACGCCGCGCTCGATCCCGTGGTCCGCCCCGGTGAACACCACGTCCACCGCGTCGCCGGACAGCCCGGCCTCGCGCAGCAGCGGCGCCAGCGGGGTACCGGTCCACTCGGCGTTGCCCACCGCCTCCACCAGCCAGGGCTGGCTCACCGGGCGGGGCCGCAGCAGCGCCCGGCCGTTGCCCGCGCACTCCAGCGTGACCCGGTGGGTCACCCGGGGCCGGTCGCGCAGCGCCGCCAGGTCCAGCCGCAGTGGACGCTGCACCGCGCCGGACACGCTCAGCGCGTACGCGGCCGGGTCGACGTCCGGGATGTCGTAGTGGATGAGCAGGTAGTGCAGGCCCGCCGGGGTCACGTCGTAGCGCAGCGCCTCCAGCGGGATGCCGTGGTTGCGCGCGGCGAGCTGGAGCTCCTCGGCGCTGATCGCCTCGTCCGGCCCGGCGACCCGGGCGGGTCGGCTCGCGTCGTCCACTGTGGTCATTCCTGCTCCGTCCGCTCCAGCACGTCGTAGCCCACGAACGTGAACATCCGTGCACCCGGCACCAGCGGGCGCGGGGTGCCGGTGAAGCGGTGCGCGCCGACCCCCACACCGTCGGCCGGGCTGCCCACCGCGACCGGCTCGAAGCCCTCCTCGGCGAACCACTCGCAGATCACCGGCACCAGATCCGGCTCGCGCCGGTGCCGCGTCCACAGCACCATGCCGCCGGTGGCGCAGAGCGAGGCGCAGTGCCGCACCGTCGCCCGGATGTCGTCGTCGGTGATGTTGCCGAAGATGCCGCAGACCAGCACCAGATCGGCCGGGGCCAGATCGGCGTAGCCGCTGGTCAGCGCGGCGTCCCCGGTCACCACCTGCACGCCGGTGAGCCCCGCGTCGGCGGCGGCGCGGCGGGCCAGATCGGCGTTGCGCGGGTCCAGCTCGACCAGGCGGGCGGTCACGTCGGCGCCCCGGGGGTGAGCGGCCAGCACCGGGATCAGGTCACGGCCCTGACCGGCGCAGAGACTCAGCGCGCGCAGCGGACCGGGCGGCGCGGCGTCGAGGGCGTCGGCGACACGCCGCCGCACCTCGGCGAGCCGCCGGGCCAGTGCGGACTCGGGCTGGTCGTAGTCGCGGTGCCAGGCGTACCAGTCCTTCGTCACCCGGCCAGCATAGGCGTCCCGGCCGTAGCAGATCCGCCCCGATTTCGGCGCTCGTCCACAGTGGGGGCGTCGTCCACAGGACGACCGCGTGGCGCGCGCGGGGCAGCGCGCGGACGGTCAGGGTACGCGGTGTGCGTATCCCCATCGGTCGGGCCGGCAGGGGCCTGCTGCTTGTGCTCGTGCTCGCCTTCTGGTTGCCGGGCGTCCCCGCGGCGAGCCTTGACAGGCCGGTGGCGGCGGGCGGCTCGGCGGCGGTCCTTGACGGGCCGGACGTCACGACGGGATACCGGGGCGCGCCCGGCGGGTCGGCGACCGCCGGACGGTTCCGGTGGCCGCTGCCCGGTCCACCCCGCGTGGCACGCGGGTTCGACCCGCCGCCGCAGCCGTGGATGTCCGGGCACCGGGGCGTGGACCTGGCAGACGCGCCCGGCGCGCAGGTCCGCTCGGCCGGCGCCGGGACCGTCCTGTTCGCCGGCTCGGTCGCCGGCCGGCCGGTCCTCACCGTCGGCCACCACGACGGGCTGCGCACCACCTACGAGCCGGTCCGGTCCCGGGTCACCGCCGGCACCCGGGTCGACGCCGGCACCCCGATCGGTGACCTGCTCGCCGGGCATCCCGGCTGCGCCGAGGCGGCCTGCCTGCACTGGGGGCTGCGACGCGGCGCCGAGTACCTGGATCCGCTGGCGCTGCTCGGGCTCGGCCGGGTCCGGCTGCTGCCGCTCGACCCGGGAGCCGACGCCGGTCCCCTGAGTCGTGGCGCCGCCGCCGGCTTCGGCCGGATGCGCCGCTCAGCGCTGGGCGAGCAGCGTGGGCAGCCGGACGGCCAGGCGGTCGTACTCGTCGGGGGTGTTGTAGACCTGGCCGCACAGCCGCAGGTAGCCGCGCCCGTTCCAGCCGGCCACCGACACCTCGGCGGAGAGCCGGTCGGCGATCCGGGCCCGCAACTCCCGGGCCGCGTCCAGTGTCGTCGCGACACCCGGCGGCAGCGGCACCAGACGCATGGCGACCGCCGGTCCGCCGGGCTCCGGCAGCCGCTCGGGCGCCACCCCCAGCGCGTCCCCGACGACCCGTTGCCCGTACGCGGCCAGCGCCGCGTTGTGCGCCCGTACCCGGTCCACGCCGAGGCTGCGCAGTGTGAACAGGCCCACCGGGGCGGCCAGCCAGCCGGTGTAGTCGAGCGTCGCCTGCCATTCCACCCGGGTCGGGAAGCCGCTGTCCTGCTCCCACGAGACGACGAGCGGCTGGATCTTCTCCCGCCACGACGGCGCCACCACGAGCACGGCGGTGCCGCGCGGCGCGTACGCCCACTTGTGCAGGTTGCCCACCCAGAAGTCGGCGCCGATCGACGCGACGGTAGCCGGCAGCATGCCCGGCGCGTGCGCGGCGTCCACCAGCACCGGCACGCCCTGCTCCCGGGCCACCGCGACGAGCGCGGCGGCCGGAAACAGCCGGGCGGTCGGCGAGGTCAGCTGGTCGACGATGAGCAGCCGGGTACGCCCGGGGCGCAACCCGGCGCGGACGATCTCGACCACCTCCTCGTCGGTGGCGGCCAACGGCACCGGCAGGGTGCGCGACACCGCCCCCGTGCGGGCGCACTCCCGCGCGATCGAGAGAGCCACTGCCCCGTAGCCGTGGTCGGTGGTCAGGATCTCGTCGCCGGGGCGCAGCGCCAGCGACTGCAACACGACCGCCGCGCCGGCGGTGACGTTGCCGACCAGCGCGGTGCCGTCCGGGTCCGCGCCGAGGAACGCGGCCAGGTGTCGGCGGGCGTGGGCGATCCGGTCGACCAGGCCCTGGGTGAAGAACCGCAGCGGGTTGGCCTCCATCTCGTCGCGCAGGCGCTGCTGGGCGCGCTGCACGGCGATCGGCACGGCGCCGAACGAGCCGTGGTTGAGGTGGCTGACGGAGGGATCGAGGGAGAAGAGCAGCCGAGCACCGGGAATCGGCTCGGGCGGCTGCGGCACCGTCATCCGTCGATCCTAGCCCGAGATGGATCATCACCCGGCCGGACTCCGCCGGTCAGGCGCGGGGGTGCGCCTGCCGGTACGCCGCGCGCAGCCGCTCCACCGACACGTGCGTGTAGATCTGCGTGCTCGCCAGCGACGAGTGCCCGAGCAGCTCCTGCACCGCCCGCAGGTCCGCGCCGCCTTCGAGCAGGTGGGTGGCGGCCGAGTGACGCAGCCCGTGCGGCGTCACCCGGGGCACCCCGGCGGCCTCGGTCCAGTCGGCCACGATCCGCCGCGCGGTGGTCGGGTTGAGCCGCCCGCCCCGCGCCCCGAGCAGCAGCGCCCGGCCCGAGCCGGGCGTCGCCAGAGCCGGCCGCCCGACGCTCAGCCACGCATCGAGCGCCCGCTGCGCCGGCACCCCGTAGGGCACCGACCGCTCCCGGCCGCCCTTGCCGAGTACGCGCACCACCCGGCGGCCCTGGTCGACGTCGGTCACGTCCAGGCCGCACGCCTCGCTGATCCGTACCCCGGTGCCGTAGAGCAGTTCGAGCAGCAGCCGGTCACGCAGCAGCACGGCCTCGGGCGTATCCGCGCCCGGTGCTTCCCCGGGTTGCGGGGCGTCGGCGGGCCGGGCCGCCTCCATCAGGGCGGCGGCCTGGTCGGCCCGCAGCACGGTGGGCAGTTCCCGCCGGGCCCGAGGGCTCGCCAGCGGCGCGGCGATGTCGTCGGCGAGCAGGCCGGCGCGGTGCGCCCAGGCGCTGAACGTCCGGGCCGCGGCGGCGCGGCGGGCCATCGTCGTCCGGGCCGCGCCCATGGTCCGCTGTTTCGCCAGCCAGCTGCGCAGCACGGCGAGGTCCAGCTCCGGCAGCTCGGCGCAGCCCATCCGGACCGCGTGGTCGAGCAGCGACACGAGATCCGTGACGTACGCGCGAACGGTGTGGACGGACCGGTTGCGCACCCGCGACAGGTGGTCGGCGAAGTCGTCCACCGCCTCCCGCATCGACGCGGGCAGCTCCTCGTGCGCGTCCCGGGTGCCGCGCTGCCGCTTGCTCACCGCGGCGCCCCGACCTGGCGCCCGCGGTCGTAACGGAGGCGGACAGCGA
Source organism: Micromonospora sp. C41 (assembly GCF_018070485.1). Lineage (NCBI taxonomy): Bacteria > Bacillati > Actinomycetota > Actinomycetes > Micromonosporales > Micromonosporaceae > Micromonospora > Micromonospora sp. C41. The sequence goes on along the minus strand of NZ_JAGPXP010000003.1, from coordinate 197,601 downwards.
TCACCGGTCCAGCGTACGGCCGGAGCGCCGCCGCGCGCTGAGCCGCCGCACGCCTTCACCGCGCCGGCCGGGCCGTCGGCGCCGCCGTGGCCGCGGTGTGCCGTGCGCCGCCGCGCCAGTGCCTTCCGGCGTGACGATCGCGCCGCGCCGAGCAGGGTGGCTAAACCGGGCCTGGACAGAGGAAACTCATGCTGCGGCCAGGCACAGGGCGGCAACCGGACGGCAGCGTGGCTGAGCCGGCGCGCCCCACGGGTGGCCGATCCGGCCGCGATCGGACAGCCGCGTCCCGCGACGGTGACGCCCGGTACGAAAAGGGGCCGACAGTGGGAGTGGACGCGGTCCTCTACCGACAGATATCGGCGGGCAGCAGTCGTCGCCGGCCCGCGTACGTCTCGATCGAGGTCGTCGCGGATCCGCAGGACGTGCTGCTCGGTCTGCTGGCGCGGGTCCGCGGCGGCGGCCGGACGCCGCTGCTGGATCGCGTCGATCCCCTCGGCGAGCTGACCGTCGACACCGATCGGATGTCGCAGCTGCTCGCCGACCTGCGGTGCCTGGCCGAGGTGGCCGGGGCGCCGGCGGAGGCCGACCACATCCGCCGGCTGGCCCGGCTGGCCCGCCGCTGCGCGGAGCGCCGAGACACCGAGATCCGGTTCGAGGGCGACTGACGATCGCGCGTCCCGTCGCCGTGCCGTGCCGGCTCAGGCTTCGGCCGGCTGCCGCGTGGCCCGGATCCGGCGCGTGCCCCACACGATCAGCAGGACTCCGGCCACGAACAGCGCCGGACCGGCGACGAAGCCAATGTCCCGGATCATCAGGTCGATGTCGTGCTGCTTCTCCGCCTCGGCCTTCTGCGCCTCGTAGGAGCCGTCGCCCGCGCCGAACATGCACCGGTCCCGGGGCGTCATCACATCCTCGCCGCACATCGTCGGGCCGTTCGGGTCGTAGTCGCCGATGTCGCGGTGGGACAGGATCGCGAAGAACACCACGAAGAGGCTGACCACGACCAGCATGCCGCCGAACGCACGACGCCCCGACCCGGGTGGGCCAGCCGCCGGGTTGCGGCGCGAGGTCTCCTGCGTGCTCATCGGCCGCCTCCGCGCGCCGGCGGGATGGCCGACGTCGGCCCGGCGAGCCGCACCGCGGCATCGGACTCCGACCATTGTGGACATGTGCGACGGTTCGCTGCCCCAGTCATCCTTCTCCCCGTGACGGCACCCGGCGTCCGGCCGGGGCGCGATCGTTCCCGCAACGGCTTCCGCCGCGCGCGAAATGGTGATCCTAGAAGACCGGGGCCGGTCCCACGGCCCCGTCGCCGGGCGGTTGCGAGGGGGTACGCGCCGCCTGTCACGTCGGGCCGGCCGCTGGCGGGGCGAGCGCGTAGCCGCCGTCGCGACGAACCACCATCGTCAGTTCCTCCAGCAGGGACAGCTTGCGCATCGCGGTACGCAGATCCACGCCGGCCCGGGCGGCCACGCTCTCCAGGTCGAGCGCCCGGCGACGGGGCAACGCCTCCAGCACCTGGGTGGCCTCCTCGTCGAGCCGGTCCCGTGGGCGCTCGGGCGCACGGGCCGGCGGGGCCAGGTCGTAGCCGATCCGTCCCACCTCCTCCAGCACGTGCGCGAGGCCGGTGACCAGCCGCGCGTCCGGCCGCTCGCGCAGCACCTCGTGCCCGCCGACCGACATCGCGGAGGTGACCGGCCCGGGAACCACCATCGCGTGGCGGCGGAGGCCGAGCGCCCGGTTGAGCGTCTGGGTGGCGCCGCTGCGCGCCGCCGCCTCCACCAGCACCGTGCCGCGTGTCGCCGCCGCTATCACCCGGTTGCGGATGAGGAACCGGGGCCGCAGCGGCTCCGCGCCCGGCATCCACTCGCTCACCAGCAGGCCGGTCTCGGCGATCCGGTCGAACAACGCGGCGTTGCCCATCGGGTACGGGCGGTCCACCCCGCACGCCAGCACGGCGACGGTGCGCCCGCCCGCTGTCAACGCGCCGCGATGGGCGGCGGAGTCGATGCCGAACGCCCCGCCCGACACCACAGTCCACTCCCGGTCGGCCAGGCCGTAGCCCAGCTCGGTGGCGATGTGTGAGCCGTAGGGGGTGGCCGCCCGGGCGCCGACCACCGCCACCGAGTGCGCCAGCGTCTCGCCGAGCGGCCACGCCCCGCGTACCCAGAAGCAGAGCGGCGGGTCGGTCTCCACATCGACCCGGCGGGTGGCGCCGGGCAGCGCGAGCCGCCGCAGGTCACGGACCTGGACCGGCCACTCGTCGTCGTCCGGGGTGACCAGCCGGGCGCCCAGCCGCTCGCCACGGGCCAGCGCCTCGGCCGCGACCGCCCGGGCGTCACCTGCAGCGGCCCGCGCCGCCACGGCCGAGCGCAGGGCCTGCTCCGGCGCGCCGCCGGACAGCAGCAGGTCGAGCGCGGCGACCGGGCCGATCCGCTGCACCAGGGCGTACACGGATCGGGTGCCGGGCTCGGCGAGCCAGGTGAGCGCGACCCGCGCCAGCTTGGTTTCTTCGGTGCTCACGGGGCCTCTCCCGTCCGCAGCTGGATGGCCTCCGCGACGTCGTCGCGGCCGGGACGGTCCCGCCCGTCCAGGTCGGCGATGGTCCAGGCGAGAGCGAGCCTATAGTCAGGGCGTAACTCAACATCAACGGTCGGCTCGGCGATTCCAGCGCTTCCGGCCGTCAACCCTCCCTAGAAGGGCTGGTCCCATGACCATCACTGCCTCTGCGCCCGTCCCCGAGTCGTCCCGCCTGACCGACGCCGACACCGCCGACCTGGCGGCCATCCGGCGGGCGGGCACCAACTCCGGCCGTTTCCCGACCAACCAGCCGTACACCGGCCGCGCCGCCGGTGACCTGGAGCTGGTCGAGCTGGCCCGGCTGCGCAACCCCGAGGCCGTGCACCGGCTCGCCGAGGCGATCCGCGAGCGCGAGGCCGGGAACCGCCCGCCGGCCTGCCCCGCCTGGTGCAGCCAGGACCACCGCGGGCAGATCACCGAGGAGGACGGGTTCACGATCGGCCTGGTGCACGAGCTGAACCTGGCCGAGATCACCGCGCTGGACCCGCAGCACTTCCGCCCGCAGCCGGCGACGGTCAGCGTCTACATCGAGTCGTCCACCGAGGCGGGCGAGCCCACCGACCCCGCCCGCATCGTGATGACCGTGGCCGAGGGCGCCGAGGGCCAGTACCACGGCTCGATCGACACGGGCGGGTGGACCGGCACGCCGGAGGAGGCCGAGCAGCTCGCCCACGCGCTGCTGGCCGCCGCTCGCATCCTCAAGGCCGACCGCTGATGGCCGCCCGAATCAACCGCCTGGTCGTGCGCACCGTTCTGGTGTGCACGGCCCTGGCCGGGCTCGCCGCGATGCAGAACCACCACGACAACCCGTGCACCGGCGAGCAGGTCGGCGCCGCGGGCATGTGCGTGTCGACGACGTGGGCGGGTGGCCGATGAACGACACCGCCGCCGCCGTCCTGGTCGCCGTCCTGGTGGGCGGCCCGGCCGTGATGCTGACCCCGTTCTGGCTGGCCCGCCGGAGCAGCGAGAGCCACGCCAACACCACCGCCGCCGCTATCCGGGCCCAGCAGGGCCGGCAGGTCGCCGAGCGGCCGAAGGAGCTGACCCGATGAGCAGCAACATCGACCCGCGCCGCGCCGCGTTCGCTCTCGCCGCCGAGGGCATCGACGCTGGGCTGCCCGTTCCGTTCTTCGTCCAGGTCGGCCGCGACGACGACGTCAGCCGGGCGACCACGCTGATCCAGCTCGCCGACGACGACCGGGCGGGCGTCGAGCGGTGGGCGACCTGGCTGAGCATGCCGCGGCCGGCGCTCAGCCTCCAGCCGATGCGCTCCGGGAACCGGTGGTGGCAGCCGTTCGAGGTGGTGGGCCAGCACCCGGACACCGGCCGGACTGTCTGGGTGAAGTCGCACGTGACCGTGCCCGCCCCCGCTGACGTGAAGGAGTCGACCCGATGACCGCCCCGACCATCAACGGCACCCGGTACCCGCAGCCCGTCGACGAGCTGCTCCCGGCCGCGAGGAACCTGACTATCGAATTGGGTGAGCTGCCCAGCCGGAACCGGTTGATGCAGACCTACCGGATCGGGGCACCGAAGGCGACCGAGCTGCGCGACCTGCTCGCGCAGGAGTGGCACCAGCTCGCCATCGCGGCGGCGGCTGTCCGCAAGGCCGGGCTGGTCGCCGACGAGTCGCCGGTGGACCCGGGGGAATACGCCGAGCCGATCGGCCCGGACCCGCTTCCGGCCCCGGTCGTACCCGAGTCCGCGCCGCTCGTCGTACCGGACCCGGCCCCCGCTCCGGTGGCCCCGGCCGTCGAGCCGGTCGAGCAGGTCACGGCCTCCGGTCACCCGGGTACGCCGGAGGCCGACAAGCCGCGCCGCCGGGCGGCCGTGTGGCCGGTGGTGCTGCTCGCGCTCCCCGCGTTCGTGGCCATCTGGTCGGGGTGGGTCGGGCTCGGCGGACTCACTGGGTTCGGGGTGGTGCACCCGCTGCCCGGCATCGCCGACTCGGTGAGCCTGAACACAGCGATCACTCTCCCGATCGGAGTGGAGACGTACGGCGCGTACGCCCTGTACGTGTGGCTGTCCGGGCGGGTGCCGGCCCGGGCGCGCACGTTCGCGAAGTGGTCGGCCATCGGCTCGCTGGTCGTCGGCGCGCTCGGCCAGGTCGCGTATCACCTGCTCGTTGCGGCCGGGTGGACGTCCGCCCCTTGGTGGATCACCACGCTGGTGTCGTGCCTGCCCGTCGCAGTGCTCGGCATGGGTGCCGCGCTGGCGCACCTCGTGCGAGAGGACGTGACCGAGTGAGCGCCCTCGCCGCGATCCTCGCGGCCGTCTCCGTGGCGGCCCTCCTGACCGGGCACACCACCACCGCGATCGTCACCGGCATCGGTGCGGCGGCGGCCAGTGTCGCCTTCCACGTCCGCCGGCACCGGGGCAGCCGGTCCGAGTAACCAGCGCGGGCCCCGGCCTCAGCACTCGACGCCCGGCCGGGGCCCGCATCCCCACCAAGGAGGAAAGATCAGCATGACAGAGCCCATCCACACTGACGACCTGGAGCCGGTCGTCCCGGCCCCGCGCCGGGGCGCACCGGAGTTCTTCGAGCCCCGCGGCGAGCAGCTCGCCATCGAGGCCGGCCGGGAGGACGGGCCGCCGGTCGACCCGCCGCGCACGTCCACCACGTTCGCCGACATTACGAGCCGCTACTCCGGCGACCGGAAGCCGATCGTGCCGGCGTCGCTGCGCTCGAAGGCGGGCCGGCACGCCCTGATGGTCGAGGCGGTGTCGTTCCTGACGTACTCGCTGGCCATCCACGCCACCCGCAGCCCGAAGTACGCCGTCAAGACGGCCTGGTACGCGCCGATCGGCATGTTCCGGCTCACCGGCAAGGGCATCTACTGGTGCTTGGACCTGGAGGGGTTCGGCATCCGGCAGGACGCCGCCAGCCGCAACAACGTGGCCGACTACCTGGCGTTGTCCCGGCAGCGGGACCGCCGCGTCGGCGCCCGCGCCTGGCTCGCGGTGCCGGTGGTGCTGCTGCTGGTCGTGCTGGCCGGGCTGCTGGTGTTCGTCGCCCCCTGGTGGGCGCAGGCCCTCGCCGCGGCGGTGCTGGTGCCGCTGCTGGCGCACGTCGGCCGGCCGATCGACTCCCCGATCGTGGATCGGGTGTTCAACGCCGAGCGGTTCATCCGGCTCACCGCCGGGCTGACCCGGGCGGCGATCATGGCCTGCAACGTCAAGGGCATCAAGGACGCGAAGGACGTGAAGTTCGTCCGCGACATCTACCGCGCCGGACCCGGACACGAGGCCCTGGTGCTGCTGCCCGCCGGCGTGCTGGCCACCGACGTCATCGACGAGCGCGACCGCCTCGCCTCCGGGTTCCGGCTGCCGAAGTCGCAGGTGTGGCCGTCGACCGTCGAGGGCGAGCACCCGGGCGTGCTGTCCATCTGGGTGGCCGACAAGCCGGTCAGCAGCATGAAGGCCCCCGCGTGGCCGCTCCTCGAGGACGGCACCTTCGACTACTTCACCGGCACGTTCGTCTACGGCCACGACGAGCGGATGCGCCCGGTCCAGTACAGCCTCGCGGAGAAAAACAGCCTGTTCGCCGGCATCCCCGGCTCGGGGAAGACCCTCGCCGCGCGGGTGGTGCTGCTCGCCGCCGTCCTGGACCCGCTGGTTGTGCCCGTGGTCTTCGACTTCAAGGGGTCCGGCGACGTCGACTGCTTCGAGCCGCTGTGCCCCGAGGGCCTGTACGGCTCCGGCGCCGACGAGGTGACCAAGGCCAACGGCCTGGCCGCGCTGGAGTGGCTGCTGACCGAGTGCGACGAGCGGGCGCCGCTGGTCCGCAAGTACGCCGGCCAGGGCATGAACACCGTCAACAAGGTCAACCGGCGGATGGCCGAGCACGACCCGAAGCTGCGCCCGCTGGTGGCGTTCTTCGACGAGCTGCAGGAGCTGCTGACCGACCCGAACCACGGCAAGCGCGCGAAGTTCCTGCTCACGTCCATCATCAAGCGCGGCCGGGCGCTGGGCATCCACGTCATCTTCGCCACGCAGCGCATCGACAAGGAGAGCGTGCCCCGCGGCATCAGCTCCAACATCGCGCTGCGCACCTGCCTGGCGGTCACCTCGCACACCGAGACGGACCTGGTGCTCGGCACCGGCAGCTACGCCCGCGGCGCCCGCCCCACCGAGTTCGAGCCGGGCGACTCCACCGGGCCGAAGGATTCCGGCTGGGGCTACCGGGCCGGCGCCGGCCCGACCCGGCCGTGCCGGTCGTCGTACGTGGACAACCCCGCCGCCGAGCGGGTCGTGCAGCGCGCCATCGAGATGCGCCGCGGCGAGCAGCCCGTCGAGGTGCCGCGCATCGCGCTGCGGAACCTGCTCGCCGACGTCCGGCAGGTGTGGCACGAGGGCGAGGAAGCCATCTGGTCGGAGCTGATCGTTCCGCGACTCCAGCAGCTCGACCCCGACGCCTACGGAGACCTCACCGTCGAGGTGTTCGGCGCGTGGATGGCCCGCGCCGGCGTGAAGACCGAGAAGATCGGCCGCCGCATCGACGGCAAGGCGACCACCCGCGCCGGGGTGAAACTGGCCGCCCTGGAGGCCCGGATCACCGAGCGCAACGCCGAAACGATCGCCGGAACGGACCTCGCCGAAACCGACTCCTGATAGCCCCGGTGGGGTCTAGCGCTAGGCCCTGGGCTAGCCCGGCTGAGCAGGGAAATAGCCGCTAGACCCCACCACTGCCCAACCCCGAAAACGGCCCCTGGAGGCGTTGTGAGAGGCGCACTGACCGCTAGCGCTATCGCCGCAGCGATGATCATCGGGTACTCGCTGTCGTGCTGGATCCACCCGCTACGCGACTGCTGGTGCTGCAAGGGCCACGGCGTGCACCGGCCCACCGACGACAACGGCAAGCCGCGGCGTATCGCCCGGCCGTGCCGGTGGTGCCGGCAGACCGGCAAGAGGATCAGGATCGGTCGTCGCGTGTGGAACCACTTCCGCGCCAAGCGCCGGGCGGCGTGACCCGCATGAGCGCGACGCCTGTCCGCCAGCCGACAGAAGCCTCGCGGACAGGCGGAGCGCTCACCACGATCGGCGGGCATGACGGACAGGAGCACCGACCTTCAGCACGCCGCCGAGTACCTCGTCCACGCCCCGCAGCAAGACTCGATCGCCGGGGTGGCAGCATTCGCTCAGATGGCCCAGGCGCACGCCACGATCGCCGTGGCAAAAGAGCTATCCGCGCTGCGGGAGGCAGTCGGCAAGCTCCGCAGGTCGGTCTTGGACCAAGGCGGGTACAGCTCGGCCGACCACCTGCGAGCCATCAGCGAGTGGGCTGAGCGCATCGCCAACAAGTGACTCCGATCCACCAAACCGCCCGCCGGGTAGGAGCCCGACGGGCGGTTTGGTGTCACAGCAGCTACCGCCGTCCGTTGTATCGGTGTGACCGACATGCTGCGTACTGCCGAGCAGATCCAGGCCGCCGGCGCGGAAGCCGTGACCGGCTGGGACATCCCCGACCACGTTGTGGAGCAGCTCGTCACCCTGATCGGCCCGGTGGCCGCCGACGTGCAGGTGGCCCCGGCCAGGGCACTGACCGATGACCGACCGGCTGGTTGATGCCCGGCGGGGTGATCATCCGGCCGGCTGTTTCTCCTTTGCGGTGCCGATGCCACGTTTACTGGCGAGCACCGTCTTGCCGTTGCCCAGCCGAACGAAGCCCCGCGCCTCGTGTTCCGTCGTCCCGTGCTCCGCGCAGTGCCTGCGGAGGTCTTCGGTCTTGATGTACCAACTGCCCTCGTCGTGGCCGTCGAGCCGGCGCGGGAGCGGGTGAGAGATCGGCAGCGGGTTGGGCATCACCACTGAGGTGCCGCCAGGCAGCCGCAGGCCCCACCCCGTGACCGTCGTCGATGCCCGGCCTGCATTCGTCGCGGTGACGGTGGTAAGCACCTCGGCACCGGTCGGAAAAGCTGCAACTGCCTGAGTCACGGACACCTTGACCACCACGCCGCTACGGCGCCAGGTGATCGCCTGCCAGCCCAGCGACGTGCCGCTCATCACGATGGCGGCCAGCGCCAACGCCACATCCTTGTGGTCAACCACATACATCCAGGCGTCGCCGAGACGCTTCAGGATTTCCATGCTCAGACGCTAAAAGCCGGTGTGACCAGATAGGTCCACGGCGCGGCGTGTGTCAGGCAGCCGACAGCCCGAGACGGGGCTGGCATCATGCGCCCCTTGTCCGCCAGCCGACGAAACAGCCGGACCGTTGATCGACGGCGGTACGTTGCCGGGATGACCCGAGCACGTACCGCCGTCGCGCTGTCCGCCGCCCTGCTGCTCGCCCTGACCGGGTGCGCCGACGGCGGCGGCGAGCCGGCTGCCGAGAGCGCGCCCGCAACGTCGCCACCGCCCCGGGCGAACCTGCTTGTGCGCGGCACGTTCACCCTGACCCTGCCCGACTTCGGATGGTCCGAGAAGACGCTCCAGTGCGCCGGCCGGGGCGGGTACAGCGACCTTCAGGCCGGTACCCAGGTGATCGTCACCGACCCGGCCGGCGTGAATCTCGGCATCGGCCGGTTGGAGACCGGGCAGCCGCAGGTCGACCCGGAAGACCCGCACCGGGCAACCGAATGCCTGTTCACCTTCCAGGTGCCCGACGTGCCCAGCGGGAAGGGCATCTACGGCGTCGAGGTCGCCAACCGGGGGAAGGTGCAGTTCAAGGAGTCCGACCTGGGCGACGTCATCGCCCTCACCCTGAACTGAGCCCTACACCCGGCCCTGGTTCTTCAAGGCGTCGTTCATGCCAACGAACCAGTTCTCCAGCTCGACGCGCGACCCGACCGGGCCGGAGAAGTGCCCGTGGAAGTGGTTCTCGATGACCGTCGTCGTACCGCCGCCCCCGCCGCGCACACCCGCGCCGATGGTCGAGTCCGGCATGACGTAGGTCGTCGGCTCCTGCGGCCGGACCGTCGCCCCGTACCAGCTCGCGGCCTGGTCGAGGATCCCGAGCGACCGGGCCGGGTCGCCGTACTTCGGCACGAACGCCTCACCGCCGGTGGCTGGCTCGGCGAACGCATACCGCGCCGGGCCCATCGGGCTGTAGATCGCAGCCTCACGCAGCAGCCCGTCGCGGGCGTGTTCGTAGAGGCCACCCCACCGGTTCTTCAGTTGGGTACCGCCGGGCACCTTCAGGTCGCCGCGGCTCGTCCAGTACACCGAGGCGGTGATCGCCAGGTGCCGGTCACGGAGCTGCCGGATCTTCGTGTTGACCGCGTCGATCGCGGCGCTCGCCGAGCTGGTGTTGGCCCAGATGCCCACGAGCTTCTTGGACGGCACCAGGCCGAGGTTGTAGTTGAGCGCCTTCACGTCCCCGGTCGCCTGCTTCGCCCCCGGCGCGCTGACCTGCGTGGACACGTCCGAGGGGATCTCCCGGTACTTACCGATCAGCTCGTCCACGGCGGTCCGGTTGAAACCCATCTGGATCAGGGTGCGGCGCAGCGCGGCGAGGCCCCGGTCGTAGGCGGAGTTCGCCGACTCCAGCGAGCCCGTCTCCGCGTAGCGGGCATCGCGCAGCTCCTTGACCCGCTCCACCTGCTCCAGCACCGCCAGGGCGTTGTCCTGCCCTGCCTTGGTGTTCGTGTTCAGGCTGCGCGCGCCGGAGGACAGCTCGCTGCGCAGCGTTTGCAGGCCCTGCGTGGCCTTGATCGCCGCCGTGTCCGCGTTCATGTACTGGCCGAACAGCTCATCGAAGGCGTCGTTCAGCTTCTTCACGTCGGCGGCGGCCGTGGCCGCGGCCTCGCCGGTCTTCCCGATCCCGCCAGCGGCCTTCTCGGACGCCTTGCCGGCCGACTCCACCGCGCCGGAGTACTGCGGGAGCAGCGCGCGCAGCTCGTCGACGGAGACGCCGTCCTTCGCGGCCTGCTCAGCGAGCCGGTTGAAAGCGGCCGTAGCCTCGCGGATCTGCCCGCCCTGCACGAGCTGGGCAAGCGCCGCGTCCATCGCCTCCACCCGCTCCTTCGTGCGCGCAAGCGACGTGTTCGTGCCCTGCAGGGCGTCGCCGAGCAGCGGCGCAGACTCCAGCATGGTCTGGAGGAACTTGACGGTCTGACGGCGGCCGTTGTCGGTGTCGGCCAGAAACTTCATGCCGACGCCGAGGTCTTTCAGGTCGGCGCCGAGCACCCGCGACGACTCGCCGGCCAGCTTGCCGGTCTTGCCCCACTCGGCCAGCCCGTCGGCCATCGCCTCGATCTGCGGGTTGAGGTCTTCCTGTGTGGCCCTGACGGCGGCGCCGGCCACCTCCAGCGCGACGAACGCCACCCCCGCCCGGGTGGCCGCACGAGAGGCACGCTCCAGGCCGCGCGCGGCCCGCTCACCGCGCGGCCCGGTCGCCGCCAGTTCCTCACCCATCGCCGCGGTCGCCGCGCGCAGCTTCGCCGCGCCCGCTCCGGCAAGCAGCGTCGCCCCGGCGATGCCGGCCAGCGCGACCGCGCCCTGCTGCACCGGGCCGGGGATGGACGACAACGCGCCCACCAGCTCGTCGGCGGTCTGCACCAGCAGACGCAGGCCCGACGTGGAACCGGAGCCCGCCTCGATGGCCATGGTCTCCAGCGAGCCCTTCAACTTCTCGACGTCGCCGGCCAAGTTGTCCATCTTCTTCGCCGCGACCTCGGCGGCGGCGCCCTGGTCGTCGACGGCGGTCACGTACTCGCGGACGCCCTTCTCGCCCAGCTCGTAGAGCACGTTCGCGGCGCGCATACCGTCCGCGCCGAAGATCGCCGCCAGCGCCGCGTTGCGCTGCTCCTGCGTCAGGGAACCGAGCGCCTTCTGGAGCTGACCGGCCAGCTTCGTGGTGCCGATGAACTCGCCGTTCGCGTCGTACGCCGCGATGCCCAGCTCCTGCATCAGGGCGGTCGACTTGTCGGTGGGGGCCTGCAACATCATGATGGCGGTCTTCAGCGACGTGCCTGCATCCGAGCCGACCAGCGCCCGGTCAGCGAACGCCGCCAGCGTGCCGACGGTCTCCTCCAGCGACATGCCCGCGGCGTTGGCCGCGAGACCGCCCATCTTCAGCGCCTCGCCCATCTCGTGCACGTCGGTGGCGCTCTTGTTCGCGGCCGAGGCGAGGACGTCGGCGATGTGCCCGACGTCGGCACCCTCCAGGCCGAACACGTTCATGGTCTTCGCGCTGATGTCGGCTGCCTCGGCCAGGTCCAGCGACCCGGCGGCGGCCAGGGCCAGCGACCCGTTGAGCGCACCGCCGAGGATGTCGGCGGTCTGGAGGCCCGCCTTGGCCAGTTCCGCCTCAGCCTGCGCCGCCTCGGTGGCACTGAACGCCGTATCCGCGCCGGCCTGAAGGGCCGCCTGGCGCAGCCGCTCCAGGTCGCCGGCAGAGGCGTCGGAGACCGCCGAGACCTCGCTCATCTGCTTGTCGAAGTCCATGGTGAACTTCGCCGCCGCACCCGCGAGCCCGAGCAGCCCGACACCCGCCACCGCGGCGGAGTCGGCGACCCGGTCGAGGTGCCCGCCCTTCGCGGCCTTGTCCATCTCGCCCACGAGACCCCGCGTGGCGACGCCAGCCTGCTTGAGGCTGTTCATGTAGCCGCCGACCTCAGCCGTTAATTTCACCCCGATGATGCGCAAACCCATCGCCGTTACCCCTCTCCCTCGCCAGCGGGGCCCCCGGCCGCCGCACACTCCTGCGGGATGCGTCCCCGATAGACGTCCCGACACGACCGGCTGCCCCGGTGACACCCGTTCTCCGCGCACCAGCGGCCACGGGCGGCGGCGAGCAGTGCCCGGTCGCGACTCAGGTCGTCCGACGCGATCGAGCCCATGAGCGAACGGCCCGAGACGTGCGCCATGCCCGCGTTGGTGTTCCGCACCCACAGCGGCACGTCGCGGGCCGTCTCCGGCCGCCTGGTGGCCGCTTCCCGGCGTCGCGCCATCACCGCACCCCCGCCGGCCGGTCGACGACCTCGCGGTTGCTGTGGAAGGTCGCGTACCAGTCCAGCCCCCGCTCGACGCACCACGCCTTCCGCGCTTCGTGCCACAGCACGTACGCGCGGAGGGCGCGATGCCCCTTCACCTCGCCGGGCTGCACCCACTCCGGAATCGGCTCGGCATACGCCTGCTCACGGAAGTCGTTGACGCCCCTCATCGACCGCAGGCACTCCGGCGGCTCCTCACTGCCCCGAGCTGCCTCCGCAGCCAGGTCACGTCGTCGCGCCATCGGCGGTCACCTCCCGCGCGTACGCCCGGAGCTGAGCGCGCGACGGCGGGGTCAACCCGCGACTGCGCCAGTACCACCAGTACGACCGGTCGTGCGTGGTGCGCCAGCGGCGGCGAGCAGCCGACCAGCGGGCATCGGCTTGGATGCGGCGCCACATCGCCTCACCGAACGCCCACGACTCGCCCGGCTGCTCGCCCTCGGACCAGGCGGCCACCTGCTCGCCGGTCACGGGCGGCGTGCACAGCTCGGGCGGCATGCCCGCGCCGGCCGCCTCCGGCGCGCCCCTACGCCGCGCCACCGGCCCCGGCCTTCTTCACGGCCTGGCGGTCCCGCCAGCGCTGCTGAGCGGCCCGCTGAGCCCGCTTCTGAGCGGGCGTCATGCCCGCATCCTCATCGCCGGCGGGAAGCGCCAGCGCGTCGAGCAGCTTCGCCAACGTCTCCCGGTGGCGGCGAACCTCGGCGAGCAGCGGGTGGGCCACCGGCTGACCCTGCGAGCCGGAGACGGTCATCGGCTGCCCGTGAAGCGCGGTCCGCAGGTCGTCCAGCTCGTCGACCGTGCGGCACGCCTCGCGCAGCGCGCCGACCTCATCGGGCCCCAGGGTGAAGTCCTCGGTGACCTCGGCCCACAGGGCGAGCCCGCCGGGACGCAGGTCGGCCGGCGGGGTCGGCTTGTCGCCGTCGTCATCCATGTTCACCCTCCGTAGTGGTCGGCACTTTGCGATCTTGGGAAAATGAAGGCTCGGGCATTACGCGAACAGCGCTTGCCCTTCCCGGCGGTCTTTCTGACCTGGGGGTATTGGGGGTTACCCCCCGGGTGTATCGACCGGAGGCTATGCGACGTGACCCTGAGTAGTTCACGCTGCGTAGTCATCGCCGAGCCCACCCGCCCGGTTGATCCCGGGCAGTCCGGCGCGAGTGATGCGGCTTGCAGTACGCCCGCAGGTTGGTCAGGTCGTGGCCACGTGGACCGCGCGGGCCGAGCCCGTCGATGTGGTCGACCTCCGTCGCCGTCTCGGCGCAGCCGTCCTCGGTGCACGTCGGGAACAGGCGCAGCACCTGGGCCCGGGTCTGCCGCCAGCGGTGGTCATAGCCCCGCTCGGCGGCCGTGCCTCGCCGCTGGTCGGCTTCCCTGCGGTGGCGGGCGCAGCGGCCCTCGGCGACCAGCTCCGGGCAACCGGCGACCGGACACACCTTCAGCGCTCGGGGCATCGGTTAGGCCGCATCCGGACGCTGCGAGGTGACGTCGGGCGGCAGATCGGCGCCGCGCTCGATGCGTACGCCCTGCCGCCGCTGCCGGAACAGCTGTTCGCCGCGGGCGAGGCTCCCGGCCGGCGCGGCGGGCTCGGTGGTGGTGTCTCGGCCGCAGTGCGGGCACCTGCTCATGACGCCTCCTGGTCGGTGGTCTGCTGCTGGTCGCACACGGGCACCAGGCCCATGCGCCGGACGCGGGCGGCGGCCCGCTCCTGCTTGGTGGTGGGCGGGGCCGGGATCTCGGGGAGCCTGAGGCGGCTCAGCCTGGCGTTGGCCTGGGCTCGTGCCTTGTCGCCGGGCATCAGAGGCTGCCCGCCGTGCTCGGGGTGAAGTCGTGGGCGTCGGCGCGGACCGTGGTGCCGAGCACGAGCACCTGCCGGTCTTCCGGCGTCGACTCCACCTCCGGCTCGGGCAGCCCGGCGATGCGCCGGAGTCGGGCCTGCATCTCCCGCTCGTGGGTGGTCTTCAGCGTGGACAGCTCGGCCTGGAGGGCGCTGGCCTCGCTGTCGAGTCGGGCCGCGGCCTGCATGCCCTCGGAGTGCTCCAGCCGGGCGAGGTTGATGTCCTCGGCGGCCTGCGCGATCTGCGCGGCGAGCTGGTTGTGGCGCTCCTGCGCCTCGGTCAGCAGCCGGCGTGCACGGGCTCCCCGCTCGGCGCCGCCGCCCTGCCGCGCGCGGGCCTGCTCGATGCGCAGCTCCAGCACCGCCGTACGGGCTTCGGCGATGCGGGTCGGGTGCTTCACCTCCACCTCGCCGCGCAGCTTCATGACCCGGTCGACGTCGCCGGACTTCACGGCCTGCTCCAGCGCGGCGAGCGCGTCGCGGTGGCCCTGCTCCCGCTGGGCGAGTTCCTGCTCGGCGGCGGCCAGCTCGTCGTGTCGTTCCCACGTCTGCCCGACCTGGTCGGCGGCGATGGCGAGCTGCCAGAGGTATTGCGCGGCCATGCGGGGGCCGCCGAGGTTGCCGCCGTAGCCGAGTCCCTGCTTGTGGCGTCGGACGATCTCCCGGGCGGCGGCGCGTACGTCGCTGATGTCGCCGTCGGTGGCCTCGGCGAAGGCGTCGAGTGCCTTGTCGATGGCGGCCTGGTCGACGACGGGCCGCCGGGTGGCGGTACGCACGGCGGCGAGCAGGTCGTCGGCGGGCGTGCTGGTCGTGGTGGTCACGGTGTCTCCGTTCGGGGTCATGCCGCGTTGAGCAGCTCGTCGGCAGCATCGCCGCCGTAGGTGGTCACGAGAGAACGCCAGCCGTGCTGGTAGGCGTGAGCGAGGGCGGCGCGCAGCAGCATCGCGTCGCCGGCGGTGGCGGCCCGGTTCATCAGCTCGTCGAGCTGGACGGGGTCGTCGATGCCGGCGACGCGATCCGCGGCGTCGCGGTAGCTGATGGCGGTGGTGGCGTCGGCGCCGGAGGGCAGGCCGAACAGTCGGCGTTGGAGGCTGCGCGGGTCGGGTGGCATGGCGCTCCCTGCTGGTCAGGCTGCGCGGCCGGCCCGGTAGTGCTCGAGGTCTTCCGGGGCGACGCGCCACCGGTCGCCGTCGCGGTGTGCCGTGAGGCTGCCGCGGGCGATGGCGGCGCGGACTCCCCGGTCCGTCATGTTGAGCCGGTCAGCCGCTTCCGTCGTGGACAGGTCGCAGCATGGACCCTGGTCGGGCTGGTTCCGCTGGTCAGTTCCTTGATCGGAACTCACGCCGGTCCGCTGGCGCCACATCTGCGCGGCGAGAGCCAGGGCGACGAGCACGGCGTCGACCTCGGCGTCGGCGCCGCGGTGGGCGGTGCGCAGATCCCGCAGCCCGGCGTAGCGCTCCAGCCACGCGGCGACTCGGGCCGGTACGACCACCGACGGCCCTTCGAGCCCGTGTACGTAGGTCTCCGGCGGCCGGAACCGGGGTGCGCTCACTCGTCCACCTCCCGCGCAAAGTCGCCAGGTTGCGGCCGTCCGCGCAGCTCTCCCCGGTGGTCAGGTCGGGGGTGGGTGGCCTCGGGGAGGGTGCCAGGGGCGGTAAGGGCGTCGGCGAGGTGGCGCACCATGCCGACCAGCTCCAGCCGCAACCGGCGCTCGGTGGTCGGGTGTAGCCCGGGGGTGTTGGTGAGGGCGGCCTCGATGACGGCGAGCGCGGCGGCCGGCAGCATCCGGTCCCGGTGGTCCGTGAGCCATGCGGAGCAGGTGGGGCACACCTGGTGTTCGCCGGCCGGCGTGGGCGGCATTGGGCCGCCGACGGTGCTGCGGCACGTGACCGGCCGGGAGAGCGTGCGCACCGTCCAGCCGGCGGCAGGTTCGTCGGCGGTGGTAGCGCACAGGACGCAGTCGATCGTCACCGCCGGACCCCCCGCCCCCGGCCGCGTCCGCGTGAGCCTCGCGGGCGGACCCTTCCCGTACCCCTCGGGTAGTCCTGTTCGGCCGTCTCCGGCCGCCTCAGCGGGCCGGGCTCCGGGGTGATCGCCGGGCGGCAGTCGCCACAGGCTCCGTACATGAAGATCAGCCCGGCCATCTGCGCCATCGCCGGGTGGATGGAGTCGGGCTCGCACACCCGGCCGCATCCGTCGCACGTCAGGCCGGCCTCCCGGCTGACCCGCCAGAGGTGCGTGCACTGGCAGCACGTCACCAGCCCGGGCCGCCACGCGGCGGCGAGCACGGGCTCGGGCCGGTCGGGGCGGGGGCTGTGCCGGCAGGTCGATCCGGTGCCGTCCGCCCAGCGGGTGAGGGCGTCGAGCAGCCCGAGGCGCAGCCAGCCCGGCACGGCCGAGGGCGGCGAGGCGGTCACTGCGGCGCCGCCGGTGAGGGCCGCCGCCTCAACGGCGGCCCTCGTGGCGTGGGTGGTCGCGGCGTCGAGCTGGTCGAGCATCGCCACCGGCGTGGCCGCACGGACGGCGGCGAGGATCTCCCCGTACTGCGGGGAGAGCATGATCTGCTCCAGCGCCAGCGTGGTGGTCATCGGGTGGCCTCCGGG
Organism: Micromonospora sp. C41; assembly: GCF_018070485.1. Classification (NCBI taxonomy): domain Bacteria; kingdom Bacillati; phylum Actinomycetota; class Actinomycetes; order Micromonosporales; family Micromonosporaceae; genus Micromonospora; species Micromonospora sp. C41. The sequence goes on along the minus strand of NZ_JAGPXP010000003.1, from coordinate 180,649 downwards.
TCGATGGGCCGCAGCTTCGCGGCAATGGCTTCGATCAGCTCCTCGGTGTGTGCGTTCAGCCAGTTGGTGATGGCGCGCTCAGCGGCGTCCTCGATGACGGTCGGAACGGTCACGTCGTGCTGGCTGAGCCAGAAGCCGAACGCCTCGCCCACACCCTCACGGATCTGCTCGGGTCGGATGGTCGTCATTGGACTGCCTCGCAGTTCTGGAAGTGGGCGGTGGAGTCGATCGGCCAGCCGCAGGACGGGCAGGTGTCGTCGGCCTCGGGCCACAGGGGGGCAGAGCCCGCCATCGACGACGGCCGATCCTGCAAGGCATGCAAGGCAGAATCCGGTGAACTCACGCGCGTATAGCAATCTCCGTTCACCGGAACTTGCCTTGCATGCCTTGCAGGAGCCGAACCCGCGGCGGGTTCGGCCTGCTCAGGGGTCTTGTCGTTGTCGGTGGCGAATCGGACCCCGAGCCAGGCCATATACCGGTTGGGGACGCCGCTCGGCGGTACGAAGCCGGTGGGCAGGGGACGACGGGACAGCCCACCCCGATGAGTGATCTGCCGCTTCTCGATGTGGTTCTTCTTCACCTCGTCGTGCTCGCCGAAGCGGCTGGTGAACACCTTGTCGGACCATGCGCGGTGCCCGTGTGCGGTCAGCCAGTCCGTGAAGTCGGCCAGCAGTTCCGTGGAGATGACGTGCACGTCGCGGTCGGGCACCAGGCGCTCGTCGAGGTAGGACAGCACGAGGTCGGACTCGGCCCTCCATGCCCGGGTCGCCTCGATGACGCGCTGCGGCGTCTCCGGCATGATTCGGCCGTCCTGGTACCACCGGTGCGCGCCCTCGACCATCCATGCGAGAGCGGCCTCTCGTGCCTGCTCGCTGGCCGCCAGGCGCTCGCGCAGGGTCGGGTCGCCGAGCCGGTCATCGGGGCCGGTGAGGTCGCTCTCGCGCTTGACGAAGCGGTACGGGAACTGCGCGAGCGCCAGCCGCCGCCATGTCCCGTGGTCCGTCTCCTCTACGAGCGGCCGGTAGTTCGTGGAGAGGAACAGGCTGTGCGTGGCCTTGAAGGTGACCGAGTCCTGCCGGATGTACCGGGCCTCGATCTCCGGCGTGCCTACTACCTTCTTCAGCCGGCCGACGGACAGCCGACGGGCCTCGGGCGTCTCCTCGATCAGGGCCAGCCGCGCGCCTCGCAACTCCATCAGCTCGGTCGGGTGCGCGCCCGCGTCGGCGAGCAGCACCCGGTCGGAGACGAGCACGTAGTAGCTGCCGAGCACCTTGCCCGCAGTGCCGAGTACGGTCGTCTTCCCGTTCTCCCCACCACCCTGGTTGACCACGAGCACGTCATCGGGCGTCATGTGGCCGGTGATGGCCTGGCCGAGCCGCACCTGGTACCAGTTCCGCACGTCGGACGGGATGGCCTGTAGCGCGGTGGTCCAGTCGTCGTGCACGGCGCCGGGCCGGTAGGCGACGGCGGTCATCTTGGTGAGCAGCAGCGCCGGGTCGTGCGGCAGTAGTTCCTTGGTGCGCAGATTGACCACACCGGAGGGGGTGTTGAGCAGGTCGGGTTGCTGGTCGAAGTGCGCGGCGTCCTGGAGCAGGATGCCGCGCGCCAGCGACGCGATGGCCCCGATGCGTCCTCGGCCGAGCAGCGCGGACAGTCCGCGGCGGCGCTCGCCGCTGGCCCCGGCCTGCACTTCGCTGGTGAACAGGTCGAGCACGTACTGGCGGACCACCTCGACGACGGCCGCTTCGTTGCTGCGCGCCCAGACCTGACCGTCCCACTCCAGCCAGCCGAGCGCGGCCGTCCAGCAGAACCGGCTACCGAGTACGTCCGCGCTGACCGTCTCGGCCATCCGGGCGTCGGAGAGGTCGTCGTCGGCCGGCTGACGCTGGGCGGGGACAGTGGCCTTCCGGCCGGGCTTGCCCCACGACCGGGCGACCTCCGCCTCGACGCGCCCGACGTACTTGCCGTGTCGCGCGCACCAGGGCGTCATGACGGTGACGGCCTGGCCCTGGGTAAGCCCGGCTTCGGCCAGTTCCCGCACGATGCGGTGGAACCGCTCGGACCGGTCGCCGGGGTCGCCGTCGATCAGGTCGGCGATTCGCTGGGGCAGTGGGCCGTCCAGCGGCTCGGCGGCGGCAGCGGACAGTGGCGGCGCTGCCTTCACGGTCAGGGCCTGGGCGAGCCAGTCGGGCAGGTCGGCGAAGGGCGCGTCCCAGTCCTCGGGGGCGTAGACCGCGCCGGTCTCGTGGACGCTGCCGGGGCCTACGACGTACCCCTTGCGCCCTCGCACGTCGATTCCCTTGGGCAGGTCGCCCGTCGCGGTGGTGAACGGGCTGTCCAGCGGCACGCGGAAGTACAGGTGCCGCCCGCCGCCGGCTCGGCCGGTGGTAACGGTGAACGTGCGGGGGATCGTGTGGCCGTGCTCGTCGGCGTAGCGCTGGAACGCGCCGGGCTCGTCTTCGTCGATGACGAGCAGCCGGGACGCTCGGCAGTCGATCCCGTAGTTCCGGGTCACTCCGGCGAAGTGCGCGGCGACGTCGGGGACCTTCGCGGTGGCTTCCATCGACCACGACTTGACCGCCGGGTGCTTGCCTCGCTTGGTGCAGCTGTCGGGGTCGTGTTCCGGCGTCCGGATCCCGGCGCACTTCGGGAGGTCGGGGTGGTCGACGGGGAAGACGTAGCAGCCGCGTTCGACCATCGCCAGCGCGCCGTCGAGCGTCGTACCATCCTCGTAGGTCCCGCTGACCTGCTCCGCGCCCGCTTCCCGGCCGTCACCCCGGGGGCGGGCGTTCTGCATGGTGGTCATGCCTATGCCGCCTCCCGTCGCTGGGCGGGCGCCGGCTTCCTGGCGGCGGGCCGCAGGATGGTGGCGAGCCGGGATCGCTGGGCCTCGCTCAGCGGCGGCGCGGCGTCGACCAGGCGGCGGACGTACTCGCCTTGCGGGTGCTCAGGCTGCATCGGTGGTCACCACCTCGCCGAGTTGCCGGGCGAGGTACGCCCGAGCGGCCTCCGGTGGGATGCGCCGCAACGCGCCGATCTTGACCGACTGGAGCTCGCCGGAGTCCATCAGCTTGTAGACGGTGCTCCGGCCGCACTGGAAGAGCTTGCAGACCTCATCGACGGTGTAGAGCCGGATTTCCGTGGGTGCCACGTCCGTACCTCCGAGGGGATGCGCGACTTGACCGAGTAAGCCGCGCTGATCTTCGGGGGTAGATAACCATGTCCGCCCCTGGGTGCGCAAGTCGACGGGCTTACGCGCATGTCCGGCGGTGCTTGTGCGGTGAAGCCGCGAAGTGCCATGCTGGCGCGCATGCGTTGGGTGGAGTTCGGTTCGCAGGGCTGGGTGCGCGTGAACGGCCTGAGCGACGGTGATGAGAAGTTCCTCGTGCACGCGAAGACGCGCGAGTGGGAAGGCCGGCGGGTCATCATCGACCTGGTCGTGACGACCGACCCTTGGGCGCCGGGCGTCACAGCGGCGACGCTGAAGTCCATCCCGGTGGGCTGGATCGAGAGCGCGATCAACGCGCCGGAGGCGCTGGCCTGGCTCGCCGAGCGGGACGTAGAGAAGCTCCAGGATGACCCGACGATCGTGGCGCTGCAGGAGCGGAAGCGCGAGTACTTCGAGCAGCTCCGGCCGTTCGTCGCCGAGGAGATGCCGAAGCTCACTCGCCCGGACGGCACGAACCCGGAAGGCTTCTACCGCTTGGTGGCGGCGGCCTACGTGTCGGCCGTGGCCAGCTCGGGGAAGCCTGCGGCCGTCATCGCCGAGAGCAGCGAGGTTCCGGTCGCGACGGTGCATCGGTGGATCGCTGAGGCGCGGCGGCGGGGATTCCTGCCGCCAGCTCGCAAGGGTCGCGCCGGCTGATGCGCGCGCACGGCAGGGCCTAAGATCCTGCATGGGTCTGCTCACCCTTCTAGGGAGGTGGAGCGGATCAAGTCGTCCCGGGCAGGCGCTGGAATCGCCTCGCCCGGGGCGCATTCAGTTGTGGGTCAGTTCTTCCATTCGATCTCGACCGTCTCCGGTCGGAACGTTCGCGTTCCCCGCCCTGGCGGGTGCAGGCGCACGGTCATCAGGGTGTCGATGACGGCCCGCTGCCGCTCGACGTCGAGGATCTCCCACGCTGCGCGGATGTCGTCGGCTTCGATCAGCGGGCCGAGGATGTCGACTCGGCCCGCGTCGGCGAGCTTGGCCTCCACGTCGGCGATCTGCGCTGCGAGCCGGGCGGCCCGCTCCCGCACCTCGGCCTCGGTGTAGGTGCCGTCCTCGGCGAGCCCCAGTAGAGAGGTTCGCCGCTGACGCAGCGCGACGGCCTCCTGTCGGAGCTGGTCAACGTCGGGCCGGTCATGGTCGACAAGTAGGTCGCGTGCGTCCGGGCGGCTGAGCCGGTCCAGCACGACGGCGACGATGAAGTCCTCGACCGGCTCGGCGGCGCGCCCGACATGGCCGTAGGCCGCCCGACATCGGTACGTGCGGTATCCCTCGCGACCCTTGCGGCTCGGCGCGGCGCCAGCGTGAACGGTTGAGGGTGTCTCGGTGCCGCAGACGCCGCACAGCGCAAGGCCCGTGAGCAGGGCCTTCCCTCCACGCGCCGGGTTGGCGCGGGAGGGATCGGCGATCACCGCGACGGCTGCCCGCCAGGTCGACTCCGGCACGATAGGCGGCCATTCTGCAGCAGACATCACCTGCTGCTGCCGGCCGCGGCCTCGGGCACGCAGGCCGGCGTATCGGGGATTGAGCAGGGTCGGTCGGACGGTCTGCGAGGTCCACGTCGAGAGGGTGCCGTCGCGCTTCGCCTGCGGCGTGTGGAGTCCGCGGCCGTTCCAGTCGCGGGCCACCGCGCCGAGCGAAGCCCCGGTCAGGACCGCGGTGTAGGCGTCCCGGAGGGCCGCGGCTTCAGTCTCGCGGATCGTGATGCCGTCGGGCTCGTAACCGAACGGCCGACGACCACCGACCCACCGCCCTTGCTCGGCGGCCTGGAGGGCGGCGCGGCGCTGGCGGTCGGACTTCACCGCGATCTCGTTGCGCGCCACACCGGCGAGGATGTCGGCGATCAGCCCGCCGGCCGGAGTGGAGAGATCAAGGTCAGTCCCGCGCACGAAGGCGAGGGTGATTCCGGCGCGCTCGCCGGCTTCGAGCAGGCGCACGGTGTCGCGCCGGTTGCGGCTGAGCCGAGTCATGTCCCACGCGATGACGGCATCAACCTCTTGCGCTTCGATGGCGGCGAGGACAGCCTCGAACTGTGGCCGGCGTCGCTTGCCCGCTGCGCTCGTGTCGTTCTCCGGTAACTCACGGACCACCTCCCATCCGCGCAGCTTGGCGAGCTGGCGGGCGTCCGTGAGCTGTCGGGCGATCCCCAGCTCTTCGCCGGACCGATCCTGCGACTGTCGAACGTAGATAAGAGCCTTCACATCGGCGAGTATTGCATACTTGCTAGCCGCAGTACGCGGTCGTAGCCGCGCGCGGACAGCGAACCGGTGTCGAGCCGGTGCCGCAGGTCCGTCGTGACCCGGGCGGGCAGGTGCCACGGCGGACGGCGCAGGTACGGGCCGGGGACGTCGGCGTTGACCCGGTGCCCGGTGGCCGCCCAGCGGTCGGCGGCGGCTCGTCGTGCGGCGGCGACCCGGGCGGCGACGGTGGCCGAGGACTCGTGCTCGGCGTCGGTCCGCAACAGTTCCGCCGCGCGTACCGCCTGCAGCCGGACCTGCACGTCCACCCGGTCGAGCAGCGGCCCCGACAACCGGCCCAGGTAGCGCCGCCGGGCCAGCGGTGTGCACTCGCAGTCGACGTCGCCGGACGGCTTCGCGCAGGGGCATGGGTTGGCGGCCAGCACCAGTTGCGTGCGGGCCGGGTACTCGGTCGCGCCGCGCGTGCGCGCCACACGTACCCGGCCGCTCTCCAGCGGCTGCCGCAACGCCTCCAGCGCGCCCTTGCCGAACTCGGGCGCCTCGTCGAGGAACAGCACCCCGCGGTGGGCCAGCGACACCGCGCCGGGACGGGCCAGCCCGGAGCCGCCACCGACGAGGGCGGGCACCGTGGCGGTGTGGTGCGGCGCCTGGAACGGAGGACGGCGCAGCAGCCCGCCGCCGGGCGGCAGCAGGCCGGCGATCGAGTGCAGCGCGGTCACCTCCAGGGCGGCCTCGTCGTCCAGCTCGGGCAGCACCGACGGCAGCCGTTCGGCGAGCATGGTCTTGCCGGCGCCGGGCGGGCCGAGCAGCGCAAGGTGATGACCGCCGGCGGCGGCGATCTCCAGCGCGCGCCGCCCGAGCGGCTGGCCGGCCACGTCGGCGAGATCCGGCCCGGGTGGGGTCTCGGCCGGGGCCGGAGCGGGCGGGGCGAGCAGTGGCGCGCCGGTGCGGACGTGTGCGACGAGCCGGTGCAGCGTGTCGACGGCGTGCACCCGTACGCCGGGGATGACTGCCGCCTCGGCGGCGTTGCCGGCGGGTACGACGACCCGGGTGTGCCCGGCGCGGGCTGCGGCGGCGACCATGGGCAGCGTGCCGCGTACCGGGCGCACCGCGCCGTCGAGGCCGAGTTCGCCGAGCACGACAGTGGCGTCCAGGGCGACGGGCGGCAGCTCACCCGAGCCGGCGAGCACGGCGACCGCGATGGCCAGGTCGAACGCCGAGCCGTACTTGGGCAGGGTGGCGGGCAGCAGGTTGAGGGTGATCCGCCGGTTCGGCCATTTCTGGCCGGAGTTGACGATCGCGGCACGGACCCGGTCGCGCGCTTCGTGCAGCGCGGTGTCGGGCAGACCGGAGATGATCACGGCGGGCAGGCCGGGGGCGAGGTCGGCCTCGACCTCGACGAGGTGCCCGGCGACTCCGGCCAGGCCCACGCTCAGCACTTTCGCGTACCCCATGTCAGAACGCGCCGCGCAGGTGCTCGACCCGGGCGGGGCCGGTGAGCGGGAGCCGGACGGACAGCACGTCGAAGCGGACCTCGTCGGCGGTGGTGCCGGTCTCGGCGAGCCACCGGGCGGCCAGGCCGCGCAGCCGGCGGGCCTTGGCCGGGACGACGGCCTCGGCGGGGGAGCCGAACTGCTCGCTGCGGCGGGTCTTGACCTCGCAGATGGCGAGGACCGGGCCCTCCCAGGCGATGATGTCGATCTCGCCCTCGGGGCAGCGCCAGTTGCGGGCGACCGGGCGCAGGCCCGTCTCGATCAGGTGCCGCAGCGCGCACCGCTCGCCGTACGCGCCGACGGCTCGGTTCCGGTTCGTCATGCCGGCCAGGATGCGTGCGGCGGGTCCGGCGGAGGGGATGCGCGGATTCGGCCTGTGGACGAGGACCGTTCTGTGGACGGGCTCACGATCATGCGCCCGACGTGCTACGGCTGCGTCTGCGACCCGCTGCCGCCAGGTATACGGCGGTCCTGTTCCTGGGCGACCGGGCCCCGGCCCGGGGCCGCGCGCCGTATCTTGCTCCCGCCGGGTGTCGCAGCCGGCAACGGCGGAGGGAGTCTCGCGGTGTTCGCAGTGGACAGGCGGTGGCGGTTGGTAGCGGTGGTGACGGCGGGCCTGTTGGCCGTCGCGGCGCTTGCGTGGCTGCTCTGGCCCGAGCCCGCCCCGCCGCCCCGGGAACGGCAGTACCGGGCGTTCACGGCCTGCATGCTGACCGACGACCGGGGTCTGGCAGGGCCCGAGGCGGCGGCCAGCTGGCAGGGGATGCAACGGGCGTCGTCGGCCACCTCGATCAAGATCCAGCATTTGGCGGTGGTCGGAAAGCAGACGCCGGAGAATGCCGAGGGTTTCTTCAACACGCTCGGCGTCCAGCGCTGCCGGATGGTGGTCGCGGTGGGCGCAGCCCCGGTCGCGGCCCTGGTCGCGGGGCACAAGCGCTTCCCCGACGTGCAGTACCTCGTGGTCGGCGTTTCGCCGGACCCGGCCGTTCCGGCGGTGTCCGGCGAATCGGCCGAGGATCTGGCGGCGGGCGTGGAGCGCCAGGTGGCCTCCGCCGCCGCCGATCGATGATCTTCAAGATTGACCATTGCTTTTTCAGTAAACGTCCAGGAAGCTTCCGCTGGGTTCGATTACCACGGGGGAGGCTGCCATGGGCGGTCAATACGATCCTGCCCTGCGCCCGACGGCGGCCAGGCAGATCTCGGTGCGAAGCGGCGTGCGCCGAGTCGCGACAGTGCTGATCCTGGCGCTGGCGCTGCTCACCGCAGCACCACGTGAGCCGCTGCCGCCGATCGCCGGAGACGGATGGCCGACCAGTTGGCTCACCGACATGCTGTCGCTGCGTCCGTCGTGGGGCGCCGAACCACCCACCCCGAAGCAGAGAGCGGGCCGGGCGCCCGGCGGGCACTACGTCGCTGCGGCGCGCGACCGCGCCCGGCCCAGCGGCGAGCGGGCCAAGGGGGAGCTGCCCCGTTTCCAGCCCCACCGGCCGGCCGGACAGGTGCGCCAGACCGGTCCCGGACGGCAGGGTTACCAGCCCCGTACCAGCAAGCGGTTGCCCGCGGCGTCGACCACCACATCGGACGTCTTCCAGAACGCCGACGGGTCGGTCACCCGGCGCGTCTACCAGCGGCCGGTCAACTGGCGCGACGCCGACGGCACCTGGCGCTCCATCGACCCGGCGATCGTCCGGCGGCCCGACGGGCGCTTCACCGTCAAGGCGCATCCTCTCGGCGTCACCTTCGCCGCCGCCGGTGAGCCCGGGCAACCCCTGGTCGACCTGAGGCTCGACGACGACCGCAGCCTCGGCTTCGACCTGGCCGGCGCCGTTGCGCCCACCGCCCGGGTGAACGGCAACGAACTCACCTACGAACGCGCGTTGCCCGACGTGGACGTCACGATGGCCGTGACCGGAACCGACGTCAAGGAAACGCTGGTCCTGCACTCGGCGAAGGCACCCACCGAGTACGTCTACCCGCTGCGCCTGCGTGGGTTGACCGCCGGTATCGACACCGACGGCGACGCGGTTTTCCTCCGGGCGGACGGCACCGAGGCGGCCCGGATGCCGGTCGGCTACCTGGAGGACGCGACCGTGGACGCGTCCGGCACGGGTGCGATCTCGCACTCGGTGCACTACACCCTCGTCCCGCACGGCACCGGGCAGGCGCTGAAGGTCACGATCGACGGCGCGTGGCTGCGCGACCCGAAGCGGAAGTTCCCGGTGCTGCTCGACCCGTCCACCGGCACGATCAAGACGGCGACCGGTGACACGTACGTGCAGTCCGACGTCACGGAGACCCAGCGCTCCGGCGAGGACAACGTGGCCGCCGGCACCTTCGACGGCACCGCCACCGGCAAGGCGCGGGCCCTGCTGCCGTTCTCCACCTTCGGCAGCACCTACGCGGGCAAGAGGCTCAGCGCGGCCGACCTGAACGTCTTCATGAGCTACCAGGGCGTCGGAACCGGCTGTGTCGCCCGCCGGTTCGACGTCTACCGGGTGACGCAGAACTGGGCCGCCTCCACCGTCAAGTTCGGCACGTTCCCCACCCTGTCCGCCTCGATCGGCAACGCCTCACCCTCGAACACGGCTGCCTGCGGGAACACCGCCAAGACCCGGAACGTGGGCACGTGGGTCTCGGTGCCGCTGAACGCCGCCGAGGTCAACGAGTGGGTCACCGGCGCCGGCACCTACGGGCTGGCGATCAAGGCCAGCGAGACCGACTCCACGGCCTGGAAGCGGTTCACCTCGGCGAACTCGCCGTTGAACTGCGCGCACTCCACGTACGGAACGATCTCCTGTACGCCGTTCATCGACGTCACCTACACCGACAACGTCGCGCCGCAGATCGACGTGCGGTACCCGGCGGACAACTACACGGTCTCCACGCTGACCCCGGAGCTGGCCGCGAGCGGCCGCGACTCGGATGCCTGGCCGAACAAGGGGCTGCGCTACACGTTCGTGGTGAAGGACTCCGCCGGCACGCAGGTGGCCGCTTCCGGGTGGGTGACGAGCGGGGTGTGGAAGGTACCCGCCGGCGCGCTGTCCTGGGGCAAGACCTACACGTACACGGTTCAGGTGAACGACTGGTCCTCCACGGCACCTGCCACGCCCGTGGCGTACGCGTTCACCACGGCCGTTCCGCAACCGATGATCAGCGCGGACCTCGGCCAGAACGGCGGCAAGGGGTTCGAGCCGAGCACCGGCAACTACACCATCTCGGACAGCGACGCCGAGGTCGCCACCGCCGGTCCGGCGCTGTCGATCACGCGGGACTACAACAGCCGCGACGTACGGGCCGACAGCGCGTTCGGTCAGGGCTGGTCGTCGCTGCTGGACATGCAGGTGCGGGAGCAACCCGACGCCTCCGGCGCGGTGCAGACCGTCGCGGTCCGCTATCCCTCCGGTGAGGAGGTCGCGTTCGGGCGCAACGCGGACGGCGTCTTCGTTCCCCCGTCCGGCCGATTCTCGGTGTTCAAGCCGATCACCGGCGGCTACTCGCTGACCGACAAGGACGCCACCGCGTACGAGTTCACCCGCTCGGTCGGTGGTGGCGTCTACCGGCTGACCCGGATCGCCGACTCCTCCGGGCGCGCGGAGACCCTGCGGTACGACGCGAACGGGCTGGTCGACCTGCTCACCTCCGTCTCGTCCGGTCGGACGCTGGCGGTCAGATGGTCGACCCCGGCCGACGCGGGGTATCCGCACGTCACGCAGGTGACCTCCGACCCGGTGACGGCCGGCGATGCGACCACTCGCCTGACCTGGCAGTACAGCTACGACAAGGATCTGCTGAGGACGGTGTGCCCGCCGGGCACGACAACCGACTGCACCCGGTACGACTACACCACCTCCTCGCAGTACGAGGCGACCACGCTCAACGCCGGGCCGTACTCGTACTGGAGGCTGAACGAGCCGGCCGGCGCGACCAGCGCGATGAGCACGGTGCTGTCGAACGACGGCGCGGACAACGCCGCGTACACGAACGTCACCCTCGGCTCGCCGGGCCCGCTCGCGGGTTCGTCGGCGACGGCGGCCGGGTTCAACGGCACCACCTCCAGCGTGCAGTTGCGGCAGAAGGCGATCAACGAGGCGTCGTACCAGTCGGTCAGCCTCTGGTTCAAGACCGGCACGGCCGGCGGGGTGCTGCTGGGCTACTCCGACGATCTGGTCACGCCGGGCGCCACGACGACGAAGGCGTACGTCCCGGCGCTGTACATCGGTACCGACGGCAAGCTGCGCGGCGAGTACCTGGTGAGCCCGGCGTCGGCGATGGCCTCGGCGGCGGTGGTCACCGACGACCGCTGGCACCACGTGGTGCTCGCCGGCAACGGCGGCGGCCAGACGCTGTACCTGGACGGCGCCGTCGCCGGCACGCTGACCGGTGCCATCAACATGGCCTTCACCGGTGTGCCGAACGTCTACGTGGGTGCCGGGTTCCTCGGCGGCGCGTGGCCCGCGCAGCCGAACACCACGGGTACGGCCTCGTTCTTCAACGGGTCGGTCGCCGAGGTGGCGATGTTCAACACCGCGGTGACCGCGAGCACCGTGACTGCGATGTGGAACAGCGGCCGTACCGCGGCCCCCTCGATGTCGAAGATCACCAGCGAGGCCGGCCGGGTGCAGGCGCAGGTCACATACGACCCGGTTTCCGGCCGGGTCAGCCAGGTCACCGACGAGAACGGCGGCACCTGGAAGATCGGTGTGCCGCAGGGCATCTCGTCCAGCCAGGGCTACGTTTCCGCCGTCCTCGGCACCCGCCCGCGCGACTACTTCCGCCTCGGTGACATCGACGCCCCGGCCCAGGCGGTGAACGAGGTCGTCGGCGGCTCGATGCAGTACCACAACGTCACGTTCGACACCTCGCAGCCGAACACCACGAGCCCGTTCCCGGACCGGTTCGGCGCGAGGTTCAACGGCACCTCGTCGTACCTCAGCGGCACCGGCGATACCGCAGTCGGAACCGTGGAGTTCCCCGCGTCGGTGGAGATGTGGTTCCGGATCCCGGCGGGCACCACCAAGAGCGGCGTGCTGTACAGCATCGACAGCACGCCCACCGGATCGTCGAACATCCCCGCCTTGTACGTCGGCTCGGACGGTGTGCTGCGCGGCGGCCTGGAGCAAATCGGAGCCGCCATCACGATGACCTCGGGCACCACCAAGGTCAACGACGGCAAGTGGCACCACGTCGTGCTGGGCAAGCACTGGCCCAACGGGCAGGCGCTTTTCCTGGACAACAAGCTCGTGGCGACCAAGAACGAGGGATACCAGGGCGGCTTTCGTCCGGCCTACATCGGCGCCGGCTATACCTCAGGGCTTCCGGGGTCGTCCGGCGCGACGAGTTACTTCACCGGTGAGATCGCCGAGTTCGCGTTCTACGACAAGCTGCTCACCGCCGCCCAGGTCAACGCGCACTACGAGGCGTCGAAGGCGGTCGGGTCGCCGACTGCTGACACCACCGGCCCGACCTTGACCCCGGTCTCCAAGGTCTCCGTGACGGATCCGGGCAACAAGGTCTCCAGCCGCTACTTCGACCTGGTAAACGGTAACCGCCTGATCGCCGAGACCGACGTGCTCGGCAACACCACGAGCTACGGCTACGACGTGGGCGGCTTCGCCTCCATCGAGTACGACCCGCTGGGCCAGCTCACCGAGTCGGGCAAGGACGTGCGGGGCAACACGATCCGCTCGACCACCTGCGCGCGACCGCACGACGACTGGCTCAGCGAGTGCGACACCACCTACTACAGCTACTGGCCGGACGCGACCACCACCCAGCTCACGCCGGACGCGCGCAACGACCAGATCACCGACATCCGGGATCCGCGCTCGCGCAACGACAAGGACGAGCGCTACCGCACGAAGTTCACCTACGACACCGCCGGCAACCGCACCTCGATGGTGTCGCCGCCGGTGGCCGACTTCCCGGCCGGTCGTACCGTGTCGATGACGTACACGACGGCTACCACGCCCGCGGTGGGCGGCGGCGTCACCCCGCCCGGACTGCCGCTCACCACCACCTCGGCCGCCGGGTCGGTCCAGCGGACCGAGTACAACGCCGCCGGCGACGCCGTCAAGATCACGGATGCGGCGGGGCTGGTCACCGAGTTCGCGTACGACGGTCTCGGGCGTGCGACGAGCCGCAAGGTGATCTCGGACGCCTACCCGGCCGGGCTGGTCACCACGTTCCGCTACGACGCCGACGGGCAGGTGACGGAGTCCACCGAGCCGGCGGTGACCAACCGGGTGACCGGCGCGGTGCACACGCTGCGCACCGTCGACACGTTCGACGCCGACGGCAACGTGCTGACCCGCACCCAGCAGGACCTCACCGGCGGCGACGCCAGCCGGACCGTGACGAACAGCTACGACGAGCGCGGTCGGCTGGTCAAGGTGGTCGACCCGGTCGGCGTCGTCACGCTCCAGGAGTACGACGCCTACGGCAACCAGACCACCGAGACGATTTGTGACAGCAACCCCGCCCCGTCGTCTCAGTGCCCCAGCGGTGACGTGCTGCGCCGGCTGCGCACCACGTACGACGGCGAGGGCCAGGTTCTCACCGCCACGCTGACCGGCAAGGACGGCACCACCACGCAGATCCTTTCCCGCGCCTACTACGCCAACGGCGACCTGGCGTCCGAGACGGACGCGATGAACTGGACCACGAAGTACGACTACTACAGCGACGGCAAGCTGAAGAAGGTCAGCCGCACGGACGGCACCACTACTCAGGTGTTGGAGGAGAACACCTACGACGAGGCCGGCAACCTCGCCGTCAAGAAGGAGAACAACGGCGCCACCACCACCAGTTACCTCTACGACCCGGCCAGCCGGGTGGTCTCGTCGACGGTCAGCCCGGACGGCGTCGACCGGATCAGCACGTACGCCTACGACGGCGACGACCGCGTCACGGCGACGCGCACCATGTCGGGTGCGAAGCGCACGGTGCTGAGCACCACCCGCACCGGCTACGACCCGATGGGCCGGCCCACGTCGAGCAGCGTGGGCCGCAGCGCCGACAGCGGACCGGCGGGCTGGTGGAAGCTCGACGAGACCAGCTACAACGACAACGCGGGCTTCCTCGCCCTGCGCCCGTTCATCAGCTACGACTCCTCCCCGTCGCACAACGACATGGAGTTCCGCGCATCCGACGTGACCACGAGCGGTGGCGTGGCGACGTTCACCACCGCCGGATACATGCAGACCCCGAACAAGGTGCTCGACACCACCGCCTCGTACTCGGTGTCGGCCTGGGTCCGGGCCGGGAACCTGACCGCCACGCAGACCGCGCTCGGGCAGGGCGGCACCAAGAACGCCGCGTTCTCCCTCCAGTACAACAGCAGCCTCGCGAAGTGGGCGTTCAGCGCTCCGGCCACCGACGTCGCCTCGCCGTCGACCACCTATTCGGCGACGTCGGCGACCGCTGTCGCCGCGAACACCTGGGTGCACATGGTGGCGGTGTTCGACGCCCCGACCAAGCGGATGTCGCTGTACGTCAACAACGTCGCCGGCACCTCGGTCACCAATCCCACCCCGTTCGCCTCGGCCACCGGAATGACCATCGGTGGCAACTCCTGGAGCACCGGCGGCAGCACCTTCGTCGGTTCGGTCGACAACGTGCAGGCGTACCAGCGGGCGTTGTCGACCGCCGAGGTGTCCACCCTCTACAACGGCGGCAACGGCCGGACCGCGGCGGCGCTGTGGACCAACGAGATGACCACCGTCAACACGGTCGACAAGCGCGGTCTCACCACCGCGGTCAAGGACCCGCTCAACAACGTCACCAACTACGACTACGACGAGGCGGACCAGGCCGTCCAGACCGTCGCGCCCACCGTCACCACGGAGTCGTACGGCGCCGAGACGGTCAACTCCCGCCCGGTGAGCCGGATCGGCTACAACACCTTCGGCGAGCAGGTCGAGGTGCAGGACCCGCTCGGCAACGTCACCCAGAGCCGGGTCGACGCGCTGGGCCGCCCGCACCAGATGATCCTGCCCGACTACACGCCGCCCGGCGGCGGCGCGCCGATCGTGGGCGCCCGCACCGTGACGACCTACGACAAGCTGGGCCAGGTCATCGCCAGCACCGACCCGCTCGACAAGACCACCGCCTTCGAGTACGACATGTTCGGCAACGTCACGAAGGTGACCGGGCCGACCGGCCGCTCCGCGACCGCCCTATACGACAAGGTCGGTGACCTGCTCGAATCGGTCGACGCGACGGGCGCGAAGACCACCGCCACCTACGACATGCTCGGTCGCACGCTGACCAGCAGCGAGGTGGTCCGCCAACCCGCCCCGGCCACCAACACCAGCGTCAACGACTACGGCACCGGCGCGTACGGCACCGGTCCCTGGCTGCAGAAGACCACCACCCCCGAGGGCGTCGTCACCTCGTACGGCTACAACTCCGCCGGTGAGACGATCAGCGTCAAGGACGGCGCGAACAACGTCACGCTGCTGGAGTACGACGGCCTCGGCCAGGTCGTCAAGACCACCAACCCGGACTCCAGCAAGCAGGTCGTCACGTACGACGCGGCGGGCCGGCAGACCCGGGTGCAGCGGCTCGACCCGGCCAACGCGGTGCTCACCACCCAGTCGGCGGGCTACGACGACAACGGCAACCTCACCTCGGCCACCGACGCCCGCACCACCACGACCACGTTCACGTACGACGCGATGGGGCGGATGACCGGCGAGAACCAGCCGACCACGCCCACCACGTCGATCCAGACCTCGTTCGGCTACGACGCGGCCGGCAACCGCACCAGGTTCACAAACGGCCGGGCACTGGCGTTCTGGACCACGTACAACTCGTGGGGCAAGCCGGAGTCCCAGATCGAGCCGGCCACCCCGGCGTTCCCGGACGCGGCCGACCGCACCTTCAGCCTGGTCTACGACGCGGCCGGCCGGGTGACCGACCAGCTTGCGCCGGGCGGCGTGCGGGTGCACAACGACTACGACGACCTCGGCCGGCTGACCGGTCAGACCGGTACCGGCGCCGAGGCGGCCACCGCGAGCCGCAGCTTCGGCTACGACGACGCGGGCCGGATCACGTCGCTGTCGGTTCCCGCCGGCACCAACACCATCACGTACGACGACCGCGGCCTCCCGCTGTCCATCACCGGCCCGCAGGACAACGTCTCGTACGCGTACAACCGCGACGGCAACGTCACCTCGCGCAGCGACGCGGCCGGCGCCACCACGTTCGGCTACGACGGCGCGGGCCGGCTGCGGACCGCCGCCAACACCACGACGGGCGTCAACCTGACGGTCGGCTACAACGCCATGTCGCAGATCGCCACCATGACCTACGGGTCCGGCAACGTGCGGACGCTGGGCTACGACTACCTGCAACGGCTGAAGACCGACACGCTCAAGAACGCAGCGGGCACCACGACGCTGGCCTCCATCACGTACGGCTACGACAACAACGGCAACGAGACGTCGAAGGTGACCACCGGCTTCGCCGGGTCGGGTTCGAACACCTACACCTACGACCTGGCCGACCGGCTGACGTCCTGGAACAACGGCAGCACCACCATCGGGTACGCCTACGACGGCGCCGGCAACCGGACCCAGGCCGGTTCCCGGACCTTCACGTACGACGCCCGCAACCAACTGGCGACGGCCAGCGACGGCGCGACGTACGCCTACACCGCGCGGGGCACCCTCCGGCAGACGTCATCCGGCGGCGGCGTCCTCACCACCGTCGCGGACGCGTACGGACAGGTGCTGTCGCAGCAGTCCGCGACCGGGACCAGCACCTACACCTACGACGCGCAGGGCCGGGCGATCCAGCCCGGATTCCGCTACAGCGGCCTCGGCAACGACCTGGCCCAGGACTCCGGGACCACCTACACCCGCGGGACGAACGGCGAGTTGCTGGCCACCGGTGCCGGCAACGGCGCGAACTCCGTCTACACCTGGACCGACCAGCACGACGACGTGGTGGGGCAGTTCACCGCCACGGGCACGGCGCTGAGCGGCTCCCGGACCTACGACCCCCTGGGTACTGTCGTCGCCGGCTCCGGGCTGCTCGGCAACCTCGGCTACCAGTCCGAGTGGACCGACTCGGCCACGGGCCGGGTCAACATGCTGGCCCGCTGGTACAACCCGGCGACCGGACAGTTCGACACCCGGGACACCGCGGCCAACGACCCGGTCCCGGACTCCGTGGCCGCCAACCGCTTCCAGTACGGCGACGGGAACCCGCTGACCACCACCGACCCGACGGGTCACTGGGGCCTGCCGAGTTGGAAGTCCGTGGTCAACGTGGTGACCCGCCCGGTCGCGGCCGCGCAACAGGTCGTCAACTACAGCTACAAGGCAGCCGTCAGCACGTACCGCGCGACGGTGAACACCTACCACTACGTCGCTTCCGGCAAGGCGTGGAAGGACGTCAAGAAGGGCGCCAAGAAGGTCCAGAAGAAAATCAAGAAGGCCGGAAAGGTCGCCTGGGACTCGACCAAACGCTGGGCGAAGAAGAAGGTCCAGAAGGTCGCCGACGCCTACAACGCCACGAAGAAATGTTTGAAGAAGGGCACCTCCAAATGTGTGCGGGAGGCTGCCAAGAAAACGGTGAAACGCGCCGTGGCGAGCGTGAAGTCCACGGTGGCGGCGATCAAGAAGGACCCGTGGAAGTTCGTCGCCACGGCAGCGGTGGCGGTCGCGGCCACGGTCGCGGTCGGCGCGCTCTGCGCCACCGGGGTCGGCTGCCTGATCCTGGCCGGCGCGGTCGCCGGGGCCATGTCCTCCGGCGCCGGCTACATGGTCGACGTCGCCCGGGGTGACGAGGAGTTCTCCTGGAGCGGCCTGGCCGGGACCATGATCGAGGGCGGCCTGGACGGCGCGCTGTCGGCCGGCATCAGCAAGTTCACCGGCGGCGCGAGCAAGATGCTCGCCGGCGGGGCCAGCCGCGCCCCGGGTCTCGGCGGGAAGTTGCCGTCGCTGGGCCGCGGCAATGACCTGCACGGCGCGGGCGGACCGAACCCGGCCGCCCGGCCGCGCTCGAGCACCGAGGAGCGGGCCTCCTCGTCCGGTGGGTCGCCGGGCTGCCGCACCAGGCACAGCTTCGACCCGGAGACCCGGGTGCTGATGGCAGACGGGTCCAGCAAGGCGATCAAGGACGTCGCCCTCGGGGACAAGGTCGCGGCGACCGATCCGGAGGCCGGACAGACGGCGGCGAAGCCGGTCACCGCCCTGCACCAGAACCGGGACCGCGACCTCACCGACGTCACCGTCAAGGACAGCGCCGGCAAGACAACGGTGCTGAAGACCACGCAGCACCATCCGTTCTGGGACGCTACCGACAGCGCGTGGGTGGACGCCGCCAAGCTCGCCGTGGGCCACCGGCTGCTCGTCCACGACGACAAGCGGCTGGAGGGTGACGGTACCGGCGCGGGCATGGGTGGCGGTGGACCTGGACGCGAGGTCACCGTCGTCGCGGTCGACAACTTCGCCGGCGACGAGGAGATGCGCGACCTGACGGTCGCGGACATCCACACGTACTACGTGCTCGCCGACGACGAGCCGGTTCTCGTACACAACGTTGATCTAGGTGCACTGAATTCTTGCCCCGTTTCGCCTACAACTCACTGGGCGGACGTGACCGTAACGGATTCTAAGGGAAAAGTCGTCCACGATTACTCAATACGTAGTGGCGCGCAGCGGCCGTCGGAGGCGGCCATTGGTCGAGGCGGGGAGACGCTGAGTCATACCGAAAACCGCGTGGCGAGAATGTCTGGTGGTGTTCCGAGTTACGGTTTGCGGGTTATTCGTGATGATGAGTTCTTCATGGAGAAGCCAGTGCCGCTGGATGGGCATGTGGTGATCCAGGGTACGAGGGCGCCGTGTTCGAGTTGTCAAGGCGCGATGAATCGTGCAGCGGAGGATGCCGGCGCAACCTTTACGTACTTCTGGGAGCATGAAGGTGAAGTCCGAGTGTGGCAGAGCACCAGATAGACTGCGCCAGAACAACTGTTCGGAGGCGGGATATGACTAACGAGAGCCGTGTAGATCCGGTAGAGATTCTGGCCCGGGTTGGAGGGGTTCTGCCCGGTATCGGTGGCAGCGAGAGAGCGTTTGAAGTTGTGCTGGACAAGATTCGTAAGGCGGGGTGGGAGTTAGCTGAATCAAGCTATCGCGATCCTCGCGGCTCCACTGAGTGTGGATCTGTCTTTATCGAAGGAATCAAGTATTCTGTCCATTATGGCCTGCGGGTGCGCCGAGACTTGATCGATGATTCGGAGGGTGAACTCAAGCAGCGCCCGATCCTTGGGTATGCGGCGTGGGTGGAACCCAGTCTCAGCGAATATGTTGTTGAATAAAGACTGTCCGATCGCCGCCTTCATCCTTTGGGCGGGTTACCCCGCTCCTTGGGTTCGCTCGGAAGGTCGAGCCCTGTCAGGTCTCACGACTCGTTGAGGACGGTCGGCGCGACCACGTGTGAGCGGTGTTCGTGTCGATTCGATGACGGCTCGTGTTCGAGCCTTACGGGCTGCTCCTGAGTCTGTTGCTTGATCCGCAACGGACGCTGGGTGGGCCTTCTGGCGGCGTAGGCGCTGACCTGGGCCGATCCCCGGGTGACCCGAATGGCGCGGCTGGAGCCGGTCGCATACCGTGCCGGTCGTGGACGGACGACGGAGCTATCCCGAGGATGAGCAGGGGTCGCGATGGGGCGACCGCGGATACGAGTCGGACTGGCGCGCCGCGGGTGAGCCCCGCTACCGCGACGACGACTACCGCATGCCGGAGCAGCGGGCCGGTGAGAGCCGGTACGCCGAGCCGGGCCGGTACTCCGCCGCCGACCCGCTGGTGGACGACACGAGCAGTTGGCGGTCGCAGCGGCCCGACGACCCGGAGGTCTCCGGTGAGCTACCCGGGACGCGGGCCGGCCGGCGGGCAGCCCGCGAGTCCGCGGACGATTCGCTCGCCGCGGTGTCCCGCAGCGGTGTGGACGCGCTCGGCACCGCCGCGCACGGCAACCCGCTGAGCGCGGTGCCGGCGAGCCCGCTCGGCGCCCCGGCCTCCGACGGCGCGTCCCGTACCGGCGGCGACCCGTACGGCCTGGCCGCTCACAACGCCGATCCGCGCGGTGGCGGCAACGCGCTGGCCCTCGGCGGCGCTGCCGGCCAGGCCGGTCCGGGGCCGCTCGGCGGCTACCCGATCGTGGACACCGGCCGGTCGGCCGAGCCGCCGGTGACCGGTGGGACGGACCCGTCGGCCGCGGCGCGGCTCAACCCCGGCGAGGCGACTCCGCTGCGGATCGGTGAGCGCCCGGCCGGTCCGGCCGAGCCGGCGGCGACCCCGAATCCGCTGGAGATGCCGACCGGCCCGATGCCGGCACTCATGCCCCGGCCGGACGGTCCGCCGCCCGGTGACGGCGTCTACCGGACCCGGCGTCCGGCGCTCGCGGTGCTGCTGGCGGTGATGGTGCTGGTGCTGGAGGTGCCGGCGGTACGGGTGTTGCTGCACGGCCTGTTCGGCGACCCGGTGTCGACGTCGCACGTGGTGGTGGGCATGTTCCTGACCGTCGGACTGCCGATCTTCGGCACCGGCCTGTACGGGCTGCGTACCGGCGGGCTGGCGCTCGCCGACGGCAGCCGGGGCTGGCTGCGCCCGCCGACGGCGTACCTGACGGTCGGGCTGGTCCTCTTCCTCGCCGCAGCCCTCGCGGCGGGCTGAGCGGGGAAACGCCCATCCACCCCGAAGTGGCGGTGTCACCGACAGGTTGACACCGCCACTTCGCCGTAACGGAGTCGATCAAGGCCCGAATCGATCGAGCCGGCCTCCCGCACCCGAGGGCCGTGCGGCGGACAGGGCGCGTACACTGGTCGACTGGCGACCGCCTCGTGCGGTCGACCTCGCGTGCCCTCTCCACGGTCTCCTCCGTGGGGCGACGGCCTCCCTGGTCCCGGTTCTTCACCCGGGCCCACCCCGGCCGCCGACCGGGCGCCAGGCGTCCGGCCGCCGGCCGGACGGACAACCAGGGACACAGTAGGAGTAACCCACCATGGCCGTCGTGACCATGCGTCAGCTGCTGGAAAGCGGTGTGCACTTCGGGCACCAGACCCGGCGCTGGAACCCGAAGATGAAGCGCTTCATCTTCACCGAGCGCAACGGTATCTACATCATCGACCTGCGCCAGACGCTCGACTACATCGAGAAGGCGTACGAGTTCGTCCGCACCACCGTCGCCGGTGGCGGCAGCATCCTGTTCGTCGGCACCAAGAAGCAGGCCCAGGAGGCCATCGCCGAGCAGGCGACCCGGGTCGGCCAGCCGTACGTCAACCACCGCTGGCTCGGTGGCATGCTGACCAACTTCCAGACCGTGTACAAGCGGCTGCAGCGGATGAAGGAGCTGGAGGCCCTGGGTGACCTGAGCGGCACCGCCGCCGGTTACACCAAGAAGGAGACGCTCCAGCTCTCCCGTGAGAAGATCAAGCTCACCAAGACCCTCGGTGGTCTGCGGGACATGCAGAAGCTCCCGGCCGCGGTGTGGATCGTCGACACCAAGAAGGAGCACATCGCCGTCGACGAGGCCCGCAAGCTGGGCATCCCGGTGATCGCGGTGCTCGACACCAACTGCGACCCGGACGAGGTCGACTTCCCGATCCCGGGCAACGACGACGCCATCCGCTCGGCCGAGCTGCTGACCAAGGTCGTCGCCGCCGCCGTCGCCGACGGTCTGATCGCCCGCTCCGGCCGTAACCGGGGCGCGGACGAGAAGCCCGAGGCCGGCCAGGTCGCCGCCGACGAGCCGCTGGCCGAGTGGGAGCGTGAGCTGCTCGAGGAGCCGAAGAAGGCCGACGAGCAGCCCGCCGCCGCCGCTGCCGAGCAGCCGGCGACCGCCGCCGCCGAGTGATCTCGCCGTCGCGTCCCCACCGTCGGCGATTCCCGGCGGTGGGGCGCGACGGGTACGCCGGGCGGCAGCACCGGCCCGGAACCGGGTAACCAGCACCCCAGACCACCTCACTGACACCGAAGAGAGAGTCATGTCCAACTTCACCGCCGCGGACGTCAAGAAGCTCCGCGACCTCACCGGCGCCGGCATGATGGACTCCAAGAAGGCGCTGACGGAGGCCGAGGGCGACTTCGACAAGGCCGTCGAGATCCTGCGCGTCAAGGGCGCCAAGGACGTCGGCAAGCGGGCCGGCCGCACCGCCGCCAACGGGCTCGTCGCCCACTCCGGCCAGGCGCTGCTCGAGCTCAACTGCGAGACGGACTTCGTCGCCAAGAACGACGCCTTCATCGCGCTGGCCCAGCAGCTCGTCGAGCACGGCGTGGCCAGCGGCGCCACCAACGCCGAGGAGCTGCTCGCCAGCAGCATCGACGGCAAGAGCGTGGCCGACCTGATCCAGGAGCAGTCCGCCAAGATCGGCGAGAAGCTGGTGCTCAACCGCTTCGCCAAGCTCGACGGCACCACCGCGGTCTACCTGCACCGCAAGAGCCAGGACCTGCCCCCGGCGGTCGGCGTGCTCGTGGAGTTCACCGGCAAGACCGACGAGGCGGCGGACGCCGACGCGCGCGCCGTGGCCATGCAGATCGCCGCGATGCGGCCGAAGTACCTCACCCGCGACGAGGTGCCGGCCGAGACCGTCGAGTCGGAGCGGCGCATCGCCGAGCAGACCGCCCGCGAGGAGAACAAGCCCGAGGCGGCGCTGCCGAAGATCGTCGAGGGCCGGGTGAACGCCTTCTTCAAGGACTTCGTCCTGCTGGAGCAGGCGTCGGTCGCCGACAACAAGAAGACCGTCAAGCAGGTGCTGGCCGACGCCGGCATCGAGGTGACCCGCTTCCTGCGGTTCGAGGTCGGCCAGGCCTGAGCCGCCGCGCCGGGCCTTCCGGGCCCGGGCACAGGGGAGAACGTCGACGAGGAGGCCGCCGGTGTACGCGACAGGCACCGCGGCCTCCTCGTCACATAGGGTCGGCAAGGGCACGTACGCGACGCCCGCGCTATGCGCGGGGAGAAGGGGCGGGGCGGATGACGCAGGTTGTGAGTGACCGGAGCCTGGCGATGGAGGATCCGACCGCGCCTCCTCCCGGTCGGTCCCGCCGGGTGGTGCTGAAGCTCTCCGGTGAGGTCTTCGGCGGCGGCGCGATCGGCGTCGACCCCGACGTCGTGCAGGGCATCGCCCGGCAGATCGCCACCGTCGTACGCCGTGGTGTGCAGGTCTCCGTGGTGGTCGGCGGCGGCAACTTCTTCCGCGGCGCCGAGCTGCAGAAGCGGGGCATGGACCGGGCCCGCGCGGACTACATGGGCATGCTCGGCACGGTCATGAACTGCCTGGCCCTCCAGGACTTCCTGGAGAAGGAGGGCATCGAGACCCGGGTGCAGACCGCGATCACCATGGCCCAGGTCGCCGAGCCGTACATCCCGCTGCGGGCGATCCGGCACCTGGAGAAGGGCCGCGTGGTCATCTTCGGCGCGGGCGCCGGCATGCCGTACTTCTCCACCGACACGGTGGCCGCCCAGCGGGCGCTGGAGATCCGCGCGGACGTGGTGTTGATGAGCAAGAACGGCGTGGACGCGGTGTACACCGCCGACCCCCGGATCGACCCGACCGCGAGCAAGCTCGACTCGATCACCTTCTCCGAGGTGCTGCGCCGTAACCTGCGGGTGGCCGACGCCGCCGCGTTCAGCCTCTGCATGGAGAACGGCCTGCCGATGCTGGTCTTCGGCGCCCAGGGCGACGACACCATCGTCCGGGCCGTCGCCGGTGAGAAGATCGGCACCCTGATCACCGCCTGACCGGCCCGCCGGATCGACAAGCGGTCC
Source organism: Micromonospora sp. C41 (assembly GCF_018070485.1). Lineage (NCBI taxonomy): Bacteria > Bacillati > Actinomycetota > Actinomycetes > Micromonosporales > Micromonosporaceae > Micromonospora > Micromonospora sp. C41. The sequence continues at coordinate 156,977 of NZ_JAGPXP010000003.1, read as the reverse complement.
CTCTGCCACGGCGGCACCCGCACTACCCACGACGAGCGACAGAAGGAGGCGAGGAGACCGGTGATCGACGACACCCTCCTCGAGGCGGAGGAGAAGATGGAGCGTGCCATCGAGCACGCCAAGGAGGAGTTCGGCGGGATCCGTACCGGTCGCGCCAACGCCGCCATGTTCTCCCGGATCGTCATCGACTACTACGGCAGCCCGACCCCGCTGCCGCAGATGGCCTCCATCGCGGTGCCCGAGCCCCGCATGGTGATCATCAAGCCGTACGACAACTCGCAGCTGGGCGCCATGGAGAAGGCGATCCGCGACTCGGACCTCGGGGCCAACCCGAACAACGAGGGCAACCAGCTCCGCATCGTCCTGCCGCAGATGACCGAGGAGCGGCGCCGGGAGATGATCAAGGTCGCCCGGCAGAAGGGCGAGGAGGCCAAGGTCGCCGTCCGCAACATCCGCCGCAAGGCCAAGGAGGAGCTGGACCGCCTGGTCAAGGACGGCGAGGTCGGCGAGGACGAGGGCCGGCGCGCGGAGAAGGAGCTGGACGATCTGACCCAGCGTTTCGTCGCTACCGTCGACGAGCTGGTCAAGCACAAGGAGAACGAGCTGCTCGAGGTCTGAGCGCGCGCGTACCCCGCACGGCACCGCCGCCGTCGCCCGCACGGGCGGCGGCCCGGTGCCGTCGTCGTGCCCGGCGGCGCAGACCCTCGGGGCTCCGGCGGGTGCAGTAGGCTCGGCACGATTCCCGGCCACCACGGGGTGAACGGCGGGGGTCGCCCGGCCGTCGGTCGGTCAACAGAAGTCTCACGCCGGTAGGGGATGGTTTTGGTCTTGCGTCATGTGGTGGCTCTCGTACCGGCTGCCGGTGCGTGATGTCCCACCCCGACCCCTACGGCAGCACCGAGCCGCGTGGCTGGGACCGTCCGGCCCCCGCTCTGCCCTGGCCGGACACCGATCTGGAGCCGGGCCCCTGGCGGCCCGCCCCGGCGGCGCCCACCCACCCGACCGAGCCGGGCGGCTACGCCCGCCCCGGCGCCGCCCCGGACACGTACGCCGCCCCGGACACGTACGCCGCCCCGGACACCTATGCCGGCCCGGACACGTACGCCGGGCCGTACCCGAACAGCGGTCGGCGCCACGACGGACCGGGCCGGTACGACGGACCGCCGGCCGGCGACCGCGGCCGGCCCGGCGGGCCGGAGCACCGCGGCCCGTGGGGTGAGCCGGCCCGCGACGACGAGTACCCGACCGCGCAGATCGCGCCGGTGCGCGACGAGCCCACCGACCAGATCCCGGCGGTACGCGACGAGCCCGAGCCCGAGCCGCCGCCCGGTCGCCGGGGTCGGGGGCGACGGCGGGCGAGCGCCGAGCGTCCGCCGACCACCACGCCGACGACGTCCCGGGCGGGGCGCAACCTGCCGGCCGCGATCGGCGTCGGGGTGGCCCTCGGCGCCGCGGTGGTGGTGCCGCTGTTCTTCTTCATGCCGGCGTTCCTGGCCGTGCTGGCGACCGCGGTCGGGATCGGCATCTGGGAGATGGCCCGGGCGGTACGCCGCAGCGGCGCCCACCCGCCGCTGGCGCCGCTGGTCGCCGGTGGCGTGATCACGGTGGGCCTGGCCTGGTTCGCCGGCCCGGACGCGCTCTGCCTCGGCCTGCTGGTCACGGTGCTGGGCACGATGATCTGGCGGCTGGGCGACGGGCCGGGCAACTACCAGCGCGACCTCACCGCGGCCACCCTGATCGCGGTGTACGTGCCGTTCCTCGCCGGGTTCGCGGCCATGCTCGCGGCGGCACCGGGCGACGGGCACCTGCGGGTGCTGGTGACGCTCGTCGCGGTGGTGCTCTCCGACACCGGCGGGTACGCGGCCGGCGTGTCGTTCGGCAAGCACCCGATGGCACCCACGATCAGCCCGAAGAAGTCCTGGGAGGGCTTCGCCGGCTCGGTGACCGCCGCGGCGGCGGGCAGCGCGGTGCTGCTGTGGGTGTTGTTCGACGTGGCGCCCTGGTGGGGCGCGCTGTTCGGGATGGCGATCTCGGTCTCCGCGGTGCTCGGCGACCTCGCCGAGTCGATGATCAAGCGGGATCTCGGCGTCAAGGACATGAGCAACCTGCTGCCCGGGCACGGCGGTCTGATGGACCGGCTCGACTCGATCCTGTTCGCGGTCCCGGTGGCCTACCTTCTGCTCGCCGTGTTCGTCCCGGTGGTGAGCTGAGGTATGCGTCACGGCGGGGACCCGCGGCGGGCCGGGCGGCCGGGGGCGATTCGACACGTACGGACGGGTGCGTCCGGGCGGGAGCGTGTCAGACTGGACGCGCCATGACGAGTCTCCCGCTGATCTCCGTAGACCCCGACGCCCGCGGCCGCCGACCCTCGATGCCTCCGCGCCACCTCGCCGACCTGGACCTGTCCGGCCGGCAGGCGCTCGTCACCGAGCTGGGCGAGCCGGCGTTCCGCGCCAAGCAGGTCTCCAACCACTACTTCGGCCGCCTGGTGCGCGACCCGGAGCGGATGACCGACCTGCCGGCGGCGACCCGGGAGCGGCTGGCGGGTGAGCTGCTGCCCACCCTGCTCACCCCGGTACGCGAGCTGGCCTGCGACGACGGCGCGACCCGTAAGGCGCTCTGGCGGCTGCACGACGGCTCGCTCGTGGAGAGCGTGCTGATGGGCTACCCGGACCGGGTGACCGTCTGCATCTCCAGCCAGGCCGGGTGCGGCATGGCCTGCCCGTTCTGCGCGACCGGCCAGGCCGGGCTGACCCGCAACCTGTCCACCGCCGAGATCGTCGACCAGGCGGTCTACCTGGCCGGGGTGGCCGCCTCCGGCGCGGTGTCCGGCTCGCCGCCGCGGCTGTCGCACGTGGTGTTCATGGGCATGGGCGAGCCGCTGGCCAACTACTCGCGGGTGGTGGCGGCGATCCGCCGGCTGGTCGCTCCGGCGCCGGAGGGCCTGGGCCTGTCGCAGCGGCACATCACCGTCTCCACGGTCGGGCTGGTCCCGGCGATCCGGCGACTGGCCAGCGAAGACCTCTCCGTGACCCTTGCGTTGTCGCTGCATGCCCCCGATGATGAGCTGCGCGACGAACTCGTCCCGGTCAACCAGCGCTGGAAGGTGTCCGAGGTGCTGGACGCGGCGTGGGACTACGCGGCCACGACGGGGCGTCGCGTGTCCATCGAATACGCGATGATCAAGGACGTGAACGACCAGCCGTGGAGAGCAGATCTGCTCGGGCGGCTGTTGGCCGGCAAGCTGGCCCACGTGAACCTGATCCCGCTCAACCCGACTCCGGGCAGCCGCTGGGACGCCAGCCCGAAGCCGGTCGAGCGGGAGTTCGTCCGGCGGTTGCGCGACGCCGGGGTGTCGACCACCGTGCGGGACACCCGGGGACGCGAGATCGACGGGGCGTGTGGCCAGCTCGCCGCCGCCGGGGACACGGACGGCGACTCACGCGCGGCAACGGCGTAGCGGTACGAGACCAGGAGACATAGTGGCGAGTCAGGGTCAGCGTTTCCGGCGTAAGGCGCTCCGCCGGGGATACAAGGTCGACGAGGTCGACGCCTTCCTGGACCGGGTCGAGGCGACACTCGCCGGTCAGCCGGTCGGCGCGCCCGTGGCCTCCCAGGAGGTCCACGACGTCGTCTTCCGGGTCCGCTTCAACGGCTACGACGAGTGGCAGGTGGACCTGCACCTCGACCGGGTCGAGCGGCAGCTCGCCGAGCTGGAGGAGCGCGGTGGCGCCCCCGCCGGGCGCGGTGGCGACCCCCGGATTCCCGACCGGCTCGGCCCGCCGATGCGCGACGACAGGGGCATGTCGCCGGTGCCGCAGCCGCCGATGCCGCCCCGGCAGATGCCGGCCCAGCCCGGCCCGCCCGCCGACCGCTACGGCAGCCGCTACGACGAGCCGACCGGCGCGTTCGCCGGCGGGTACGACGGCCCGCGCGGTGGCTACGACGGCCCGCGTGGCCCGGGCGGCCCCGGCCCGATGGGCCCGGGCGCGCCGATCGGGCACGGCGGCCCGCCGCCGCGTGGCCTGCCGCCCGGCCCCGGCGGCTACGGCCAGGACAGCGGCCCCGGCGGGTACGGCCAGGACACCGGTCCGGGCGGCTACGGCCAGGACAGCGGCGGGTACGGCCAGGACAGCGGCCCCGGCGGGTACGGCCAGGAGGAGCGCTTCGACGGCTTCGAGGCCGGCCGGCGCGGGCGTGCCGACATGACCGCCGAGATCCGCATGCCCGAGCGTGAGCTGCGTGGTCGTGGCCCGGGTGGCCCGCCCGCGCTGCCGCAGCAGGGCTACGGCGCGCCGGAGCCCGGTTACGGGCCGCCGGACCAGGGTTACGGCCCCGGCCCTTCGATGACCGGCCCGCCGCTGGTGACCCCGCCGGTCGCCGGTCCGCCGATGGTGGGCCCGCCGATGGCCGGCCCGCCCGGCAGCGACCTCTACCGGGTCGACCAGATCCGGCGCAGCTTCCAGGTCCGCCGGTTCGGCAGCGGGTACGACCCGGACCAGGTCGACCGGTTCTTCGACACGCTGCTCGGCGGCATGCAGGGCCGCAACCCGATGCCGGTGAACCCGAAGGACCTCGACACGCTGCGTTTCGGGCTGGTGCCCGGCGGCTACTTCGAGGCCGAGGTCGACGCCGCGCTCAAGGACGTGCAGGACATCCTGCTCGGCCGCTGACCCGCACCCGACGACGAAGGGCCCACCCCGCGAGGGGTGGGCCCTTCCGCGTACCGTTTGCGCCGCTCGTCAGGACCGCAGGCCGTTGCGGCGCAGCACGGCGTCGCCGATGACGATGGCGACCAGCAGCCCGGCGATCCCGAACAGCCAGATGTGCTCCACCCGGCCCTCCTCGATCCCGCAGAGCGCCATCAGAACCAAGACCAGCGCCGACAGCAACGCGCCGATCCGTCCGGACTTGCGGTGCCCGGGCTTGTGCTGATCTGGCGCGGTTACCGGCTCGTCTCCTGCCACTGTCGGTCCTTCCCTCGCGATCGGATCTCCGATCAGTCTGGCACGCCCTCAACCGGCCCCGGCGCAGGGTCCGGCCTCCGGTGCGCTTGATGACCCGGGCGGGCGACAGCGTGGTTGTCGCATGACCCGGGCCGTAGGTCCCGTCCGGGTCGGGGCGGTTGGGCACTACCGGCGTCGCGGGACGGCGAGCACACTGCCTCCGGTAGCGTCTTGACGTACACCTGATGCCTTTTTGAGGGGGACTGCGGTGCGAGTGACCGGTACGGGCCATGCCAGCATGCGGATCGACACGGCCGCGGGCAGCATCCTGTGCGACCCGTGGGTCAATCCCGCCTACTTCGCCTCGTGGTTCCCCTTCCCGGACAATTCCCTGCTCGACTGGGAGACCCTCGGCCAGGTCGACTACCTGTACGTGTCGCACCTGCACCGGGACCACTTCGACGCCAAGCACCTGCGCGACTTCGTGTCCAAGGACGCCACCGTCCTGCTCCCCGAGTTCCCCACCTCGGAGATGGAGGACGAGTTCCGGGAGCTGGGCTTCACCAAGTTCCTCAAGGCCCCGAACGAGCAGGTCGTGGAGCTGCCCGGCGGCCTGAAGATCATGATCCAGGCGCTGACCAGCCCGACCGACGGCCCGATCGGCGACTCCTCGCTCTGGGTCGAGTACGACGGCGTCCGGCTGCTCAACCAGAACGACGCCCGCCCGACCGACCTGAGCGTCTTCGCCGAGCTGGGCCACGTGCACGCGCACATGCTGCAGTTCTCCGGCGCGATCTGGTACCCGATGGTCTACGAGCTGCCGCAGTCGGCGAAGACCGCGTTCGGCAAGCAGAAGCGGGACCGGCAGTTCGACCGCACGTGGCGCTACATCGACGACCTGAAGGCCGACCACGTCTTCCCGATCGCCGGCCCGCCGTGCTTCCTCGACGACGAGCTGTGGCAGTTCAACGACATCTTCGGCGACGAGGGCAACATCTTCCCCGACCAGTCGGTGTTCCTGTCCGAGTACGCCAAGGTCGGCGGCACCAACGGCATCGTGCTGCTGCCGGGCAGCGTCTCGGAGATCACCACCGAGGGCGCGACCACCACGCACCCGGTGCCGGTGGAGGAGTTCTTCGCGAACAAGGTCGCCCACCTGGAGGAGATGCGGGAGCGCAAGCGCGGCGTCATCGAGGCCGAGAAGGCGTCCTGGCGGCACCCCGAGGTCGACGTGCTGGGTGAGATGAAGCGCCGGATCGAGCCGCTGCTGGACGAGTCGATCTACCTGGCCAAGGGCGTCGGCGGGCCGGTCCGCTTCGACCTGGTCGGCTACGACGGCTCCGAGGTCGAATCCATCGTGGTGGACTTCCCGGGCAAGGAGGTCCGGCCGTACGCGGACGAGAAGGTCCGCTACCGCTTCCGTACCGAGCGGGCGCTGATCGAGCACCTGCTGCACATCGGCGAGGTCGACTGGGTCAACTCGCTGTTCCTGTCGTGCCGCTTCTCGGCGGCCCGCATCGGCCAGTACAACGAGTTCGTCTACGCCTTCTTCAAGTGCCTCTCCGAGGAGCGCCTCCAGTACGCCGAGGGCTGGTACGACGAGCACGAGCGGGCCGTCGACGCCGAGGACATCACGCTCGACGGCTGGGTGGTGCAGCGGCGCTGCCCGCACCTGAAGGCGGACCTGAGCCGGTTCGGCATCGTCGACGGCGACCAGCTGACCTGCCAGCTGCACGGCTGGAAGTTCGACCTGGCCAGCGGCCGCTGCCTGACCAGCGTCGGGCACAAGATCCGGGCGCACCGCGCGGACGCGGAGACCTCGACGCCGGCCGTCTGACGGTTTCGCCCCGCACGCCGCCCCCGGCACGCGACCATCGGTCGTGAGGGGGCGGCGTGACGGGTGCGGACAGGGAACCGGTGTACCGGTTCGGGCGCGGCAGCGAGATGGCGCGGGACGCCTCGCGGGTGGAGGCGTTCAGCGACGCGGTGATCGCCATCGTGCTCACCCTGATGGCCGTCGAGCTGCTGGCGTTCGACCCGGACCTGCCGCAGGACGACGGGCTGGCCGCGGTGCTCGTGCAGGAGTGGCGGGCCTACCTGGCGTACGTGATCACCTTCGCCATCGTCGGCCAGGTCTGGCTGACCCACCACAACATGTGGCGCTACGTCTGCCGGGTCGACCAGATGCTGCTGGTGCTGAACCTGCTGCTGCTGATGTTCGTGGCGGCGATCCCGTTCACCGCCGACCTGCTCGCGGACAACCTGCGCGGCACCGTGCGCGACCAGCGGCTGACCGCCGCGCTGTACGTGGGCGTGGTGCTCGGCGAGGCGCTCTTCTTCAACCTGAGCTGGTGGTGGGCGCGCCGCCGCGGGCTGCTGCACGCGGATCTGGACCCGAGGCTGGCGAGCGCGGTGGCCCGCCGGTTCCGGCTCGGCCCGCTGCTCTACCTGGTCGCGTTCGCCATCGTGTTCATCGACCCGCTGCTGAGCCTGCTGGCGTACCTGCTGCTGGTCGGCGTCTACCTGGTGCGCGGTCCGGGCGATCTCCCGCCCGCCGGCCAGGAGGCGCCCGACACGCCGTGAGCGGTTGTTAAGAAGGGGCCCTTCCTCTACCGGAGGCGTTAATAAGGGGCCCTTCCTTACATCTCGGCGAGGATGCGGCGGGCGGCGTTGTGGCCGGCCGCGCCGATCACGCTGCCCGCCGGGTGGCAGCCGGCGCTGCCCGCGTACACGCCGTCCACACCCGTCGCGTACGGCATCCGGTCGGTGAACGACACCGTGTTGTCGACGTGGTGGATGTGCCCGCCGGTGATGCCGAAGTGCGCCTCGATGCCGGGCGGCGGCAGCGGCACCGCGTCCGCGACCAGGTCACCGGCGCCCGGGGCGTACCGTTCGCAGATCGCGAGCAGCCGCTCCACGTAGCCGGGCAGCGCCGCGTCCCAGGTGGTGCCGGCCAGCTCGTAGGGGACCGACTGGACGAACAGCGCCGACGAGTGGTGCCCCGCCTCGTCGGACAGCGACGGGTCGACAGTGGTGTGCAGGTACCACTCGATCGTCGGCTCGTCCGGCAGCCGCCCGGCCCGCACGTCCGCCCACATGCCGCGCAGCGCCGCCATCGGCGACTCGCCGCCGTCGCCGACGAGCGAGGCCGAGCCGGGCAGCAGGTGGATGGTCGACCCGAACGGGCTCGGCGCGTCCGCCGGCAGGCAGGAGAAGCGCGGCAGCCCGGTCAGCGCCAGGTTGAGCTTGAGCGTGGTGCCGGGGCGGCGGACCGCCGCCATCCGCGCGCTCAGCTCCGCCGGGAGCGCGCCGTCGGGCAGCAGCTCCATCAGCCGGTACGGGTCACAGCCCCCGAGCACCACCGGGGCGTCCACCTCCCGCCCGTCGGCGAGTGTCACTCCGGCGGCGGCGCCCCCGGTCAGCCGGATGGCGGTGACCGGCGCGTCGGCCACGATCCGCGCGCCCGCGCGCACGGCGGCCTCGGCGAACGTGCGCGACACCATGCCCATGCCGCCCCGGGTGATCATCCAGGTGCCGTCCGCGCCGGGCAGCCGGCACATGTTGTGCACCAGGAAGTTGTGCCCGGTGCCGGGGTCGTCCGGGCCGGCGTTGAGCCCGGACAGGCCGTCGGTGACCGCGTACATGCTGACCAGCAGCTCGGAGCGGAAGTCGAAGCGGGCCAGGTGGTCGGCCACCGAGCCGCGGACCAGGTCGACGAAGACCTGCCGCAGCGCGGGCCGCACGTAGCGCTCGGCGGTCTCCTCGACCGGCAGCGGCTCGGCCAGCCACGCCGGGGCGAGATCCTCCCGCAGCTGGGCCAGCTCGGCGTGCAGCGCGTCGTCGGCTGCCACGTCGGCGGGGGAGAACATCTCCGCGAGCTGCCGCCGGCTCGCCGCCACGTCGCTGCCCGCCAGCAGGTACGGCGAGCCGAGCCCGCCCGGCGTGGGCAGGAAGTAGTGCGGGTCGCGGCGCAGTACCGGGATGGTCACGTCGAGCGTGGCCAGCAGCTCCGGGGGCATCAGCCCGAGCAGGTACGACCCGGTGGAGTGACGCAGCCCCGGCACCTTCGGGAACGGGTTCTCGGTGCGGGTCGCGCCGCCGATCACCCCGGACGCCTCCAGCACCAGCACGTCCAGGCCGGCGCGGGCCAGCAGGATCGCCGAGACCAGGCCGTTGTGCCCGGCGCCGACCACCACGACGTCGGCGCGGGACGGCAGCTCACTCGCGTCGCTCCCGGTGCGTTCGCTCATGCCGCGACCCTAGCGGCGGCCGGGCACGGGCGGGAGGGTTCGCAGCGGGGCGCTACCGTTCCCGGCATGTCTCCGGCTGTCCAGATCGCGCTCGCGGTGGCGCTCGTCGTGGTGGTGCTCCTGCTCCTGCTCGTGCTGCGGCGCGACCGCCCCCGGGACCTGGTCGCCCCGGATCGCCCGGCCGGCGGCGGGCAGGCCGAGGTGCTCCGCCTGATCCACGCGGGGCGCCGGGTCGAGGCGGTCAAGGTGCTGCGTGAGCAGACCGGCCTGTCGCTGCTGGAGGCGAAGCAGGCGGTGGACGCGCTGGCGGCCGGCGGGTCCTGGTCGCCCGGCCCTCCGGTGCCCGGAAAGGGCGTCGACGACGCGGTGCGGGCCGAGGCCGCGCGGCTGCTGCACCGGGGCGAGAAGATCCAGGCGATCAAGGTGGTACGCGAGCACACGCACATGTCGCTCGCCGACGCGAAGCGGTACGTCGAGGGCCTCTGACGCCGGACGGCCGTCACCGGGCGTTCACCTTATAGTGGCAGTTGTCGATGCATTTCCGTCCTACCGTCGACGGGACACCCACCGCCTCCGGGAGGTAACCCCCGATGGATCGTCGTACCGTCCTGCGTGCCACAGCCGTCGGCGGCGCCGCCGCTTTCGCCGGTGGTCTCTGGGCCGCCGCGGCCGCACCGGCCCAGCCCGCTCAGCCCGGCCCCGGCCCGTACGGCGACCTGCTGTCCGCCGACGTCAACGGTCTCCAGTTGCCGACCGGCTTCACCAGCCGGGTGATCGCGCGGTCCGGGCAGCGGGTCGCCGGCACCTCGTACACCTGGCACCCGGCGCCGGACGGCGGCGCCTGCTTCCCGTCCGGCGACGGCTGGATCTACGTCTCCAACTCGGAGGTGCCGCTCGTCGGCGGCGCGTCGGCGGTGCGGTTCGCCGCCGACGGCGCGATCGCCGCCGCGTACCGGATCCTCGGCGGCACGAACGTCAACTGCGCCGGTGGGCCGACCCCGTGGGGGACGTGGCTGTCCTGCGAGGAGGTGCCGCTGGGCCGGGTCTTCGAGACCTGGCCCGAGGGCGGCCGGGCCGGCGAGGAGCGGACCCGGATGGGCCGCTTCAAGCACGAGGCGGCGGCCTGCGACCCCCGGCGGCGGGTGGTCTACCTGACCGAGGACGAGTCGGACGGCTGTTTCTACCGGTTCGTGCCGGACAGCTGGGGTGACCTGCGCACCGGCCGGGTGCAGGTGCTCTGCGCCCCGGACGGCCAGGTCACCGGCCCGGTGACCTGGCGGGACCTGCCGGACCGGGACGGGTTCCCGGTGCCCACCCGCCACCAGGTGGGTGCCGCGCAGACGTTCGACGGCGGCGAGGGCTGCTGGTACGCCGACGACACCTGCTGGTTCACCACCAAGGGCGACAACCGGGTGTGGGCGTACGACGCGGTGAACCAGCGGCTCGACCTCGCGTACGACGACTCGCTGGTGCCGGCCGGCGCCGCGCCGCTGACCGGCGTCGACAACATCACCGGCACCGCCGGCGGCGACCTCTACGTGGCCGAGGACGGCGGCAACATGGAGATCAACGTGATCACGCCCGCCGGTGTGGTGACCCCGTTCCTGCGGCTGCTCGGGCAGTCCGAGTCGGAGATCACCGGGCCGGCGTTCTCCCCGGACGGCAGCCGCCTCTACTTCTCCTCCCAGCGCGGCACCAGCGGCGCCCGGGCCGGCACCGGCGGCATCACGTACGAGGTGCGCGGCCCGTTCCGGCGCTGACCCGCAGCCGTCAGGCGCGGGCCGCCTCCCGGGCGGCCCGCCACCGGCTCGCCGCCAGCGTCGCGGAATAGCCGGACAGCACGATCACGTGGAACAGGTACAGCCACAGCAGCACCGCCACGCCGCCGCCGATCTCGTCGAACCCGCCGAACGGCACGCCCAGGTCCAGCGGCAGCGAGCAGAACAGCACGAAACCGTGCAGGAAACCGGACAGGTTCGCCGCCGTGAACGAGCCCAGGACGACGGTGGCGAGCCAGTCCGGGGAGGCCGGGCCGACCACCCGGAACACCCAGATCAGCACCGGCGTGAGCACCAGCCACACGGCCAGGAACGACAGCACGACGCCGAGCGCGCCGATCCAGCCGCCCTGGCGTACCAGCCGGGTGGTCAGCGGCAGCCCCAGCAGGATCGACAGCAGCAGCGCCGGGGCGGGCGCCAGCAGCGGGAGCAGCAGCAGGCGACCCCGCCAGCCGACCAGCGCACCGGACTCGGCGCGCGGCTCGGCCACCGAGACGAACGCGCGGCGCAGCCCTTCGCCGTACAGCGAGGCCGGCAGCAGCGAGGCCAGCGCCAGCAGCGGAGTCAGCCCCAGCCCGGCCTCGACCAGCGCGGCCGCCGCCCGGTGCGCGCCGATCTCGGTGGGCAGCGTCTCGATCGCGTACCCGGTCAGCCGCCGCACCCGGTCCGCCCCGGCGAGCAGCCCGGTCAGCCAGATCGCCAGCAGCGCCACCGGCACCACGGCGATCGCGCCGTAGAACGTGATCGCGGCGGCGTGCAGGGAGAGATCCCGGCCGCGGACCGGCCGGAACGCCGCAGCCGTGATCCGCTTCGCCCGATCCCACCCGTCGCCCATCGCCCTCTCGTTCCCCGTACGGCCCCGCGCCACGCATTACGATCCGGCGGCATGACGATCGCCACGACCGACCGGCTGGTGCTCCGGGACTGGACCGAGTCCCCGGACGACCTGGCCCGGATCTACGACATCTACTCCCGGGACGAGGTGATGCGCTGGCTGGGCGGCGGCAAGGGCCGGATGACCGACCCGTCCGAGGCGCGCGAGCGGGTCCGGTCCTGGCACGAACGCTGGGCGCCGTACGGCGGCCGCTGGGGCCTGTGGGCGATCGAGCCGCGCGCCGGCGGGCCGGTGGCCGGGAGCATCCTGCTCAAGCCGCTCCCGGGACGCGACGGCGTCACCCTGACCGACGACATCGAGGTCGGCTGGCACCTGCACCCCGACGCCCAGGGCAACGGCTACGCCACCGAGGCGGCCCGCGCGGTGCTGGAGCGCGAGTTCGCCACCGGCACCCCGAGGGTGTACGCGGTGGTGATGGCCGGGAACGACCCTTCGATGGCGGTGGCCCGGCGCCTCGGCATGACGCACGTGGGCGTGCGCACCGACTGGTACGGCGGTGCCGAGGTTGAAACGTTCGTCCTGGAACGTCCGGCCTGAGCCGTGCCGTTGGCAGTTCGCCCTCGGCCTCCTACGGTGGTGGGGATACGGGGGAGGCACTGATGGTCGACGGTGGCGACGCAGCGCGTTGGCTGCACCTCCACGCCGCCCGGGGCGGCCCGGACGACCTGTCGCTCCTGGTGAACCGGGTCGCGCCCGCCATCGGGGCCACCGACATCGTGATCTACCTGGCCGACTACACGCAGTCCTCGCTCGTACCCCTGGTCGGCGCGGGCGCGCCTCGGGACGAACTCACGATCGAGACGACGCTGGCCGGCCGGGCGTTCACCTGCCTCCAGGTGCAGCGCGCTCCCGACCGCCCGGACCGGCTCTGGGTGCCCCTGCTGCTCGGCTGCGAACGGCTGGGGGCACTGGAGATCGTGTCGTCGCGCGCCGGCGACCCCGCGCTGGACCGGCCGGCCTGGGAGGTTGCGGTCGCCGTCGCTCAGGTCCTGGTGAACCGCCGGCTCTACGGCGACGTCGTGGAACGGATTCGCCGCCGCCTGCCGATGCAGGTCGCCGCCGAGACCGTGTGGGGGCTGCTGCCGCCGCTGACCTTCGCAACGGACGAGCTGGTGATCACCGCCATCCTCGAACCGTGTTACGACGTCGGCGGGGACATCTTCGACTACGCGCTCAACGGTGACGTGCTCAGCGTCGGGCTCTTCGACACCTGCGGGCACGGGATCAAGGCGAGCGCGATGGCCTCGCTCGTGGTCAGCGCGTACCGCAACGCCCGGCGTACCGGTCTCGACCTGGTCGACACGGCGATCAGCATCGACAGGTGGGTCCGCTCCGAACACCCCGGCCTGTTCGCGACCGCGCTGCTCGCCGAACTCGACCGGCGGACCGGCGTGCTGCGGACCATAAACGCCGGCCACCCCGGCGCCATGCTGCTGCGGGACGGCAAGGCTGTCCGGGCACTGCCCGGACCGACCGCGCTGCCGCTCGGGCTGGGCAACCTGTCGACGCGGCGCCCGCGGGCGCACGAGGAGGCGCTGCACCCGGGCGACCGCGTCCTCGCGTACACCGACGGCATCACCGACGCCCGGGGCGACGACGGGGAACGGTTCGGGCTGGACCGACTTGTCGACTTCGTCGAGCGTGCCCTCAACGAGCGGCTGCCCAGCCCGGAGACGATGCGCCGACTGGTGCGGGCCGTCCTCGCCTACCAGCAGGACCAGCTCGACGACGACGCCACCGCGCTGTTCCTGGAGTGGCAGCCCTCGCACCTGCCGTTGGCGCACCTGGAGCACCTCACCGCGCCAGACGGGACGATCGCGTCCCCGTAGCGTCGAGGAGGCGATCGAGGCGTGATCGACACCAGTTCGCCGAAGTGGTGGCATCGCGGCGCCTGGGATGCCACCATCTCGGCGAAGTGGAGTCGATCATGCCGCCGGGCACTCCGGGACGAACCGCGGTGAGGCGCTGGGGAACAATGGTCCGGTGACCACTCCCCGAGATCTCGTGCTGCTCGGTTCGACCGGCTCGATCGGCACCCAGGCCATCGACATCGTCAAGCGCAACCCGGACCGCTTCCGGGTGGTGGCCCTCGGCGCGGGTGGCGGCAACGTGGAGTTGCTCGCCGCGCAGGCGCTGGAGCTGGGCGTGGAGGCGGTCGGCGTGGCCCGCGCATCCGCCGCGCAGGACCTTCAGCTCGCGTTCTACGCCGAGGCGAGCAAGCGCGGCTGGGCCACCGGCGACTTCAAACTGCCCAAGATCGTGGCCGGGCCGGACGCGATGACCGAGCTGGCGCAGTGGCCGTGCGACGTGGTGCTCAACGGGGTGGTCGGCTCGCTGGGCCTGCCGCCGACGCTGGCCGCGCTGCACGCCGGGCGTACCCTCGCCCTGGCCAACAAGGAGTCCCTCGTCGCCGGCGGCCCGCTGGTCAAGGCCGCCGTCTCGCGACCGGGGCAGATCGTCCCGGTCGATTCCGAGCACTCCGCGCTGGCGCAGTGCCTGCGCGGCGGCGCCCGGGGTGAGGTGCGGCGGCTGGTGGTCACCGCCAGCGGCGGCCCGTTCCGGGGGCGGGGGCGCGACGAGCTGACCGCCGTCACGCCGGAGCAGGCGCTGGCGCACCCGACCTGGAACATGGGCCCGGTCGTCACGATCAACTCCGCCACGATGGTCAACAAGGCGCTGGAGGTGATCGAGGCGCACGAGCTGTTCGACGTGCCGTACGCCGACATCGAGGTGATGGTCCACCCGCAGTCGGTGATCCACTCGATGGTCGAGTTCACCGACGGGTCCACGCTCGCCCAGGCCAGCCCGCCGGACATGCGGCTGCCCATCGCGCTGGGCATCGGCTGGCCGGACCGGGTGCCCGAGGCGGCCGCTGCGGTCGACTGGACCACTGCCCACACCTGGGAGTTCTTCCCGCTGGACGACGCGGCGTTCCCGGCGGTCGCGCTGGCCAAGGCGGCGGGTGAGGCGGGACACTGCCGCCCGGCGATCTACAACGCGGCGAACGAGGAGTGCGTGGCCGCGTTCGTCGCGGGCCGGCTGCCGTTCCTCGGCATCGTCGACACCCTCCAGCGGGTGCTGGAGGACGCACCCGATTTCGACGAACCAGGTACCGTCGAGGACGTGCTCGCCGCCGAGTCGTGGGCACGGGCGCACGCCCAGGAGATCATCGTCGGGTCGGTGGAAGGAGCTCGATGAGCTATCTGCTCGGGGTGGTGCTGTTCGCCCTGGCGATTCTCATCTCGGTGAGCCTGCACGAGGCGGGGCACATGCTGACCGCCAAGGCGTTCGGGATGAAGGTCACCCGCTACTTCGTCGGCTTCGGCCCGACGCTGTGGTCGTTCAAGCGGGGCGAGACCGAGTACGGCATCAAGGGCATTCCGCTCGGCGGGTTCTGCAAGATCGTCGGCATGACGCCGCAGGACGACGACGTCGAGCCCGGGGACGAGAAGCGCGCGATGTGGCGCTACCCGGTCTGGAAGCGGACGATCGTGATGTCCGCCGGCTCGATCACCCATTTCGCACTGGCCCTGATCGCGCTCTGGATCATCGCGATCACCGCCGGCCTGCCGAACCCGAAGTTCCCCTCCACCGAGGACGGCTTCAAGGCGGAGCCGGCCGTGATCGCGCTGGCCCCCTGCGTCGTGGTGGAGAACGCGGCCCGCGCCTGCCAGGCCGACGACCCGGCCAGCCCGGCCGAGAAGGCCCAGCTCAAGGACGGCGACCGGATCACCGCGGTGAACGGCCGGCCGGTCTCCACCTGGGGCGACATGCTCGACGTGGTCCGGGCCACCCCGCCCGGCGCGGCCACCGTCACCTTCGAGCGCGACGGCCGGCCGCAGGAGGCCCGGGTCGACCTGGCCGCGGTGCAGCGCCCGCCGCTGGACGACCCGAAGGGCGCCACCTCGTCGGTCTCCGCGCTCGGCGTCGCCCTGCGGCCGAGCACCCCGCCGCGGGTCGAGTACGGCCCGATCGCCGCGTTCGGCGCCACCGCCGACTTCACCGGCACCATGGCGGTGCAGACCGCGCACGCCATGCAGCGCATCCCGCAGAAGGTGCCCGCGCTGTGGAGCGCGATCACCGGCAGCGAGCGCGACATGGACACCCCGATCAGCGTGGTCGGCGCCACCCGGCTCGGCGGCGAGGCCGTGGAGAACAACGCCTGGCTGGTGTTCTTCATGCTCTTCGTGTCGCTGAACTTCTTCATCGGCGTGTTCAACCTGCTGCCGTTGCTCCCGCTGGACGGCGGGCACATCGCCATCGCCTGGTTCGAACGGGCGCGCTCCTGGCTGTACGCGCGCATCGGCCGCCGGGATCCCGGCCGGGTCGACTACCTCAAACTCATGCCGTTCACGTACGCGGTGATCCTGATCGGTGGCGCGTTCACGCTGCTGACAGTCACCGCCGATGTCATCAACCCCATCACGCTCTTCTCAAGGTGAGTGCCTGAAGTGACCGCTGTCAGTCTCGGTATGCCCCCCGTACCGCCGCCGCCGCTGGCCCCGCGCCGGGCCAGCCGCCAGATCATGGTCGGTTCGGTGCCGGTCGGCGGCGGCGCGCCGGTCTCGGTGCAGTCCATGACCACCACCCTCACCGCCGACGTCAACGCCACGCTCCAGCAGATCGCCGAGCTGACCGCGTCCGGCTGCCAGATCGTCCGGGTCGCCGTGCCGTCGCAGGACGACGTGGAGGCGCTGCCCGCGATCGCCAAGAAGTCGCAGATCCCGGTGATCGCCGACATTCACTTCCAGCCGAAGTACGTCTTCGCGGCGATCGACGCCGGCTGCGCCGCGGTGCGGGTGAACCCCGGCAACATCCGGCAGTTCGACGACAAGGTCAAGGAGATCGCGCGGGCCGCCGGCGACGCGGGTGTGCCGATCCGGATCGGCGTCAACGCAGGCTCGCTCGACAAGCGCCTGCTGGCCAAGTACGGCAAGGCCACCGCCGAGGCGCTGGTCGAGTCGGCGCTGTGGGAGTGCTCGCTGTTCGAGGAGCACGGCTTCCGGGACATCAAGATCTCGGTCAAGCACAACGACCCGGTGGTGATGATCCGGGCGTACCGGCTGCTGGCCGAGAAGTGCGACTACCCGCTGCACCTCGGCGTCACCGAGGCCGGCCCGGCGTTCCAGGGCACGATCAAGTCGGCGGTGGCGTTCGGCGCGCTGCTGGCCGAGGGGATCGGCGACACCATCCGGGTCTCGCTGTCCGCCCCGCCGGTCGAGGAGATCAAGGTCGGCGCCGCGATCCTGGAGTCGCTGGGCCTGCGCGAGCGCGGCCTGGAGATCGTCTCCTGCCCGTCCTGCGGGCGGGCGCAGGTCGACGTCTACAAGCTGGCCGAGGAGGTCACCGCCGGTCTGGAGGGGCTGCCGGTGCCGCTGCGCGTCGCGGTCATGGGCTGCGTGGTGAACGGTCCGGGTGAGGCCCGCGAGGCAGACCTGGGTGTGGCCTCGGGCAACGGCAAGGGCCAGATCTTCGTCAAGGGCAAGGTCGTCAAGACCGTGCCCGAGGCGCAGATCGTGGAGACGCTGATCGAGGAGGCGCTGCGGATCGCCGACGAGATGGGCGCCGAGATCCCCGAGGAGCTGCGCGACCTGGTGCCGGGCGGCGCCACCGTCACCGTGCACTGATCTGCTTTTCGCGTCGCCGTGCGGCCGTCCCCGTCGGGGGCGGCCGCACGCGCCGTCTCAGGGGCGGGGCACGGCGGCGAACGGGGAGAGCGTGAACCAGCCGGGCGCGGCACGCCGCAGCGCCTCCGGCCCGCTCACCTCCACCGCGCCGCCGCGCAGCGCCGCGGCCCACCCCAGGTCGCCCATCCAGACCTGGACCAGGGCGCGCAGGTCCGCGGTGACGGTCACCGCCACGTCGTGCCCGGGGTCGATGTCGCAGACGTCGGCTTCGCCCGCGGCGATCACCAGCCACCAGTCGCGCTGCGCCGCCGGCACGTCCCGGAAGCGGAACCGCACGACGGTACGCCCCGGCGGGACCGCGTCGTGGTCGACGTGCCGGTGCATGTCCCACAGCAGCAGCTTCGGGTCCAGGTCGGCGTCGCCCAGCTCGCCGATCCAGCGCACGCCCCAGGCGCCGAGCGCCTCCAGCACGGGCCGCAGCTCCCGCCCGGCGGCGGTCGGGACGTAGCGCACGTCGGCGCCGTCGACCCGCCGCTCCACCACCCCGGCGCGGACGAGCTGGTGCAGCCGGCGCGACAGCAGCGTGGGCGACATCCGGGGCAGGCCCCGGCGCAGCTCGTTGAAGCGTTCCGAGCCGCTGACCAGCTCCCGGACCACGAGCAGCGTCCACCGCTCGTCGAGCAGTTCCATGGCCTTCGCCACGGGGCAGAACTGGTGGTAGGAGGCCCCCATGGCGGGCACGCTACGCCCGGCCCGGCGGCCCGGCCAGGCGCCTGTCGGGAGCGGTACAGATCTCGTACTGGGGGCCGTGTCGTCCGCTGCCTAGCGTCCTGTGCAGGGACGACAGCTGAGGAGCGACAGATGATCGAGGAACGGGAACAGGACGCGGCGGTGAAGGCCCGGCACCGCGCGATGTGGGCGCTGGGCGACTACTCCGCAGTGGCCGCGCAGGTGATCCCGCAGTTGGGGGCGACGCTGGTCCGGGCCGCCGGAGTGGGACCGGGCATGCGGGTGCTGGACGTGGCGGCCGGGACCGGCAATGCGGCTCTGCCGGCGGCCCGGACCGGCGCGCAGGTGGTGGCCGGGGACCTCACCCCGGAGTTGCTGGCGATCGGGCGGGCGGCAGCCGAGCGGGAGGGCGTGACGCTGACCTGGGAGGAGGCGGACGCGGAGGCGCTGCCGTACGCCGACGGCGCGTTCGACGCGGTGCTGTCCTGTGTGGGCGTGATGTTCGCGCCCCGGCACCGGGTCGCCGCCGACGAGTTGCTGCGGGTGTGCCGGCCGGGCGGGACGATCGGCCTGGTCAACTGGACCCCGGAGGGCTTCGTGGGCCAGTTGTTCGCGGCCATGCGGCCGTACGCGCCGCCACCGCCGCCGGGCGCGCAGCCGCCCCCGCTCTGGGGCGACGAGAACCACGTCCGGGAGTTGTTCGGCGACCGGGTCGACGCGCTGACGCTGGGGCGCGACGCCGTGGTGGTGGACCGGTTCGCCACGCCGGGGCAGTTCCGGGACTTCTTCGCGACCCACTACGGGCCCACGGTGGCGGTCTACCGGGCGAACGCGGGCGATCCGGAGCGTACGGCCGGGCTCGACCGCGCGCTGACCGACCTGGCCGCCCGGCACCTGGACGGCGGCGTGATGCGCTGGGAGTACCTGCTCGTCACCGCGCGCCGGGCCTGACGGCACGCCGGTCGTGGTCCGGCCGGCGTGCCGTCGCGACGGCAGCGCTCACTCGGACTCGGCGAGGATGGCGTAGAGCTTGCGCCGCGTCTCGTCGAGCACCTGCGCGGCGCGGGCGCGCTGGTCGTCGGTGCCGGTGGTCATCACCTGCCGCAGCGCCTGCATGGCCTGTGCGCCGGCGTCGCGGATGTCGTGCCAGCTGTTTACCGTCTGCTCGGCGAACTCCGCCCAGGGCGGGGTCTGCGCCGCGGCGGTCGCCTCGGCCTGGCCCTGTTCGGTGAGCGCGAACCGCTTGCGCCCGCCCTCGGAGTCGGCGGCGGTCGCGATGACGCCCTCGTCCTCCAGCAGTTGCAGCGTCGGGTAGATCGACCCGGGGCTGGGCCGCCAGGCCCCGCCGGTGCGGGAGTCGATCTCCTGGATCATCTCGTAGCCGTGCATCGGACGTTCGGTGAGCAGGGCCAGCACGGCGCCGCGCACGTTGGGCCGCCGGCCTCGTCCGCGCCCGCCGCGGCCCCGCCCGTGGCCGTGCGGTCCGGGCGGGAAGGGCGGCGGACCCGGGGGTACGGGCGGGAAGCCGAAGCCGCCCCGGCGGCGCATCTCGTCGTGCATGGCGTGCATGCGTCGGTGGAAACCCATCAGGGCTCTCCTTCTGTCGTCGTATCACTGATGCATCAACGATATATCGGCAATGCATCGCCGACAAGACGCGGATGGAACTCGGCTGCAAACCGTACGTTCGTACTGTTAGGCTGCCGGCGTGCGCCTGCTTCCCGAACCGGGCCCGTCCCGGACCCTCGCCCTCTCCACGCTCGTCAACACCGTCGGGCGGGGCACCTGGCTCACCGCCAGCGCGCTCTTCCTCACCCGCTCGGTCGGGCTCACGGTGGCCGAGGTCGGCGTGGCGCTCACCCTCACCGCGTTGGTCAGCCTGGTGGCGAGCACGCCGATGGGCTACCTGGCCGACCGCCTCGGCCCGCGCGGGCTCCAGATGGCCGCGCTGCTCGCCTCGGCCGGGTGCACCGCCGCGCTGGTAGCGGTGCGCTCGTTCCCCGGCTTCCTGGCCGTCGGCGTGCTGATGGCGCTCGCCGACGCGGGCACCCGGGGCGCCCGGGGCGCGCTGATCGCCGGCGCCGTCCCACCCGACCAGCGGGTCCGCACCCGCGCCTACCTGCGCGCGGTCACCAACGTCGGCATCTCGGTGGGCACCGTGCTGGCCGGGTTCGCGCTCGCCGCCGACACCCGCGGCGCGTACGTCACGCTGATCCTGCTCGACGCCGCGACCTACGTGCTGGCGGCGGCGGTGCTGCTGCGGCTCCCGCCGGTCCCGCCGGTGCCCGCCCCGGCGCACGGACCGCGGCTGATCGCGCTGCGGGACCGCCCGTTCCTCGCCTTCACCGTGCTGGACGGGCTGATGTCCATGCACTTCTCGCTGATCAACATCGCCCTGCCGCTCTGGATCGCCGGGCACACCACCGCGCCGAACTGGCTGATCTCCGTCTGCCTGCTCGTCAACACGGTGGTGGTGATCCTGTTCCAGGTCCGCGCCTCGCGGGGCACCGAGGACCTGACCGGCGCGGGCCGGGCCGCCCGCCGGGCCGGCGTCCTGCTCGCCGGCGCCTGCGCGCTGTTCGCCGCCGGTGGCGGCGTACCGGTCGCGGTGGCGGTGCCGCTGCTGCTGGCCGGCGCGCTGGTGCACGTCGTGGGGGAACTGTGGCACGCGGCGGCCGGCTGGGGCATCTCGTTCGGGCTGGCCCCGGCGCACGCGCACGGCCAGTATCAGGGGGCGTACGGGATGGGCATGCAGCTCGGCTCGATGGTCGCCCCGGTGGTGGTGACCACGCTTGCGATCGGCTGGGGCGTGCCCGGCTGGCTGGTGCTCGGCGGGGTGTTCCTGCTGCTCGGCGCACTCGTGCCGCCGGTGGTGCGGTGGGCCGCCCGGACCCGGCCGCCCGTGCCCGAACCGGCGCCCGTGACGGTCGGCTGAGCCGCCGCTCACCGGAGCGGTCCGGGGTGCCCGGTCGGCCCGCGCGCCCCGGCGCGGATCTGGCAGGCTGGTAACCGTGCTCACGATGCCGGTACGCCAACTCGGGGAGTCGGAGCGCCGCGCGGTCGAGCGGCTGCTCGACCTCGACCCGTACGCCGGCGCGCAGGTCGCCGAGCGGGTGGCGGCGCGCGGGCTGGCCTGGTGGCGGGCCGAGGCGCGGATCCTCGGCTACGGCTCCCGCCGCAACCTGGAGTCGATCTGCTGGCTGGGTGGCAACCTGACCCCGGTGCTCGCGTCCGAGCCGGCGGTGACCGCGTTCGCCGAGCAGTTGAGCGGGCAGGAGCGACTCTGTTCCTCGATCGTGGGCCGCGCCGACGCCGTACTCGGGCTCTGGGACCGCCTCTCCGCGTACTGGGGGCCGGCCCGGGACGTACGCCCGAACCAGCCCTTGCTGGCGACTGACGCGCTGCCCGCCGTGGCGCCCGACCCGGACGTGCGGCGGGTGCGCGGCAGTGAGGTCGACCGGCTGTTCCCGGCCGCGGTGGCGATGTACACCGAGGAGGTCGGGGTGTCGCCGCTGGCCGAGGACGGCGGGCGCGGCTACCGGCGCCGGGTGACCGAGCTGGTGCGCGCCGGCCGCGCCTACGCCCGTTTCGTCGACGGGCGGGTGGTCTTCAAGGCGGAGCTGGCGGTGGTGACCCGCCGGACCGCGCAGGTGCAGGGCGTCTGGGTGGCGCCCGAGTGGCGGGGCCGGGGCATCGCCACCGCCGCGATGGCCGCTGTGGTGCGCGACGCGCTGGACCGGGTCGCGCCCACCGTGAGCCTCTACGTGAACGACTTCAACCTGCCCGCCCGCCGGGTCTACGAGCGCTGCGGCTTCCGCCCGGTCGGCACGCTCGCCACAGTGCTGTTCTGAGGATCACGTCCCGCCGGAGGTCCCGAACCGGACACCCGGCGCTAGGCTGGGCATGTTTTTATACTGACTAGTCAGTTCGGAATTCGGGGTCTGATGAACATCGTCGAGACCAGCGGCCTGGGGCTGCGGACGCGCCGCGGCTGGGTCTACCGGGACGTCGACCTCACCGCCGCGAGCGGTGAGCTGGTCGCGGTCACCGGCCCGCCCGGCAGCGGACGCACCTCGCTGCTGCTCACGCTGGCCGGGCGCTTCCCGCACAGCCACGGCGAGCTGCGCCGCCGGGGTCCGGCCGCGCTCGGCCAGGTGGCCGGCGTGCACGAGCCCGACCCGACGCTCACCGTCGCCGAGCACATCACCGAACGGCTGCTGCTGCTCGGCCCGGTACCGCGCCGCCGTCGGCGCCTGGTGCCGGTGGCCGCCGTGCGGGCCCGCCGGGCCTACCGCCGCGACGCCTACGCCGCCGCCGTCGCCGGCGCCGGCCTCACCGACGCGCCGCTGGACCCCGACCGGTACGGCAGAGACCTCACCCCCGTCGAACGGCAGGTGCTCGGGCTGGTGCTGGCCAGCCTCGGCGGCCCCAGCCTGATCGTCGCCGACGACGTGGACGCCGGCGCCGACCGCCCCGAGCGGGAGTGGATGTGGGGCGCGCTGGAACGCCTCGCCGATCAGGGGTACGCGGTGGTCGCCAGCGCCCGCGCGGTCGAACCCGGCGTCGCCGCCACCGCGCACCGCATCGGCGACCCGGCAGTGCCCGCCCCCGCCCTTCCCGCCGAGCCCGCTCCCGACCGTCCCGCCGAGGTGCCCGCATGAGCGTCCTGCGACTTGCCCTGTTCGAGCTGCGCCGGATGACCCGGGGCCGGCTGCCGCGCGCCGCCCTGGCCGTGCTCACCATCGTCCCGCTGCTCTACGGCGCGCTCTACCTGTACGCGTTCTGGGATCCCTACGGGAAGATGGACCGGATCCCCGTCGCCCTGGTCAACGCCGACCGCCCGGCCACCGCCGGCGACGGCAGCGAGGTGCACGCCGGGCGCGACCTCACCGAGAAGCTGCTCGACCGCAAGGTGTTCGGCTGGACCGTCACCGACCAGGCCGACGCCACGAACGGGCTGCGCGACGGGCGCTACCACCTGGTCTTCTCCATCCCGGAGGACTTCTCCGCCTCGCTCGCCGCCGCCCCGGAACCGGACCGCCCGGCCCGGCAGGGTGAGCTGAAGGTCGTCAACGACGACGCCACCAACTACCTCTCCGGCCTGCTCGCCCGGTCGGCGTTCAGCGAGATCCGGGCCGCCGCCGCGCAGAGCACCGCCGCCACGTACTTCGACCGGATGCTGATCGGCTTCACCGACGCCAAGGCCGAGACCGGCCGCGCCGCCGACGGCGCCGGGAAGATCGCCGACGGGCTCGGCAGCTCCCAGCGGGGGGCCGATCAGCTCGCCGACGGGCTCGGTGACGCCTCGGACGGCGCCGGGCAGCTCACCGGTGGACTGAACCAGTCCGTCCAGGGCGCGGACAAGCTCGCCAAGGGCCTCGACCAGTTGCGTACCGGCGCCGCCCAGCTCGCCGACGGCGCCGGGCGCGCCGCCACCGAGACCAAGGCCGCGGCGGCGACGGTGAACGCCGCCGCCGACAAGTACGAGCCGGTGCTGCGCCGCAACGCCGACAAGATCGAGAAGGCGGCCACGCTCGTCGCCGACGGCGCGCAGCAGCTCGCCGCCGGGCTGGACGCGCTCCCCGGCAAGGCCGCCGAGGTGGTGGCGACCGCCGAGGAGATCCGTGACCGGCTCGACGCGGTCGCGAAGGAACACCCCGAACTGGCGGACGACCCGGACTTCGCCGCCGCCCGCAAGGCCGCCGACCGGGCCGTCACGCAGGCCCGCTCCGTGGTGGCCGCGCTCGACGAGACCGACATGGCCACGCTGCGCAAGCAGATGACCGACGTGGCGAAGACCGCCCGGGAGGTCGCCGCCGCCGCGCCGCACCTGGCCGACGACGTCGCCTCCGCCCGCGCCAAGGTCAACGAGCTGGCCGGCGGGCTCGCCACGCTGGCCCAGGGCAGCGCCAAGCTCCGCGACGGCCTCGGCGACGCGTCGACCGGCGCGACCGAGCTGCGCGGCGGCCTCTACCGGCTCGCCACCGGCGCCCGCCAGCTCGACGGCGGCCTGGCCCAGCTCGGCAGCGGCAGCAACCGGCTGGTCGACGGGCTGACCCGGCTGGAGGGCGGCGCCGGCGACCTCGCCGACGGGCTCGCCGCCGGGGAGCGGAAACTACCCGGGTACGACGACGCGACCACCCGCGCCGGCGTCCTCGGCGACCCGGTCGGCCTGATCCGCGACTCGCAGAACCCGGCCGGCTCGTACGGCGTGGGCTTCGCCCCGTACTTCCTGTCGCTGGCGCTCTGGGTCGGCGCGATGATCACGTACATGCTGTTGCGGCCGGTCAACCGGCGGCACGTGATGTCCGGCGCTCCCGGCTGGCGGGTCGTGCTCGCCGGGTGGCTCCCGGCCGCGGGCATCGGCCTGGCCCAGGTCACCGTGCTCTACACGGTGGTGACGCTGGCGCTCGGGCTCGACCCGCGGCACGGGGCGGCCACGTTCGGGCTGCTCGCGCTCACCTCGCTGGCGTTCACCGCGATCATGCAACTGCTCGGCGTGGCGCTCGGCCCGGCCGGGCGGCTGGCCGCGCTGGCGCTGCTGATGCTCCAGCTCACCTCGTCCGGCGGCACCTACCCGGTGCAGACGTCGCCCGGCTTCTTCCAGGCGATCCACCCCTGGCTGCCGATGACGTACGTGGTGGACGGCCTGCGGCACACCATCAACGGCGGCACCACCGCCCCGGTGGTCACCGGCGCGCTGGTGCTGCTCGCGTTCGGGCTGGGCGCCATGGCGCTCACCGTCGGCGCAGCCCGCCGCTCCCGCCGGCTGACCCCGGCCAAGCTGCACCCCGAACTGACCATGTGAGGATGAGCCGGTGACGGACGGACGGACACGCCGGCGCGAGGACACCCGCCAGCGCCTCTTCGTGGCGGCGGTGGACCTCATCGCCGAGCAGGGATTCTCGGCCACCACGGTGGACGACATCGCGGCCCGGGCCGGCGTGGCGAAAGGGACCGTCTACTACAACTTCGAGTCCAAGACCGTCCTGTTCGAGGAGCTGCTGCGGCACGGCATCGGCCTGCTCACCGCCGAGTTCCGGGCCGCCGTGGACGGGCTGCCGCCGCTGGAGGCGCTGGGCGCGCTGGTCCGCGCGCAACTGGAGTACATCCGCCGCTACCGCGCCTTCGCCCAGCTGCTGCTCTCGGAGATGTGGCGGACCAACCGGGAGTGGCAGCAGACGTTGCGGCTGCTGCGCGGCGAGGCCATCGCGGTGATCGCCGACACGGTGCAGGCCGGCGTGGACAGCGGCGACCTCCCGGCCGACCTGGACGTGCGTACCGCCAGCTCGGCGCTGTTCGGCGTCGGGCTGGTGGTGGCGGTGGACTGGCTCGTCTTCTCGCCGGACCGCTCGATCGACGAGGTGCAGGAGTCGCTGCTCGGCATCGTCCGGCGGGTCGCGCGGACCTGACCAGCGGTCGGTAATTCGGTTGATTCCGGGCCGCCGGAAGGGTGAGGGTGAGGTCACCGCCCCCACCGATCCGAGTCCGGAGGACCTTCCATGCGCCTGCTCCGAGATCTCTGGGCCACGGCGCCCCGGCGGATGGCGGCGGTCCTGCTGCTGATCGTGCTCGGGGCCGGTGGCCAGGCGGCCGCGTCCGCGCTGGCCGGGCCGGTGCTGGTGCACCGTTCGTCCGGCTGGTTCGTCGCGCTCGCGGTGGCGCTCGTCGCCGCTGTCGTCACCGACCTGCTGATCGGCCTGATCATGGCGCGGCTCACCGCCGACTGGTCGGCCGACGTGCGGCGGCGGCTCTGCCGGGTCGCGCTCGGCCAGGACCTGCCCACCCTGGAGACCACGCCGGTCGGCGAGTTGCTCGACCGGATCGACAACGACGTCTACCAGGTCGCCGCCGAGATGCGGAACACCGGCGTACGGCTGGCGCAGGGCCTCGCGGTCTGCGTCCTCGCGACGGTGAGCGCGCTGATCGTCTGGTGGCCCGCCGGTGTCGGCATGATCGTGCTCACCTCCCTGCTCGCGGTGACGCTGCGCCGCCCGACCGCCCGGATCGCCCCGGCCCGGATGGCCGAGGAGGAGGCGTGGTCCGACCTCGCGGCGGTGATGGAGGAGGCGGTGCACGGGCAGGACGACGTGCGCACCAGCCTCGCCCGGCCGTACGTGCTGCGCCTCTACGCCCGCCGCGCGGCCGAGGTGATCGCCCGGTGCGTCCGGGTGTTCCGGCTCTCCGCCCGGGTCACCGCGGCCGCCGCCGGCGCGGTCCGGGTCGGCATCGCCGGTGTGGTGCTGGGCGGCGCGTGGGCGCTCGCCACCGGCCGCGTCGACGCCGCCCGGCTGACCGGGATCTGGCTGCTGGCCATCGCGTTCGGCGCGACTGTCGAGCACATCGCCCGCTGGGTGCCGCACCTGCAGCAGGCGTTCGGCGCGTGGGGCCGGGTGCAACTGCTCGCCGGGTCGCCGCAGGAGCCGGAGGGCGGGGCCACCCCGGTCGACGGCGACCTGACCGTGCGCGGGCTCACCTACCGCTACCCGGCCGGCGGGGACGAGCGCGGGCCGGCGCTGCGCGACGTGCGCCTCGACTTCGTCCGGGGCCGCTCGTACGCGCTCGTCGGGCGTACCGGCTCGGGCAAGTCGACGCTGGCAAAGGTGCTCACCCGGGCGGTGGACGTGCCCCGCGGCACGGTGTTCCTCGGCGACACCGACCTGGTCGACCTGGACGTCGAGGAACTGCGCCGGTGGATCGCCGTGGTGCCGCAACGCACCGAGATCCTGGCCGGCACGCTCGCCGAGAACGTGGCGCTGTTCGACCCGGAGCTGCTGGACGCCGCCGAGCGGGCGCTGGCCGAGCTGGGCCTGTCCGGCTGGATCGCCGAGCTGCCCGACGGCGTGCACACCCGGCTCGGCGACGGCGGCTACGTGCTCTCCGCCGGGCAGGAGCAGCTCGTCGCGTTCGCCCGCATCCTGGTCCGCGACCCGCACGTGGTGATCCTCGACGAGGCCACCGCGCGGCTCGACCCGGTCACCGAGAACCGGGTACGCGAGGCCACCGAACGGCTGCTCACCGACCGGATCGGCATCGTCATCGCGCACCGGCTCTCCTCGGTGCGCCGCTGCGACGAGGTGGTCGTGATGGCCGACGGAGCGGTGCTGGAGGCCGGTCCGCTGCGCGAGTCGGCCCGCTTCGCCGAACTGCTCGCCACCAGCCACGCCGGGGCGTACGCCGGAGTGGGCGCCCGGCGCGGCGGCGTCGACCTGCTCGACGCGCCCGCCTGGGACGACGCGCCCGCGACGCCGACCGCGCCCGCGACGCGGCCGGCCGCCGTGCCGCGCTCCGACCCGCCACCCGCGCCGCCCGCGCCCCCCGCGCGGACCATGCGGGAGATCCTCCGGCTGGGCCTCAACGACCCGCGGTACGGCCTGATCTCGGTCGGCCTGTTCATCGTGATGACGGTGCTCGGCATGGACGGCGCGGTGCTGCCCTGGCTCTGGGCCGACCTGGTCGGCGGCGGCGACCCGTGGCTGCCGGCGCTGGGCATCGTGGCCGCGCTGCTCGTGGTGCTGCCGCTGCCGTACCTGACGAACCTGTGGTTCCCGCAGTGGTGGATCCGGCAGATGCTGCGGATCAGCGCCCGGCTGGTGCACGGGCAGACCGGCGCGCGCCGGGTCAGCGGGCACACCCCGGCCGAGGTGGTGGCCCAGGGCGGTGACACCGACCGGGTGGTGCACCTGGCCGACAACCTGATGGACCAGTTCATCTCGCTGGTCATCGTGGTCACCATGACGCTGGTGACCGGCAGCTTCGTACCGGCGTTGTTCTTCGTCGGCACGATGGTGGTCTCCGGGCTGGCGGCGACGCTGTTCGGGCCGCGGCTGGAACGCACCGCCGCCGGCACGGTGAAGGCGCGCGCCGCGTTCGCCACCGCGCTGGTCTCCGCGCTGTCCGCCGCCCGTACGGTCAAGCTGGCCGGCGCCACCCGCCCGGTGCTGCGGCACCTCGCCCGGCTCGACGAGGTACGCAGCGAGCGGCAGCGGCGTGAGATCGCCATGCAGGTGTGGGCCCGGTCCACGCCGTCGGTGGCCAGCGGCCTGCTGCCGATCGGCGCGTGGGCGCTCTACCTGGCCGGCGGGCTGTCCGCCGGCGCCACGCTGGTGGCCGTCTCCACGCTCGGCGCGGCTCGCTGGTTCGCGTGGACCACCGCGTCACTGGTGTCGCAGTACCCGTCGGCGCGGGTGTGGACGAAGCGGACGGTGGCGATGACCGGCGAGGCCGTGTACGCGGCGCCGGTGCCCGGCCTGGATCTGGTCGCGGGCACCGCGCCCGCGCCCGAGCCGCCGCCCCGGCACCCGCTGCGCCGCCTGGAACTGGCCGGCTTCGGCGCGCTGCACTCCGACGGCACGCTGGCCGTGCGCGACGTCGACCTGGTGGTCGAGCGCGGGCAGCTGGTGCTCGTCGTCGGCCCGGTCGGGTCCGGCAAGTCGTCGCTGCTGCGCGCACTCGCCGGGATCGTGCACCACGTCGGCGAGCTGCGCTGGAACGGCGACCCGGTGACCGAGCCGGAGATGTTCCTACGCCCCAACCAGGTCGGGTACGTGGGTCAGCTGCCCCGGGTGCTCTCCGGCACGGTGGCCGACAACATCGCGCTCGGGCACCAGGTGGACGCCGCCGGTGCGGTCTCGACCGCCCAGCTCGAACACGACCTGGCCGCCGCGGGAGGCGGGCTCGGGTTGCTGATCGGGCACAAGGGCACCCGGCTCTCCGGTGGTCAGCTCCAGCGGCTGGCGCTGGCCCGGGCGCTCGCGCCGCGTACCGAGCTGCTGGTGGCCGACGACGTGTCGTCGGCGCTGGACGTGAGTACGGAGCTGGCGTTGTGGGCGGCGTTGCGCGAGCACGGGGTGACTGTGGTCGGCTCGACCGCGAAGCGGGCCGCGCTGGTCCGGGCCGACCACGTGGTGGTGCTGATCGACGGCACGGTGGCCGACCAGGGCGCCTGGACCGACCTGGAACCCCGCTGGAGCCACCTGGCCGGCTGACCGCGTTCTCCCGGTTGATCATGAAGTTGGCGGCGACAAAACGGACGCGGAACACCGCCAACTTCATGATCGACGCGCACGGTCAGAAGGCTCGGGCGTACTGGTTGGGCCAGGCGGGGGTGGTGCCGAGCTTGGCGGCGGCGCGGCGCGGCCAGTACGGGTCGCGCAGCAGTTCCCGGCCCAGCAGCACCAGGTCCGCCTCGCCGCCGGCCACGATCTGCTCGGCCTGCTCGGGCTCGACGATCAGGCCCACCGCACCGGTCGGCACCCCGGCGTCGCGGCGGATCCGGGCGGCCAGCGGCACCTGGTAGCCGGGTCCGACCGGGATGGACGCCCGGACGGCCGCGCCGCCGGAGGACGTGTCGACCAGGTCCACCCCGGCGGCGGCCAGCTCCCCGGCGAGCACCACGCTGTCCTCGACGGTCCAGCCGTCGTCGGTCCAGTCGGTG
Source organism: Micromonospora sp. C41 (assembly GCF_018070485.1). Classification (NCBI taxonomy): domain Bacteria; kingdom Bacillati; phylum Actinomycetota; class Actinomycetes; order Micromonosporales; family Micromonosporaceae; genus Micromonospora; species Micromonospora sp. C41. Next base: position 127,315 of record NZ_JAGPXP010000003.1, on the reverse strand, counting down.
GCGGAGATCCGGGTCAGCACCGGCACCGACTCGCCGACGGCGGCGCGTACCGCGCGGGCCACCTCCAGGGTGAGCCGCATCCGGGCGGCCCGGTCGCCGCCCCAGCCGTCGGTGCGCCGGTTGGTCAGCGGGGACAGGAACTCGTGCAGCAGGTAGCCGTGCGCGGCGTGGATCTCCACGGCGGCGAACCCGGCGTCCAGCGCCCGCCCGGCGGCGGTGGCGAAGGCGTCCACCACGGCGGCGATGCCCGCCTCGTCCAGCGCGGTGGGCGTGCGGTACTCCGGCACGAACGGCTGGTCGCCCGGGCCCACCGGGGTCCAGCCGCCCTCGGCGTCCGGCACGCCGCCGCGCGCGGGCGCCCACGGCCGGTACGTGGACGCCTTGAACCCGGCGTGCGCGAGCTGCACGGCCGGCACCGCGCCGTGGTCGGCGACGAACGCGGTGATCGGCCGCCAGGCGTCGACGTGCGCGCCGGACCAGAGGCCGGTGTCCTGCGGGCTGATCCGGCCCTCGGGCACCACAGCTGTCGCCTCGGTGATCACGAGCCCGGCCCCGCCGACCGCGCGGGAGCCGAGGTGGACGCGGTGCCAGTCGGTGGGCAGGCCGTCGGGCCCGGCGCTGTACTGGCACATGGGCGCCAGCGCGATCCGGTTGGGCAGCGTGACGCCGCGCAGGGCGAGCGGGGTGAACAGGGCGCTCATTGTCGAAGATCCTCCGGTCATGGCTTCGGGTGCGCCTCCCGCTTTCGGAAGACGCACCCGAAGAAGTGTGGATCAGGCGGGTACGGGGTCGAGCCGCTCGGTCTCGACCGGCTCGATCAGGTCGCGCTTGCCGGCCGAGTCGTACGCGGCCCGGTCGAGCGTGCCCTCCCGGGCGGCCACGATGGTCGGCACCACCGCTTGACCGGCCACGTTCGTGGCGGTGCGGATCATGTCCAGGATCGGGTCGATGGCCAGCAGCAGGCCGGCCCCGGCCAGCGGCAGGCCCAGCGTGCTCAGGGTCAGCGTGAGCATGACGATCGCGCCGGTCAGGCCGGCGGTGGCGGCCGAGCCGACCACCGAGACGAACGCGATCAGCAGGTAGTCGGTGACGCCCAGGTTCACGCCGAACACCTGCGCCACGAAGATCGCGGCGAGCGCCGGGTAGATGGCGGCGCAGCCGTCCATCTTCGTGGTGGCGCCGAACGGCACGGCGAAGGAGGCGTACTCGCGGGGGACGCCGAGGCGCTCCACCGAGCGCTGGGTCACCGGCATGGTGCCCACCGAGGAGCGGGACACGAACGCCAGCTCGATGGCGGGCCAGGCGCCGGCGAAGAAGCGCAGCGGGTTGAGCTTGCCGGCCACCGCGAGCAGCACCGGGTAGACCACGAACAGCACCAGCGCGCAGCCGACGTAGACGGCCGTGGTGAACTTCGCGAGCGGGGCCAGCAGGTCCCAGCCGTACGAGGCGACGGCGTTGCCGATCAGGCCGAGCGTGCCGATCGGGGCGAGCCGGATGACCCACCAGAGCGCCTTCTGCACGATCGACAGCAGCGAGCGGTTGAGCGACACGAACGGCTCGGCGGCGTCGCCGACGAGCAGCGCGGCGGCACCCACCACCAGGGCGAGGAAGACGATCTGCAGGACGTTGCCCTCGACGAACGCGCCGACCGGGTTGGTCGGGACGATGCCGGTGAGGAAGTCGATCCAGGAGCCGGTGGTCTTCGGCGCGGTGGCGCCGGCCGGGTCCAGGTTGACGCCGCGGCCGGGGTCGGTGAGCAGGCCGAGGCCGATGCCGATGCTCACCGCGATGAGCGCGGTGACGGCGAACCAGAGCAGCGTCTTGACGGCGAGCCGGGCGGCGTTGGCGACGCCGCGCAGGCTGACCACGCTGACCACGATGGCGGTGAAGACAAGCGGCGGCACGGCCAGCTTGAGCAGCTGGACGAAGAGGCCGCCGACGGTGTCGAGCGTGCTGGTCAGCCAGGCGAGGTCGGCGGCGCGGGCGAGGAAACCGAGCGCCACACCGAGCACGAGGCCCAGCAGGATCTGGACGGAGAAGGGAATTCTGCGCAGGGCGGAAGCCATGAGGACGGGTCCAAGGTCTGGAGAGGGAAGGCGGGCGTCAGGGCGTGGAGCTACGCCGGACAGACGCCGCTGGCCTGCCGTCGCAGATCGACGTACAGGCGCTCGGTGAGGCACCAGACATTGGTCATCGTCGCGACACGTTACTCCCGTCGCGGGTGGGAACGGAAGGACCGTCGCCGGTGAGGCTCCTTACAGCCAGGTATCCGGAGGTGACCAGTCCCCAGGCGGCGACCACGACCAGCAGCACCCGCTCCGACAGCCCGAGCAGCGTGCTGCGGCCGACCAGCAGCAGCGCCAGCGCGACCACGACGGCCACCGGCAGCGCCACCGCCGCGCCGACCGCGGCGATCCGCCGCAGCCCCTGGTCCGCCGCCCGGGAGAACAGCACCACGAGCATGGCGAGCACCACAGCGGCGGTCGCCGCGATGCTGGCCCCGCCGTGCACCAGGTCCGCCACCGTGGGGGCCTCGAACGGCGGCAACGGGCAGCCCTCGCTGCACGTGACAGCGCCGGACAGCACAGTCGCGACCGCGCCGATGCCGAGCAGCCCGGCCGCCGCCCGCAACCCCGGCGGCAGCGCCCCGGCGAGCAGCAGCAGCGAGGCGGCCACCGAGAAGATCCCGATCCGGTACGCCCCGGCGTACCCGCTGTCCGCGATGCCCGCCTCACTCACGTACGCGACGGGTCCGGGACCGGGACCGGCGACCACCGCAACAGTCACCGCCGCCGCGCCGGCGGCCAGGCAGACGGCGGCGAACGCGGCGGAGATCCGGCGGCCGGTGTCCTCAGCCACGTCCGTGCGGGGTGGTCCAGCCGGACAGATCCGGACCCAGCGGCACGATCCGGGTCGGGTTGATCATGTCGTGGGTGGCGTAGTAGTGCCGCTTGATGTGGTCGAAGTCCACCGTCTCGCCGAAGCCCGGCGTCTGGAACAGGTCCCGCGCGTACGCCCAGAGCACCGGCATCTCGGTCAGCTTGCGCAGGTTGCACTTGAAGTGCCCGTGGTACGCCACGTCGAAGCGCACCAGCGTGGTGAACAGCCGCACGTCCGCCTCGGTGATCGCGTCGCCCATCAGGTAGCGCCGGCCGGCCAGCCGCTCGCTCAGCGCGTCGAGGCGGGCGAACAGCGCGGTGAACGCCTCGTCGTACGCCTCCTGGGAGGTGGCGAACCCGCATCGGTAGACGCCGTTGTTGACGTCCCGGTGGATCTCCGCCATCAGCGCGTCCATCTCCGGGCGCAGCTCGACCGGGTACAGATCCGGCGCGTCCGGCGCGTGGAACCGCCGCCACTCGGTCGAGAAGTCGAGCGTGAGCTGCGGATAGTCGTTCGTGACCACCCGTCCGGTGAGCGTGTCCACGAGCGCCGGCACGGTCACCCGGCCGGTGTAGTCCGCGTCGGTGGACAGGTACGCCTCGGACAGGAAGCCGATGCCGAGCACCGGGTCGAAGCCGTCCGGGTCGAGCGCGAACCGCCAGCCCCGCTCGTCCCGGATCGGGTCGACGGTGCCCAGCGAGATCACCTCGTCCAGCCCGAGCAGGCCGCGCACGATCCGGGCCCGGTGCGCCCACGGGCAGGCCCGGCACCAGATCAGCCGGTAGCGGCCCGCCTCCAGCGGCCAGCGCCCCTGATCGTCCGGCCCGCCGCCCTCCGGGGAGGTGGAGTGCGGGGTGACCCGGCCGGTGAACCGGTTGGGCTGGCGGACGAACGCGCCGCCGCCGCTTGTCTCTGCGCTGAACTGGGCCCCGGACATGCGGCAAACCTATCCGCTCCGGTCACGGATATCCTGGCGCCGGGTACCCCCACCGACCCCTTCCCACCCCCGAAGGACGTACGCGCGATGACAGTGGCCTATCTCGTTGCCGGAGTCCGCACCCCGATCGGCCGGTACGCCGGCGCCCTGGCCGGGGTCCGCCCCGACGACCTGGCCGCGCACGTCGTCCGCGAACTGGTGGCCCGCCACCCGTCGGTCGACTGGGCGCGTACCGACGACGTGATCCTGGGCTGCGCCAACCAGGCCGGCGAGGACAACCGCAACGTGGCCCGGATGGCCGCGCTGCTCGCCGAGCTGCCGGAGGAGGTGCCGGGCAGCACCGTCAACCGGCTCTGCGGATCCGGCCTGGACGCGCTCGCCTCCGCCGCCCGCGCGATCGTCGCCGGTGAGGCCGACCTGGTGGTGGCCGGCGGCGTGGAGAGCATGAGCCGCGCGCCGTTCGTCATGCCGAAGGCGGCCACGCCGTTCGCCCGCACCGCCGAGGTGTACGACACCACCATCGGCTGGCGGCTGGTCAACCCGCTGATGCGCAAGGGCTGGGGCGTCGACTCGATGCCGGAGACGGCGGAGAACGTGGCAGCCGAGTTCGGCGTGGACCGGGCCGCGCAGGACGCCTTCGCGTACCGGTCGCAGCAGCGGGCCGCCAAGGCGCAGGCCGACGGCCGGCTGGCCGAGGAGATCGTCCCGGTGACGGTGCCCGCCGGCAAGCGCGAGACGAAGCTGGTCGAGGCCGACGAGCACCCGCGCGAGACGACGCTGGCGAAGCTCGCCTCGCTGCCCACCCCGTTCCGTGAGGGCGGCACGGTGACGGCCGGCAACTCCTCCGGCGTCAACGACGGCGCGGTCGCGCTGCTCGTCGCCTCCGCGGCCGCCGTCGAACGCTACGGCCTCACCCCGCTGGCCCGGGTACGCGGCGCGGCGGCGGCCGGCGTACCGCCGCGGATCATGGGCGTCGGCCCGGTGCCGGCCACCCGCAAGCTGCTCGACCGGACGGGCCTGTCGCTCGCCGACGTGGACGTGATCGAGCTGAACGAGGCGTTCGCCGCGCAGGCCGTGGCGGTGCTGCGCGAGCTGGGCCTGCCGGAGGACGCCGAGCATGTCAACCCGGGCGGCGGGGCGATCGCGCTGGGCCACCCGCTCGGCGCCAGCGGCGCCCGGCTGGCGCTGACCGCCGCGCTGGAACTGCGCCGCCGTGGCGGCCGCCGGGCGCTCGCGACCATGTGCGTCGGCGTCGGCCAGGGCATCTCGCTGCTGCTGGAGTCGGCCGACTGACGCGGGCCGGCAGCATCGCCCGTTGTGGATCTCCCATACCTGGCCGTACCGGCCTAGAGTGGTCTGCACCACACGACCCGCCAGCGACGGCGGCGACGACCTGGGGGACCGAGCGATGCAGACGCCGGACGGCGCGCCCACCGAGATCGACCTGAGTCGGCCGAGCGCCGCCCGGGTCTACGACTACTTCCTCGGTGGGGCCCACAACTTCGAGATCGACCGGCAGCTGGCCGAGCAGATCGCGGCCATGACACCGAACCTGGCCGCCACCATGCGCTCGGGCCGGGAGTTCCTGCGCCGGGCGGTACGGGTGCTGCTCGACGCCGGCATCGACCAGTTCCTCGACATCGGCTCCGGCATCCCCACCGTCGGCAACGTGCACGAGGTCGCCCAGGCCGCGAACCCGGACGCCCGCATCGTGTACGTCGACATCGACCCGGTCGCCGTGGCGCACAGCCACGAGCTGCTCGCCGGCAACGAGCGCGCCACCGCGGTCCTGGCCGACCTGCGTGAGCCGAAGCTGATCCTGGACCACGCCCGGTCCAGCGGGCTGATCGACTTCGACCGGCCGCTGGGCATCCTGCTCGCCGGCGTCGTGCACTTCGTCCCGGACGCCGACCGCCCGGCCGACATCCTGGCCACCCTGCGGGCGGCCGCCGCCCCGGGCAGCTACCTGGTCATCTCCCACTCCACGTTCGAGGACCAGCCGCAGGAGATGCTGGACGCGCAGCGGCTGTCCGCGCGTACCGCCACCGAGATCACGCTGCGCTCGCGGGCCGAGATCACCGGCTTCTTCGGCGACTGGACGATCCTCGAACCGGGCGTGGTGCACATGCCGCTGTGGCGGCCCGAGTCACCGTCGGACGTGGACGAGCACCCGGAGCGGTTCGGCGCCTTCGGCGGCGTCGCCCGGCACGACCGCGCCCTCGGCTGATCCCATGCGCGCCCCGGACATCGACGGGGGAGACGTCAGCCGGCCCGGCGCCGTCGCGTACGCCGCCGAGTGGGCTCGTGCGGTGCGCCGCATCGGATTCGTGCCGCTGACCGCGGCCGAGACCGAGCGCCTGCTGGTGCCGCTCACCGAGCGGCTCGGCGAGGCCCTGCTCGCCCCCACCTTCTCCGCCCGCCCGGCGGAGGAGGTGGGACGGGCCCTGGTGCAGGCGCATCTCACCGAGCCCGGCGTGCTCGACTGGTCGGTGCACGCGCTCGGTGACCGGTTCCTGCAGTGGGTGCTGCCCGGCCGGGCGGAGTCACCCGAACTGCGCGAGCGGGTCGCGCTGCTGCAGGGCGCGTTCGCCGCCGGGTTCGCCCGCGCGTTGCGCGACCGGGTGTTCAGCCAGCAGGAGCGAATCTCCCGTTCCGCCTGGCAGGCGCGGGACACCGTCGAGCAGGCGCTGCGGGACAGCGAGGCCCGCTTCCGGGCGGTCTTCACCGGCGCCGTCATCGGCATCGGCATCGCCGGTGTGGACGGGCAGATCATCGAGGTCAACCAGTCCTTCGCGGACATGCTCGGCTACACCGTCGCGGAGATGCGGCGGATGAACGTGTCGGCGCTGGCCTACGCCGACGACGCGGCCGGCATGTGGGAGCTGTACCAGGAGCTGATCGAGGGCAAGCGGGACAGCGCGCGGGTCGAGAAGCGCTACTACCGCAAGGACGGCAGCGTCGTCTGGACCGACCTCGCGGTCTCGCTGATCCGGCACGACGACGGCCGGCCCCGGTTCACCGTCGCCATGGTCGAGGACATCACCGAGCGGTACGAGCTGCAGCAGCGGCTGCGCTTCCAGGCGCTGCACGACCCGCTGACCGGCCTGCCCAACCGGACGCTGTTCTTCGAGACGCTCGGCACCGTCTTCGACGGGGCGGGCGACGACCAGCGCGTCGGGCTCTGCTTCATCGACCTGGACGGCTTCAAGGCGATAAACGACAGCCTCGGCCACGACCTGGGCGACCGGCTGCTCAAGGTGATCGCCCGCCGGCTCAGCGACTGCGTGGCCGGGCGCGGTCACCTGGTGGCCCGCATGGGCGGCGACGAGTTCGTCATCCTGGTCGACTCCGACGGCGGCATCGACGACGCGGTGGAGGTCGCCGAACTGGCGCTGGCCGCCGTCTCCGCGCCGGTGCACGTCGCCGACCAGCAGCTCGCCGTGTCGGCGAGCATCGGCATCGTGGAGTGCCCGGCGGCGGAAACCAGCGTCGGTGACCTGATGAAGGCCGCCGACACCACGCTGTACTGGGCCAAGGCGGAGGGCCGGGGACGCTGGGCGGTGTACGACCCGGAGCGCAGCGCCGCCGACATCGCCCGCTCGGCGCTGGCCGCGAACCTGCCCGCCGCGCTGGACCGGGACGAGTTCGTGCTGCACTACCAGCCGATCGTGTCGCTGCTGGACGGCACGATGGTGGCGGTCGAGGCGCTGGTGCGCTGGCAGCACCCCGAGCTGGGCCTGATCGGGCCGGACCGGTTCATCGGGCTGGCCGAGGAGACCGGCCTGATCGTCCGGCTCGGCGCGTGGGTGCTGCGTCAGGCGTGCCGCGACGCCGAGTCGTGGCGGCGCGCGTACCCGGAGACGTCGCTGGTGGTCAGCGTCAACCTGGCCGCCCGGCAGGCGGACGACCCGGCCATCGTGGAGACGGTCGCGGAGGCGTTGCAGCACACCGGCCTGCCGGCCGAGCTGTTGCAGCTGGAGCTGACCGAGAGCGCGGTCATGGGCAGCGCGGGTGAGCCGCTGCGGACCCTGCACCAGCTCGCCGACCTGGGGCTGCGGCTGGCCATCGACGACTTCGGCACCGGGTACTCGAACCTGGCGTACCTGCGGCGGCTGCCGATCCACTGCGTGAAGCTGGCGGGCCCGTTCGTCGAGGGGATAAAGGGTGACGGCGGGGACGCGGTCGCCGACCACCGGGACGAGCGGATCGTGGACGCGCTGGTCCGGCTGGCGCACGCGCTGGAGCTGTCGGTGACGGCCGAGGCGGTGGAGACCGAGGTGCAGGCCGAGCGGCTGCGGGCGCTGCGGTGCGACACCGGGCAGGGCCGCCTGTTCGGCGCCCCGATGCCCGCCGACGGCATCCGCGCCCGCCTGGGCGGGTAAGGAAGGGCCCCCTGTTAACGCCTCCGGTAGAGCAGGGGGCCCCGCTTAACACCTCCCGCTCACGCGGCGGCAGGCGAGGAAGGGAGAACGGTGAGCCTCACCGATTCGCAGGCCGTGGTGTCGGTGGTCGCCGCGCTGGCGATCATCGCCGGGCTGGCCGGAGTGGTAGTGCCCGGGCTGCCGGCGCTGCCGCTGTGCTGGGGCGGCGTACTGGTGTGGGCGCTGTTCGGCGGCGCCGGGCCGGGCCGCTGGGCGGTGCTCGCCGCCGCCACAGTGATCGCCGCCGGCGGCACCGTGCTCAAGTACCTGTGGCCCGGGCGGAACCTGAAGCGGACCGGCGTGCCCACGTCGTCGCTGCTGGTCGGCGGGCTGCTCGGGGTGGTCGGCTTCTTCGTGATCCCGGTGGTCGGGCTGCCGATCGGCTTCGTCGGCGGGATCTTCGGCGCGGAGCGGCTGCGGCTGGGCGACACCCGGCTCGCCTGGCCGGCCACCGTGCAGGCGCTGAAGGCGGCCGGGCTGTCCATGCTGCTGGAGTTCATGGCCGGCCTGATGATCGCCGCGCTCTGGGTCGCCGGGTTGCTGTTCGTCTAGAGGTGCGGCGGCGCGGGGCGTCCGGAGGGTACGGCCGATCGCCGTACTTCAGTGAGAGAGAGGTGGACGCCGCGCGCCGCCGCGGACCGGGCGTTGCCGAGCGCCCGGCGCCGGCCCGTCGGGTCGGGCCTGGTCACGCCCACAATGATGCCCCCGGTGGGATCCGGCGACAACGCAATTACCGGGGTACGTATTGACCACCTTGATCGGCCGGGAGCACACTGCGAGCACTCGCACGAGCATCGCCTCGAGGAGGTGTGCAGTGGCCACGACGCCCGCGCCGACCGCCGAGCAGCCGATGGACGACGACGCCCGACGACTCGCCGAACTCGGCTACAAACAGGAGTTGCGCCGCAAGTGGAGCGGCTTCTCCAACTTCGCGATCTCGTTCTCCATCATCTCGATCCTGGCCGGCTGCTTCACCACATTCGGCCAGGCGTGGAACAACGGCGGCCCGGTGGCGATCTCCTGGGGCTGGCCGCTGATCTCGCTGTTCATCCTGATCATCGGCTTCTGCCTGGCCGAGCTGGTTTCCGCGTACCCGACGGCGGGCGGGATCTACTGGTGGGCGGCGACCATGGGCCGGCCGGTGCACGGCTGGTTCACCGGCTGGCTCAACCTGATCGGGCTGGTCGCGGTGACCGCCTCTGTCGACTACGGCTGCGCCACGTTCCTCAACCTGACGCTGTCGGCGCTGTTCGACGGCTGGGCCGGCACCGGGCACCAGACGTTCGGGCTGTTCGTGGTGATCCTCGCGCTGCACGGTCTGATCAACATCTACGGGCACCGGATCATCGACGTACTCCAGAACGTCTCGGTCTGGTGGCACGTGGCCGGCGCGGCCGCCGTGGTGCTGATCCTGGTCCTGGTCCCGGACAACCACCAGAGCTTCCAGTTCGTGTTCACCGAGCGGTTCAACAACTCCGGCTTCGGTGACGGCGACACCGGCGGGCTGGCGTTCTGGTTCTACGTGCTGCCGCTGGGCTTCCTGCTCACGCAGTACACGATCACCGGCTTCGACGCCTGCGCGCACGTCTCCGAGGAGACCCGCGGCGCGTCCAAGGCCGCCGCGCAGGGGCTGTGGCGGTCGATCTTCTACTCGGCGGTGGGCGGCTGGATCCTGCTGCTGGCGTTCCTGTTCGCGGCCACCGACGTGGACGCGATAAACGAGGCGGGCGGCTTCTCCGGGGCGATCTTCGAGACCGCGCTGACGCCGTTCTTCTTCAAGGCCGTCATCATCATCTCCACCATCGGGCAGTTCTTCTGCGGCATGAGCTGCGTGACGTCGATGTCGCGGATGGCGTACGCGTTCAGCCGCGACCGGGCCGTGCCCGGCTGGCGGCTGTGGTCGACTGTCGACCGCAACGGCACGCCTGTGAACGCCATCATCGGCGCGACGCTGGCCGGGCTGGTGCTCACGCTGCCCGCGCTCTACCAGCGCGGCGGCATCCCTGTCGCGTTCTACGCGGTGGTGTCGGTGGCGGTGATCGGGCTGTACCTGTCCTTCATCATCCCGATCTTCCTGCGGCTGCGGATGGGCGACCGGTTCACCCCGGGCCCGTGGACGCTCGGCCGCCGCTACAAGCTGCTCGGCTGGATCGCGGTGGTCGAGATCGCCGTGATCTCGATCTACTTCGTGCTGCCGATCGTCCCGGCGGGTGTACCAGGCAACCCCGACTTCAGCTGGACGGCTGTCAACTACGCGCCCATCGCGATCGGTGGCGTGCTGCTCGGCGTCGCCATCTGGTGGTACGCCTCGGCCCGCAAGTGGTTCACCGGCCCGCGCCGTACCGTCGAACAGGCCGATCCGGAGCCCGAGCCCGCCGAGCCGTCGTAGCTGTCGGTGGGGCCTGCCATGATCCGGCCCATGAATGCGGAAGCGGTGGTACGCGCGCTGTGGGATCGCATGCAGGCCCGCGACTGGGCCGGCGTCGGCGAGCTGCTGGCCGACGACGTGGTGGTGGAGTGGCCGGCCAGCGCCGAGCGGATCGTGGGTCGCGACAACTACGTGAAGATCAACGCCGAGTACCCGGAGGGCTGGTCGATCCGGGTGCTGCGGGTGGTGGCGTCGGGCGAGACGGTGGTGTCCGAGGTGGAGGTGCCGCACGAGGGGATGGGTGTGCACCGGGTCGCGTCGTTCTGGACCGTGCGCGACGGGCGGATCGTCGAGGGCCGGGAGTACTGGACCAGCCTCGGCCAGGACCCGTCCCCGCAGTGGCGAGCGGCCTGGGTCCAGCCGATGTGAAGTGGCCTGTTGGTCAGGCTGCGGGTCCGGTCTGCTTGGCCAGGGCGATGAATGACCGCCACGAGGACGGGGTGACGTGGAGGGTGCCGCCGTCGCGGTCCTTGCTGTCGCGTACGAGTACGACTCCCGGCAGGTTGTCGGCCACCTCCACGCAGTCACCACCGCTCGTGCCGCTGCGGGTGGACTTCTTCCAGATCGCGCTACTGAGGTCCATGCTGACTCTCTACTTCCTTTATCAGGGCGACCGACAGGGTCTGCGGCAAGGCTACGCTGCGGACGCCTTCCCACCGTGCCAGGAGCGTCGCCATCGCATCCTCGCCATCGACGACCAGACCCGCAAGCTGGTTCTCCAGGTGCCCCACCCAGCCGCCTTCCGCCGAGTGGGCCAGCGCCAGCGGGCCCGGAAAGGCCGACGTGATGACCGGCATCGGCTGGAATAACGTGTAGTTGGACGTGCGGCAGTTCGGCCATGTGCAGCAGGTGCGCGAGCTGCTCGGCCATGATGGCGTCACGGCGGCGGAGCGCTGACTCATCAGTCACTGCGATGACGAGCGGGGGACGGTCGCGAAGCAAGATCTCCTGCCGCTCCAATCGTGCAGCTACCTGCTTCTCCACTTCCTCGTGGGGTCTCGTGCTGTCGAAGCGCAGCACCATCCGGGCATAGTTCGCCGTCTGAAGCAGGCCAGGGATCAGGGACGGATTGAAATACCGAAGCTGACGGGCCGAGCGCTCGGCCTCCAGCCAGGGACGGAACCACGAAGGCTGGCTCTCCCGTTCGGCCATCTTCAGCAGCGTTGTCAGCAGGTCGCCGGTCTTCAGCGCCTCATCTGCTCGCGCAAGGAACACGCGATCCAGCGGACGGGCCCCAGTCTCCACTGCCGAGACCATGGACGCGGAGTAGTGCAGAAGCCTGCCGAACTCCTCCTGACTGAGACCGGCGGCGGAGCGCATCCGGCGGAGCTGCGATCGGATGAGATCGGCTGTCGGTTCCTCCACAGTCCGTGCGTGAATTTCATTCGACATCCGCCGACCGGCCCGGTGCTTCACTCGTGCGCCGTGACCAGGCTCGATGCCTTCCGACCGTAGCGGTGCCCTCACCAGACTGTCACGCATGCGGATCCGCTCGTCGCAGGCGAGCACGGGCGGCATTCCAGCCCGGGGCCGCCCGGTCCCGACGATGCCGGGCGGCCCCCTCCATCAACGAGGAGGCCGATGTGCGTGTCCGATGGTTCCGGTGCCGTACCCGGGAGCTGCCCACCCTGCCGAAGCGAGACCCCGGCAGCAACCTGCCGGCGTGGATGCGCGAGCCGACCCGGGTGTTTCCCACGGTTCGCCCGGGCAGCCCAGGTCGTCTGACACCGGCGCAGGAGTGGCGGGCGAACGGGGGCCGCTGGTGACGGCTCTGGTCGGTGTCCTCAGCGCCATCGGGCACGTCGGGTATCAGCCGGACTGGACATGCGAGCGCTGCCGGGAGCCGTGGCCGTGTCCCACCCTGCGTCGCATTCCGCGCGATCAGCTCGATCCGGCTGCGCTCATCCGGATGATGGCGTTCCTCGTACGCGGCGCGATCCGGGATCTGCGTGGCCGCGTCGAGGGGCCGGAACCGCCCGAGATCGTCCGGCGGTTCTTCTGGTTCCTTCCGCTCAGCGACGACGAGGCGCGTGCAATCGCTCGAAGGTTGCGGTGATGGGCCGGCGCGTGGTTCCGCACCTGCCTGTGCGCCCGCTCTGGCGGTGCCGCAACTGCGGGGCGGAGTGGCCCTGCCAGCCGGCCCGGCTGTCGCTGCTCGTCGAGTACCGGGAGGACCGTACCGCGTTGCTGCTCTATCTCGGCGGGCTGATGACCGAGGCGCGGGAACAACTCGCCCAACTGAATCCCGACCACGCGCCGGACCTGCACAGCCGATTCCTGGCCTGGGCGCGGGTTCGTGGCTGACGCGGCGCGGGCTGTCCGCGTACCCCGGGGGTCAGATCGTGGGGCGGCGGTGGGTGAGCGGGAAGCGCAGGATGCGGTCGTCGCCGGCCGCCGGGGTGCCGCGGCCGTCGCGGTTGCTGGTCGCGACCCAGAGCGCGCCGTCGGGGGCCACCTCGACGGTACGCAGGCGGCCGTACGTGCCGGCCAGCTCCGCCACCGGTACGCCGACGCGGCCGGCGGCGTCGACGGGCACCGCCCACAGCCGGGCGCCGCGCAGCGCGGCGACGTAGAGCGTGCCCCTGGCGAAAGCGGCGCCGCTCGGGGACGCCTGGGCGGGCGGCCAGACGACGACCGGGTCGCGGAACCGGGGGTCACCGGCGGCGCCCTCGACGACCGGCCAGCCGTAGTTGCCGCCGGGCACGATCCGGTTCACCTCGTCCCAGGTGCTCTGCCCGAACTCGGTGGCGAAGAGCCGGCCGTGCCGGTCCCAGGCGAGGCCCTGCACGTTGCGGTGGCCGTAGCTGTAGACGAGCGAGCCCGGGAACGGGTTGTCCGCGGGCGTCCGGCCGTCCGGGCGGAGCCGCAGGATCTTGCCGTTGCGGCTGGTCAGGTCCTGCGCGCGGGCGGCCACCCCGGCGTCGCCGATCCCGGCGTAGAGCATGCCGTCGGGGCCGAACGCGATCCGCCCGCCGGCGTGCACCGAGCTGCGGGCGATGCCGCTGACCAGCACCCGGGGCGCGCGGGACGAGCCGAGGCGGAACCGGACGATCCGCAGATCCGTGGCGGTGGTGTAGGCGGCGTAGACCCACCGGTCCCGGCGGTACGTGGGGGAGACCGCCAGCCCGAGCAGGCCCGTCTCCCCACCGGCGACCACGTCGGCGATCCGCGCCACCTCGCGGGCCGGGCGTCCGGGGCGTACGCGCAGGATCGTGCCCCGGTCCCGCTGCGCGACCAGGGCGCTGCCGTCGGGCAGGAAGCCCAGGCCCCACGGCGCCTCCAGGCCGGTGGCGACGACGTGCGGGCGGCTCAGGTCGTAGCCGGACCAGCCGGAGCGTCCGTCGAAGCCGTGCAGGTCGAGCATGACCGGTCGCGCGTCGGCGGTCGCCGGCCGGTCCGGCCCGGCAGCGGGTCGTCCCTCGGCGGGTCTGCGGTCGGCGTGCGCGTCGGTGGCGGCCAGCACGATCGCGAGGACGGCGGCGACGACCGCGACGGTACGACGGCGCATGTGCTCTCCCCGGTTTCGCACCCGGCCTCGCCGGGGCATTGACGGTGATCCGGTTTGCCAGTAGACCTTGGTGATGGAGGCCCCTGATGAAACCAACGCCGCTCTCGCTGGAACAGTTGCGGGTCGCCGTCACCGAGGGTGAGATCGACACGGTGGTGCTCGCTCTCACCGACATGCAGGGGCGCTTGCAGGGCAAGCGGTTCCACGCGCCCTACTTCCTCGACCAGGTGGTCACGCACGGCAGCGAGGGCTGCAACTACCTGCTCGCCGTGGACGTCGACATGAACACCGTCGACGGGTACGCGATGTCGAGCTGGGAACGCGGCTACGGCGACTTCGCCATGCGCCCCGACCTGGACACGTTGCGCCGGATGCCCTGGCAGCCCGGCTCCGCGCTGCTGCTGGCCGACCTGGAGTGGCTGGACGGGTCCGGCCCGGTGGTCGCCTCGCCCCGGCAGATCCTGCGCAAGCAACTGGACCGGCTGGCCGCGCACGGGCTGACCGCGTACGCCGGCACCGAACTGGAGTTCGTGCTCTACCGCGACTCGTACGAGGAGGCGTGGCGGCGCGGCTACCGCGATCTCACGCCGGCCAACCAGTACAACGTGGACTACTCGCTGCTCGGCACCGCCCGGGTCGAGCCGCTGCTGCGCCGCATTCGCACCGAGATGGCCGGCGCCGGACTCACCCCGGAGAGCGCGAAGGGCGAGTGCAACCTCGGCCAGCACGAGATCGCCTTCCGGTACGACGAGGCGGTGCGCTGCGCCGACCACCACGTCATCTACAAGAACGGCGCGAAGGAGATCGCCGCCCAGGAGGGCATGGCGATCACGTTCATGGCGAAGCCGAACGAGCGGGAGGGCAACTCCTGCCACATCCACTTCTCGCTGCGTGACGCCTCCGGCTCGTCGGCGATGCTGGGGGACGGGCCCGCGCACCTGAGCGTCACCGGTCAGCGGGTGCTGGCCGGGCTGCTCGCCACGATGCGCGAGTTCAGCCTGTTCTTCGCGCCGAACATCAACTCGTACAAGCGTTACCAGCCGGGCTCGTTCGCGCCGACCGCGCTGCGCTGGGGCACCGACAACCGCACCTGCGCGCTGCGGCTGGTCGGGCACGGGCAGGGGATGCGGGTGGAGAACCGGGTGCCGGGGGCCGACGTCAACCCGTACCTGGCGATCGCCGCACTGGTGGCCGGGGCGGTGCACGGCATCGAGAACGAGCTGGAGCTGGCGGACGAGTGCACCGGCAACGCGTACGACGACCCGGACGCCGAGCGGGTGCCAACCACGCTGCGTGACGCGCTGGACCTGTGGCAGCGCTCCGAGGTGGCCCGGGAGGCGTTCGGCGACGAGGTGGCCGACCACTACGCCAACCAGGCGAAGGTCGAGCTGACCGCCTTCGACGCCGCGGTGACGGACTGGGAGCTGACCCGTGGCTTCGAACGCCTCTGACCCGCCGCCCTCCCTCGCCCCCGCGCCCGCCCTCGCGCCCCCGCTGTCGACGCCGATCTTGCACTTACAGCCCTCGACGCGGGCGTTGTGCGGCTTTCGCCGGGGCAGCAACTACAAGATCGCCGAGCTGAGGGGAGGGGGACCGCGTGGGTGAGGTGATCTCGCCTGTTGACGGGGCGGGGATCGGGGTCGTTCCGGGGTGCTCCGTTGAGGACGTGGATGCGGCTGTCGCGCGGGCTTCCGCGGCGTTCGAGACGTGGCGTCACGTGGCGCCGGGGGATCGGGGGCGGCTGCTGCGGCGGTTCGCGGCCCAGGTCGACGCGCACCTGGAGGAGCTGGCTCTGCTGGAGGTGCGCAACGCCGGGCACACCATCGGCAACGCGCGCTGGGAGGCGGGCAACGTCCGCGACGTGCTCGACTACTACGCGGGCGCGCCGGAACGGCTGACCGGGCACCAGATCCCGGTACCCGGGGGGCTCGACGTCACGTTCCACGAACCGCTGGGCGTGGTCGGCGTGATCGTGCCGTGGAACTTCCCGATGCCGATCGCCGGCTGGGGGTTCGCCCCGGCGCTCGCCGCCGGCAACACGGTCGTGCTGAAACCGGCCGAGCTGACCCCGCTGACCGCGCTGCGCCTGGCCGACCTGGCCCGCGACGCCGGCCTGCCTGACGGCGTGTTCACAGTGCTGCCCGGCCGGGGCAGCGTGGTCGGCGAGCGGTTCGTGACCCACCCGGCGGTCCGCAAGATCTGCTTCACCGGCTCGACCGAGGTCGGCACCCGGATCATGGCCGGCTGCGCCGCCCAGGTGAAGCGGGTGACGCTGGAGCTGGGCGGCAAGTCGGCCAACATCGTCTTCGCCGACGCCGACCTGGAGAAGGCGGCGGCCACCGCGCCGTACGCGGTCTTCGACAACGCCGGCCAGGACTGCTGCGCCCGCTCCCGCATCCTGGTCCAGCGTCAGGTGTACGACAGGTTCCTGGAACTGCTCGAACCGGCCGTACGGGCGGTGCGGGTGGAGGACCCGGCCCGGGACACGGCCGAGATGGGCCCGCTGATCTCCGCCGCGCACCGGGACCGCGTCGCCGGGTACGTCGACGGCGCGGACGTCGCGTTCACCGGCTCCTGCCCCGACGGCCCCGGCTTCTGGTACGCCCCGACGGTGCTGCTCGCCGGCTCCCCGGCCGACCGGCACTGGCGGGAGGAGGTCTTCGGCCCGGTCGTCTCGGTGCTGCCGTTCGACGACGAGGCGGACGCGATCCGGCTCGCCAACGACACCGAGTACGGCCTCTCCGGCTCGATCTGGACCCGGGACGTCGGGCGGGCGGTGCGGGTGGCCCGCGCGGTCGAGGCCGGCAACCTCAGCGTCAACTCGCACTCCTCGGTGCGCTACTGGACCCCGTTCGGCGGGATGAAGCGTTCCGGCCTGGGCCGGGAGCTGGGTCCGGACGCGCTGCACGCCTTCACCGACGTCAAGAACGTGTTCATCGGCACCGAGGAGTGATCACAGTGCAGGGACGGCTTTCCGACCGGGTGGCGGTCGTGACCGGCGCGGGCAGCGGCATCGGGCTGGCCACCGTGCGGCGCTTCGCCGCCGAGGGCGCCCGGGTGGTGTGCGTGGACATCGACGCCGACGCCGGTACCCGGGCCGCGCAGGAGGTGGACGGCGAGTTCGTCGCCGCCGACGTGGCCGACGAGACGGCGGTCCGCGACCTGTTCGACGGGGTGGTGCAGCGGCACGGCCGGGTGGACGTGTCGTTCCACAACGCGGGCATCTCGCCGCCGGACGACGACTCCATCCTGGAGACCGGCCTGGACGCCTGGGAACGGGTGCTGCGGGTGAACACCACGAGCGTCTACCTGTGCTGCAAGTACGTCATCCCGCACATGCGGCGGCAGGGCAAGGGCTCGATCATCAACACCGCGTCGTTCGTGGCGCTGATGGGCGCGGCGACGTCGCAGATCGCGTACACGGCGAGCAAGGGCGGGGTGCTGGCGATGACCCGGGAGCTGGGCGTGCAGTTCGCCCGCGAGGGCATCCGGGTCAACGCGCTGTGCCCCGGTCCGGTGGCCACGCCGCTGCTGCTGGAGCTGTTCGCCAAGGACCCGGAGCGGGCGGCCCGGCGGCTGGTGCACGTGCCGATGGGCCGGTTCGGCGATCCCACCGAGATCGCCGCCGCGGTGGCGTTCCTCGCCAGCGACGACGCCTCGTTCATGACCGCCGCGCAGTTCGTCGTCGACGGCGGGATCACCGGCGCCTACGTCACACCGCTATGAGGCCGGTCATCGGCATCACCGCGTACGTCGAGCCGGCCGGCTGGGCGGTGTGGCGGGACGTGCCGGCGACGCTCGTGCCGCACGCGTACGTCCGGGCGGTCACCGCGGCGGGCGGCCGGGCCGTGGTGCTGCCCCCGGACGACGCCGACGCGGACGTGCTGGGGATGCTGGACGGGCTGCTGCTGGCCGGCGGCGCGGACGTCGGACCGGAGCGGTACGGGCAGCCGCCCGACCCGCGCACCGAGAGCCGGCCGGAGCGCGACGCCGGGGAGACGACGCTGCTGAGCGCCGCGCTCGCCGCCGACCTGCCGGTGCTGGGCGTGTGCAGGGGGATGCAGCTGCTCGCGGTGGCGTACGGCGGCCTGCTGCACCAGCACCTGCCGGACGTGGTCGGGCACGACGGGCACCGTCCCGCGCCGGGCGTGTACGGGTCGCACCCGGTGCGCTTCGCCGCCGGCAGCCGGACCGCCGAGGTGATGGCCGGGGTGGACCGGGTCAACTCGTACCACCATCAGGCGGTGGCCGACCCCGGCGGCCTGGCGGTGACCGGCTGGGCCGACGACGGGGTGATCGAGGCGGTGGAGGATCCGGCGCGGCGCTTCGTGCTCGGGGTGCAGTGGCATCCGGAGAACGAGCCGGACCCGCGACCGGTGGCCGCGCTGGTCCGGTCCGTGGTGTCGGCCAGATCACACACTCACATTTCGTAGGTGGGGACAGCCGAATCTCCGGCCTGGTCATCCCGGCCGGACCGCCCGAGTCGCCCCGGCCCGTCTGTTACGCCAGGATGAGGCGGAGGTAACCAGCGTCGAACGGTGCGGGTGCGTTACGTTGCTCGTCCGTCGGGGTAGTAGGCGGGGACGGTCGGCGTGACAGCGCCGACCGTCGTGATCATGGCCGGAGCGGGAGGCTGCATGGGCTCGGCCCAGGGGGGCGGGGACGACAGTCGTTCGTCCCCGGCGGCCGGCGAGGCGTCACTGTCGCCGCTGCTCGCCGCGGCGTTCGCGGCCGGCGGCGAGATGGGCGAGCGGCTGCGCGCCTTCGACTGGGCCGCCACCCCGCTCGGCAGCCCGGACCGCTGGCCCGCCGCGCTCTCCCACGCGATGAGCACCATGCTGTCGTCCCGCGCCCAGATGGTGGTGTTCTGGGGCGAGCAGCACCTGGCCTTCTACAACGACGCCTACCGGCCGACCATCGGCGACAAGCACCCCGCCGTGATCGGGCAGGCCGCGCACCGGCACTGGGCCGAGACCTGGGACGTGCTCGGCCCGCTGCTGGACGGGGTGCGCCGCACGGGCGTGCCCTACCGGGGTGAGAACCATCCCTTCGTGCTGAACCGGCACGGCTTCCTGGAGGACGTCTACTTCGACGTCTCGTACGACCCGATCCGCGACGTCGACGGCACCGTCAGCGGGATCTTCTGCTTCGTCAACGAGACCACCGGGCGGGTGCTCGGCGAGCGCCGGCTGCGGGCCCTGGCCGAGCTGGGCAACGAGCTGGGCGAAGTGCCGGACATGCGGGAACTGGGCCGGGCGGTCACCCGGGTGCTCGACGCCCACCGAGCCGACGTGCCGTTCAGCGCGCTGTGGTTCCCCGACGAGCGCGGCGATCTCGTGGCGGGCGGTTGTTCGGGCGTGGACCCCGCCGTTGTCGCCGGTCCGCCGCCCGGAGTGTCCGACGGCGAGCCGCTCACCGAGCCGCGTTGGATCGCCACCGCCGAGCTGCCCGGCGCGGTGCCGCCGGACGCCGCCGGCCAGGCGCTCCTGCTGCCGCTGACCGCGACGAACGAGGCGGCCGGGGTGCTGCTGCTCGGCGTGTCCCGCCGGCTGCCGTTCAGTGACGACTACCGCGACTTCGTCGGCCTGGTCGCCGCGCAGGTCAGCCGGGCGGTGGGCAAGCAGCGGGCGTACGAGCAGGAACGCGCCCGCGCCGCCGAGCTGGCCGCGCTCGACCGCGCCAAGACCAACTTCTTCGCCAACGTCAGCCACGAGTTCCGCACCCCGCTCACGCTGGTCCTCGGGCCGCTGGAGGAGATGCTCGCCGACCGGGAACTGCCGGATCGCTACATCGACCGGCTCACCGTCATGCACCGCAACGGGTTGCGCCTGCTCAAGCTGGTCAACACGGTGCTCGACTTCTCCCGGCTGGAGTCCGGCCGGCTGGCCGCCCGCTACCAGCCCACCGACCTGTCCGACTTCACCTCCCGGCTGGCCAGCACGTTCCGGTCGGCCACCGAGCGGGCCGGGCTGCGCCTGGTGGTGGACTGCCCGCCGCTGCCCGCGCCGGTCTACGTCGACCGGGACATGTGGGAGAAGATCGTCCTCAACCTGGTGTCGAACGCGGTCAAGTTCACCTTCGACGGCGAGATCCGGGTCCGGGTACGCGCGACCGACCGGGCCGCCGTCCTGGAGGTGACCGACACCGGCGTGGGCATCGCGCCGGAGGAGCTGCCGCAGGTCTTCGAGCGGTTCCACCGGGTCGCCGGCGCCCGCTCGCGTACCCACGAGGGCACCGGCATCGGCCTGGCCCTGGTCCGCGAGCTGGTCGAGATGCACGGCGGCACCGTCACCGCGCACAGTGTCGTCGACCGGGGCACCACGTTCACCGTGACCATGCCGTTCGGGTACGTGCACCTGCCCGCCGACCGGGTGTCCGCCCTCTCGCCGGTGCCGCTGACCGAGCCGGAGCAGGCCCGCCTCTACGTCGCCGAGACGGCGCTCTGGACCGACGAGGTGGCCCGGCCCGTCGGGTTGCCCGAGCCGAACGGCACGCCGGGCGGCGCGGGCCGGATCCTGTTCGCCGACGACAACGCCGACCTGCGCGAGCACGTCGTCCGGCTGCTCTCCCCGGCGTACGAGGTGGTCGCCGTGCCGGACGGCGCGGAGGCGCTGCGGCTGGCCGTCGAGACTCCGTTCGACCTGGTGCTGACGGACGTGATGATGCCCCGGCTGGACGGCTTCGGGCTGGTCGCCGCGCTGCGCGCCAAACCGGCCACCCGGTACGTGCCGATCGTGCTGCTCTCCGCCCGGGCCGGCGCCGCCGAGGAGGTCGCCGGCCTGTCCGCGGGCGCCGACGACTACCTGACCAAGCCCTTCTCCAGCCAGGAACTGGTGGCCCGGGTCCGGGCCAACGTCGAGCTGGGCCAGTTGCGTGGGCAGATCATCCGCCGGCTGCGTGCGCTCGCCGACGCCGCCGTGGAGATCAACACCGCCCGGTCGACAGCCGAGGTGGTGCGGGTGGCCGCCCGGCACGCGCTGCGCCTGGCCGAGGCCGGACGGGTCCGCGTCACCACCACCGGGGCCCGTCACGAGGAGGACGCCGGCGGCGACCTGCCCGCCGACCCGACAGTGGTGCTGCCGCTCACCGGCACGTCCGGCGAGCAGCTCGGTGAGCTGCGGGTGTGGCGGCGCGAGGGCGGCGGCACCGAGCAGGCGGCGCTGACCGAACTGGCCCGGCTGGTCGGCGTCCGGCTGGAGAACGCCCAGCTCTACGAGGCCGAGCACCACATCGCCACCACGCTCCAGCACAGCCTGCTGCCGCGTACGCTGCCGCAGCTGCCCGGCGCGGTGGTCGCCAGCCGCTACCTGCCCGGCAGCGCCGACGTGGAGGTCGGCGGCGACTGGTACGACGTGATGGCCACCGCCGACGACGACCTGGTGCTGGTCATCGGTGACGTGGTGGGCAAGGGCGTGCGGGCCGCCGCGGCGATGGGCCAGCTCCGCAACGCGCTGCGGGCGTACGTCCTGGAGGGCTACGACCCGGGTGAGGCGCTGACCCGCCTCAACCGGCTGGTCCACTCCGCCGGCAGCGGCTCCTTCGCCACCGTCGTCTGCCTCGGCTTCTCCCCGCGCACCGGCCGGATCCGGTACGCCAGCGCCGGCCATCCCTCACCCCTGCTGATCCGAGGAGACGACGTGGCGTTCCTGCACGATCGGGCCCTCGGACCGCCGATCGGGGCGATCCCCGGCACCGTCTACCCGGCCGCCGAAGGCGAACTCGCGCCGGGCAACCGGCTACTGCTCTACACCGATGGCCTGATCGAGGACCGGTCCGCGGGCATCGACGCCGGGCTGGGCCAGTTGCGGTCGGACGCGACGGCCCGCGCCGAGCACGTGGCGGACCTGGTCGACGCCGTCATGGCGCGGGTGGCCGGGCGGTCCCGGCACGACGACGTGGCCGTCCTCGCGCTGGAGGCGGCCGAGTTGAACCGCTTCGCGCTGCGTCTGCCCGCCGACCCGACCCGGCTCAGCGTGCTGCGCAAGCGGCTGGAGGACTTCCTCGTCGCCCACCAGGTCGGCGAGACCGACCTGTTCGATCTGACCGTGGCGGTCTCCGAGGCGGCGGCGAACGCGATCGAGCACCCGGTCGACCCGGTGGACCCGACGATCGAGGTCGAGGTGACGATCGCCGACCGTACGGTCACCGCGACCGTCCGGGACACCGGGCGCTGGCGGGAGTCGAGCGGGTCGAGCTTCCGGGGGCGCGGGCTGGCGCTGATCCAGGCGCTGGGGGAGATGAATGTGACCCGTACCGAGGAGGGCACCGAGCTGACGCTGCGCCGCCGGCTGGCCGACCGGGACTGAGGGCTGTTGTAGCGTAAAGCGGATCAAATGCGGCGAAGTCCCTAGGATCGCCTCATGGGGCGTGAGCCGTTCCGTCTTTCGCGGGACAGCGGGAACGACCCGGTTGGCGCGGCGTGGACGGCGATTCGCCGCACTGGCCGGGCGACCGTGGGAGAGCGACTGCGGCGGGTGCGGTTGAGCCTGCTCGTGGCGGTGCAGTGCGGGGTGGCCGCCGCAGTCGCGTGGTGGGTCGCGAAGGATCTGATCCACAACCCGCAACCGCTGTTCGCGCCCGCCGTCGCGGTCGGCACCATCGCCAGTTCGGTGAGTCAGCGCTTCCGCCGTACGCTGCTGCTCATCGCCGGCGTGGCGGTGGGCATCGCGCTGGGCGACCTGCTGGTCTCCTGGGTCGGGCAGGGATACGTACAGATCGGCGTCATCGTCGCCGCCGCGATCCTCGTCGCCGTCCTGCTCAGCGACGAGGGCGCGTTCGTCACCCAGGTCGGCGGCAGCGCGTTGGTGATCGCCGTGCTCTTCCCGGCCCGGACCGACATCGCGCTGCCCCGCTTCCTCGACGGCGTCGTCGGTGGAGTGGTCGGCATCCTGGTCGCGGTCGTGGTGCTGCCCCTGCACCCGATCCACCGGATCCGGCGGGCCGGCCGGCCACTGCTCGACCAGATGGCCGCCGAGCTGGACCGCCTCGCCGACGCGGCCCTGGCCCGGGACGCCGAGCTGGCCCGTCAGGGTCTCGACAGGCTGCGCCGGCTCGACACCTCGGAGGTGGAGGCCGCAATGTCGGGCGCCGACGAGGTCGTCCGCATCTCGCCGCTGCGGTGGCACAACCAGAGCGCGTTGCAGGGATGGCGGCACGGCGCCATCCTCATGATCCGCTCCCTGCTGCACAGCCGCGACGTCGCGCTCAACCTCGAACGCGCGATCCGTGACGACGAGCCCGTTCCGCCGTCGCTCGCCGAGGCCGCGCGGTGCCTGGGCGAGGCCGCGCGCACCGTCGGTAAGGGCTGGTCCCCGTCCGCCAGCCGGCCCTCCCGTTCCCAGCGGGCCGCGATGTCTGCCCTCCGCCTGGTTCAGGAGGCGTTGCGCAGCGGCCTGCGCGTCAGCGGCATCAACGTGGCGAACGAACTCACCATCATCGCGGTGAACACGATCCGGGCGAGCGGGGTGCGCAAGCGCGACGCCGAGTCGCTGCGTCGTGATCTCGCCCCGGATACCGCCGGGGAGTCGGGAAAGCGGCACCCCGCGTCGGATCAGGGGCAGCCGAGACCGGACCTGCCCCTGCCGCCGGCGATGGGAGACGCCTTCTAGACCCGAAGGGCACCCGAGTCGGTCAGGTGGGGGCGAGCCAGTCCTGGTCGCCCAGGCCGGAGATGTCCAGCACGCGCCGGACCTGCGGGGACGGCAGCACGGTGAGCGCGTTCGGGAACCGCTGGGCGAGCCGGACCACCGCGTGGATGGCGGCCGAGTCGAAGAAGGTCACCGCCCGCAGGTCGAGCGTGAGCTGCTTGGCAGGCTCGCGGAGCGCGGTCTGGAACATGGTGTCGGCGGTCGCCATGTCGACCTCGCCGGTCACCTGGACGCGCACTTGGTCGCCGTCGACCTGCGCCGTCACGGAGAAGACGGGCGCCGCGCCCCCTTGATCCACGGAGCAACAATGGCACAGCGTTTGCGGTACGGCAACAACCTGCCCGGCCGGGCTGTGGCGGGGGGCACACCACCCCCGGCGATAGGCTTGGGCCATGACCGTCCGTGCGCCGCTGACCCCCGGCACGCTCTCCCCGTGGCGAGCGGTTCCCGCCCACATCCCGCGCCCGGAGTACGTGGGTAAGAAGCGCCCGCAGGAGTGGCGCGGCTCGCACGTGCAGACGCCGGAGACCATCGAGAAGATGCGCGTGGCCGGGCGCCTCGCCGCGCAGGCCACCCAGCTCGCCGGTGAGCACTGCAAGCCGGGGGTGACCACCGACGAGATCGACAGGGTGGTGCACGAGTTCCTCTGCGACCACGGCGCCTACCCGTCGACGCTCGGCTACCGGGGTTTCCCGAAGTCGTGCTGCACCAGCCTCAACGAGGTGATCTGCCACGGCATCCCCGACTCGACGGTGCTCCAGGACGGCGACATCATCAACGTCGACGTCACCGCGTACCTGAACGGCGTGCACGGCGACACCGACGCCACGTTCTGCGTGGGCGAGGTGAGCGAGGAGGCCCGCCTGCTTGTCGAGCGGACCCACACGGCGATGATGCGCGGCATCAAGGCCATCGCGCCGGGCCGGCAGATCAACGTCATCGGCCGGGTGATCGAGTCGTACGCGAAGCGTTTCGGCTACGGCGTGGTCCGCGACTTCACCGGGCACGGCATCGGCGAGGCGTTCCACAGTGGCCTCTACGTGCCGCACTACGACAGTCCGCGCCCCACCGACGTGATGGAGCCCGGCATGACGTTCACCGTCGAGCCGATGATCACGCTCGGCACCTACCAGTACGACATGTGGGACGACGGCTGGACCGTGGTCACCAAGGACCGCCGGTGGACGGCCCAGTTCGAGCACACCATCGTCGTCACCGACGACGGCTACGAGATCCTGACGCTGCCGTGACCGACACCCCGGCGGCGCTGCGCGAGGCGCACCACGCGGACGTCTCCGGCGGCTGGCTGCGGCCGGCCGTCTTCGGCGCGATGGACGGACTGGTCACCAACATCGCGCTGATCGCCGGTGTGGGCGGCGGCGGGGTGTCCCCGCGCAACGTGGTGCTCACCGGCGCGGCCGGCCTGGTGGCGGGCGCCATCTCGATGGGTCTCGGCGAGTACACGAGCGTCCGGTCCGCGAACGAGCAGGTCGCCGCCGAGGTGGCCAAGGAGCGGCGCGAGCTGGAACGCCACCCGGAGGCCGAGGCCCGGGAGCTGGCCGACGCCTGGGTCGCCCGTGGACTGCCCCGCGAGCTGGCGACGCAGGTCGCCGAGGCGGTACGCGCCAACCCGGAGGAGGCGCTGCGGGTGCACGTGCGGGAGGAGTTGGGCGTCGACCCCGACGACCAGCCGAGCCCGTGGGCCGCCGCGATCTCGTCGTTCGTCTGCTTCTCGATCGGCGCGCTGGTGCCGCTGCTGCCGTACCTGCTCGGTTTCACCAGCCTCTGGCTGGCGCTCGCCGTCGGCGGCGTCGGCCTCTTCGTCGCCGGTGCGATCGTGGCCCGGTTCACCAACCGTGCCTGGTGGCGTGCCGGTCTGCGGCAGCTGCTGCTCGGCGCGCTGGCGGCCGGCGCCACCTACCTGATCGGCGCGCTGATCGGCGTCGGCGGCGGCATCGGCTGAGGCGGAGCCGTCCTCAGCCGGACAGCAGGTCGTCGATCGTGCCGTCGACCGGCCGGCCCCGGGCGGCCAGCTCCTCGGCCTGGCGGGTCAGCGCCGCGCCCACCTCGGTCATGTCCGCTCCGGCCAGCCCGGTTCGCCGCACCGCGTCCCCGGGGTCGCGGAAGTAGGTGCGGCTGAACAGCCCCTGCACCGTCGCCGCGGCCAGCCGCGCCTCGCCGAGCATGAGCAGCGCCTGGTCCGTCTCGTACCACTCGGCCAGCCGCAACGCCCGGGCGTGCGCCGCGCTGCCCCGGTACCACGCCTGCCGCGCGGCGCCGGTGAACTCCGCCGGCCGGGCCCGCGCCAGTCGTGCCAGGTGCTCGTCGCGCAGCTTCGGCAGCCAGCCGGTCGGGTCGTGCAGGGCGCGGGTGGTGACGTACCGATCAGCGGCCAGCGGCCACCGGGACGTGATCGTCGTCGCCCGGCGCAGGTAGTCGTCCGCCCCGGCCACTGTCAGGTCGACGAGCACCCCGTCGACCCGGCGGGTGGCCGGCGGCGGCCCGGCGCCGGGCCGGTAGGTGACGACCAGCAACCCGACCTCGCGGTCCCCGCCGCCGTCGTCGTCGCCGTGCGCGAGCGGACCGTGTACGGCGACCGCCAGCACATCGGCCGGGAACCGCCGCAGGACGGCGTCACCGACGCGCTCGGCCACCTGCCACCGCGGGTCGTCCAGACGCCGCTCGGCGTTCACGTCGACAGCCACGGTCCACCTCCGTCCGAGCGCTCGCCTGCGGCAACCCTAGCCAGATCGGGCCGGGCGGCCCCGGTGGCGCGGATGTCGGATTGTGCGCGTCCGCGGCAGGGGCGCTCAGGCGTTCGGGACCAGGCGGAAGACGCGGATCTCGCGGTTACCGGCGCGCTCGACGTACGTGCGGTACGCAGGCCACTCCTGCACCAGCCGCTGGAACAGCCGTTCCCGTTCCTCGCCGGTGACCTGCTCGGCGGTGACCGGGATCCGGCGTCCCTTGACGTCCACCTCGGCGGCCGGATTAGCCATCAGGTTGAACGTCCAGGACGGCTGGTGCTGCTGCCCCCAGTTCGAGCCGATCACCACGTAGGCGTCGCCGTCGGGGACGTACACCAGGGGGTTGCTGCGGGGCTTGCCGGAGCGGCGGCCGGTGGAGGTGAGCACCAGCGTGGGCACGAGCCCGAAGGCGACCACTCGGCCCTTCGTCATCCGGCCGACCAGCCGGTCGGCCGGGACGAGCAGGCGCATGGTGGCGCCGAACCAACGCTGGTGACCGAGACGGCGGGTGAGGGTTCCCAGGGCTGACATCCGACAAGTGTGCCGCCCGCACCGCGCCCCGTCACCCCCTCGGACGGTCAGTCCGCCCCAAGGTCGACTCCATTTCCCCGAAGTGGTGGCATCCACCCCACCGCGATGCCGCCACTCCGGGGAAATGGTGTGGATCATGCATGGGTGGCCGGCTCAGTCGAGCCGGCGTTCGATCGGCAGGCGGGACCTGGTGAACAGCGCCGCGCCGCCCATCGCCACCAGCGGCACCACGACCAGCGCGGCGAGCGTCACGCCGGGCACCGTCACCGGGTACGGCGGCTGCACCGGCCAGGAGTCCGCGTACCGCTGGTTGAGCGCGGCCAGGACGACCACGGCGGAGCCGAGCCCGGCGACGATGCCCAGCGCGGAGCCGAGCACCGCGATGACCCCGGCCTGGCAGAGCGACAGCAGGCGGCGTACCCGGGGATCGGCGCCCACCGCTGCGAGCGTGGACAGGTCCCGGCGGCCCTCGGCCGCGGCGAGGCCGGTGGCGACAGCGGCGGCGCCCAGCGTGATCACCCCCGAGGCCACCGCCAGCAGGAGCAGCATCGGGCGCTGGTCCGACGGCGGGTCGGCGGTCGCCACCTGCGCCGACATGGGCCCGATGTCGTACAGCTCGTCGGTCAGCATCTCCATCTGCCGATCGGTGGGCGAGCCGGCGGTGTCCAGCAGGTAGCCAAGCGGTACGGCGGACAGGCCGAGCGCGTCCGCGGCGGCGGGGGAGAGCACCAGCCGGTCGACGCTGAGACCGCCGCGCAGCGCGTACGCGGGCAGGAGACGCCCGGTGGGCGGGCCGCCGGAGTTGTAGTTGACCTCCACCCGGACCTGCCCGTCCACCACCCGCCGGGCGTCGGTGACCACCACGCCGCCGGTGGCGAGCGTCCGGCGCGCGGCGGCCAGCTCGTCGGCGGGCGCGCCGGTGAGCGCGGCCAGCGCGGCGCCGTCGTCCACGAGCGCCGGCAGGTAGACGTCGACCGGCTCCTGGAAGGGGCTCACGCAGCGCGGATCGCGCCGGGCCGAGTCGGGGACCGGGTCGGAGGAGGTGTACGGGCAGCGCCGCTCCGGCGGAACGAGCGCGTACGCCGCGCAGTCGTTCTTGTCCCGGACGTCGCCGGCGCACCCGGGGGTCGCAACCGACACCACTGTGGCGTCGGGCAGGACCGTGCGGGCCCGGGCGGCGACGACCTCGGCCGACGGCGGGCCCGTCGGGGTCGGCCCGGAGTGGGTGAGCAGCACGTTGCCCGGCGGCAGGCCGGGCTGCCAGAGTTCCCGGGAGCGGGTCTCATCACTCGCCACGTAGACGCCGAGCGCGACGCTTCCGGCGACGGCGGCCATCACCGCCGAGATGGCCGGCGCGGCCGACGACCGGTTGCGGCTGGCGTCGCGCAACGCGAGCCGGGGGGTGAGCGGCAGCAGCCGGCCGGCCCGGCCCAGCACGCCCACGAGCGTCGGGGTGCAGAACACCAGCCCCAGCTCGCCCAGGGCGACACCGGCCAGCACGCCGGTCTGCGAGGTGCGGCCGGCGGCGAACGCGGCGATCGCGGTCCCGGCGACGGTGAGCGCCACCCCGATCAGCAGCCAGCGGCGGCGGGGCCGGGACCCGTCGCGCCGGCCGGCCAGGCCGGTCGCCACGTCCTGCCGGGCCGCCGTCCAGGCCGGCGCCATCGCCGCCAGCACCCCGGCCAGCACCGCCGTCGCGGCGATCGCCACCAGCGCGGTCGGGAAGATCCGGTACGCCCCGAGGCGCTCCCCGAGCAGGTACTGCTCGACGAGCGGCCGGCCGGCGAACGCGGCGCCGATGCCGAGCAGCAGCCCGAGGGCGGCCCCGCCGGCGCCGAGCACCACCCCGTCGGCGAGCACGATCCGGCGCAGGTGGGAGGCGTCGCCACCGGCCACCGCGACGAGCGCGAGGTCGCGCCGCCGACGGCGGACGCTCACCGCGAAGGCCGGGCCGACCAGCAGCACCACCTCCAGCAGGCCCAGCCCGCCGACCACGCCGACGACGCCGGCCTCGTCGGCGTCCGGCACGCGCATACCGCGGGTGAGCTCCTCCCGCCCGGGCAGCGGGTCGCGGACGACGATCTGGATGCCCTGCGCGTTCAGCCGGTCGGCGAGCCCCGGGTCGAGCGGGCCGGGCAGGTCCACCAGCCAGGTGTCGCTGCCGGCCGCGGTCTCCGGGGTCACCCCGGCCAGCGTGATCACCTCCCGGAGGTTGTCCGGGTACTCCACCACCCCGACCACCCGGTACGTGGCGCCGTCGATGGTGCGTACCGGGTTGCCGATGCGGGTGTCGAGCCGGCGCAGCGCCGCCGGGCTGACCGCGATCTCGTCCGGGCGCACCGGCGGCCGGCCGTCGAGGACCCGGGCCAGCGGCCGGGTGAGCGGGTCGGTCAGGTCCAGGGCGCGCGCGTCGAGCGACTCGACGTGCCGGGCGATCCGCGTCGAGAACGTCATCCACCAGCGCGTTCGGGCCACCCGGCTGCCCTCGGGCAGCAGCGCGCGCACCTCCTCGGCGGTCGCCGGACGGGTCCGGCCGACCCATTCGCCCTGGACCGGCCAGGCCGACTCGCCCCAGGCGTCCTGTGTCACCGCCGTCAGGCTGTCCCAGCGCAGCGCCACGTCGGCGCCGCCGAGCTGGCGCTCGATCCGCTCGGCGCGGGTCAGATCCGACATGTCGTAGCTGACCGCGGCGAAGCTGAGGCCGAGCACCGGCAGCGCGATCATCACCAGCACCAGCAGCGTGCGCCGCCGGGACCGCCGGGCCTCCCGGCGGGCGATCCGCAGCGCGGTCCGCCACGATCCGCGTACGGCGGCGAGGCGGCCGCCGGTCACCGGAGGCTGCCGCTGAGCAGGTGGTCGACGCCGATCAGCGGGGCGGTCGAGTCGACCATCACCCCGTCGCGCAGGAAGACCACCCGGTCCGCCCAGCCGGCGTGCCGGGCCTCGTGGGTGACCAGCACCCCGGCCGCCCCGGCGTCGACCCGGCGGCGTAGCAGGTGCAGCACCGCCTCACCGGTCTGCGAGTCCAGCGCGCCGGTCGGCTCGTCGGCGAGGACCAGGCGGCGTTCGCCGACGAGGGCCCGGGCGATCGCCACCCGCTGCTGCTGGCCGCCGGACATCTGGTCCGGGAAGCGGTCGGCCAGGTCCTCCAGGTCGACCTCGCGCAGCGCGTCGAGGGCCGACTGGCGGGCCGCCCGTACGCCGGCGCCGTCCAGTTCCAGGGGGAGCGCCACGTTCTCCACCGCGGTCAGGCTGCCGAGCAGGTTCAGATCCTGGAAGACGTACCCGATCCGGCGGCGGCGCAGCCGGGCCAGCTCCCGGGCGGACAGCCCGACCAGCGCCTCGCCCTCGACCACCACCTCGCCGCCGGTGGGCCGGTCCAGGCCACCGGCCAGCGCCAGCAGCGTGGACTTGCCGGACCCGGACGGGCCCATCACCGCCACCAGCTCCCCGGCCCGCACGGTCAGGCTCACGCCGCGCAGCGCGTGCACGGCGGCCTCACCGGCGCCGTGGGTACGGCGTACGTCCCGCAGTTCCAGCACCCCGTCGATCGGGTCCATCAGCGCCTCCCGTGCCGGTTCACCGGCGGGCTTCGTCGCCGGCCCGGTCCACCGCCTCGGGGTGGTCGACCGCCCGGATCGGCGCCGGGCGGTGCCGGACCAGGCTGGTCTCGCAGTGGTCGAGCCACCGCACCTCGGCCTCGGTCTGGAAGATCATCGCGTCCAGCACCAGCCGCCAGGGTAGATCCTCCGGCTTGTCGCTCGTGTACTTCAACCGGGTGAACTCCTGAAGCGCGCGCATGGTGGCGGTGCGCTGGGTCTGCACCACCGCCCGCACGTCGACGCCCGGCGTGGTCAACGCCAGCGCCAGCTTGATCGACAACTCGTCGCGGGGACGGTCGGCGCGGCTGATCGGGGTGGCGAACCACATCGCCAGGTCCGCCCGTCCGGCGTCGGTGATCTCGTACGGCCGCTGCCCGCTCTCGTTCTCCGGCAGCGGGCGCACCAGTCCGTCGCGTTCCAGCCGGGCCAGCGTGGTGTAGACCTGCCCGATGTTCAGTGGCCAGGTCGACCCGGTGGACTCCTCGAACGCGGCACGGAGCTGATAGCCGTACATCTGGCCGCGTTCGAGAAGGGCGAGCAGGCCGTGACGGATGGACATGACCGCGAGTATGCATACCTGGTATGCGCAGCGCAACCGGGAAGCTTCGCCGGGTGACCGGCGTCGCGCTCAGGCGGGGCGGCCCGGGAACGGAACGGTGACCGGTGTCACGCCCGCCGTACGCCGCCAGCGGCTGGCCCGCAGCGCGCAGTCGGTGAGCGCGGCGAGCGCCGTGTTCCGCTCCACGCCGCTGGTGTGCGCGAGCGCGGCCCGCCAGTGCCCGGCGGTCCGCTCCTCGATCTCCACCGCCAGCCGCAGCGCTCCCGCCCGGTCGGTGACCGGATAGGGCAGCGCGTACCCGGCCCGGTCCGCGGGTACCTGCCCGGAGCCCTCGGCGAGCTGCAGGAGCAGCGCGTCGCGGCGGGACCGGTGCGCCGCCTCGGCGGCCCGGGCCGCCGTCCGCGCCGCGCCGGTGAGGTGCACGCCGATCACCCCGTACGCCCAGATCGCCGCGTACTCGGCGGCGAGCGCGTCGGCGAGGGCCTGGGCCGGGCCGGTCGTCGGGTTGTTCACTTCAGGGCCTCCACGTGGGTCGCCCGCGCGGCGGCGATCGAGCCGAGCAGCGCGGCCCGCTCGGCCGGCGCCTCGGCGCAGGCCTTCGCCGCGTTGGTCCGGCCCTCCTGCTCGGCCTGACGCAGCTCGGTGAGCACGGCGTCGGGCGCGGGCGCGCTCGCCGAGCCGGCGGCCGCCGGTGTGCCGGAGGGAGCCGGTCGGCCGATGACCCGGCGTAGCTCCTCGGCGTGCGCCTTGTGCGCGTCGGCGATCGGGGTGAGCCGTTCGGCGAGCGCCGGGGCGGCGGTGGCGGCGGCCCGGTAGCGGGCCTCCAGCGCCAGCGCCTCGGCGGCCAGCGGCTCCAGCGCATCAGGCGCCGGTGGCTCCTGGTCGCGGTCGAAAAGATCACAACCGGTCAGCGGCGCGGCCGCGCCGCCGAGCGCCACGAGCCCTCCGGCGCGCAGCAGCCAGCGCCGGGAATGCCCCGCTCTGACCTGGTCGGATGGTGTTCTGCCGGTCCCCACCTGACAGAGTCAACACCATTCGCGCCGCCTCGTGGGTCAGGGTCTCGGTGCGCCGCCGGGTCCGTCCGCGGCCGTTAGCGTTACGCTCTGCGCAACCACCGGGCGCGGACGCCCCGGTGGCGTGCCGGTATGGCGGGCCGACCGCCCGCACCGGCCCGGGACAACACGGCCCGCGGGTCGTGGCAACAGCAGGAGAGGTGCGCGGAATGACGCAGCGTGGCCGTGCCACCCGGCCGACGGGGCCCGCCGGGCGGCCCCGCCGGTCCGACGGCCCCCGCGGCGCGGAGCGCAGCGGCGCACCCCGTGGCGATCTGAACGCGCGCCGCAACCGGCTGCGCGAGGTGATCGAACCGGTCGTCGCCGCGGCCGGCTACGACCTGGAGGACCTTTCCGTCTCCCGCGCCGGACGGCGGCACGTGGTCCGGGTGATCGTGGACGCCGACGGCGGGATCAACCTGGACGCCGTGGCGGACATCTCCCGCGCGGTGTCGGCGGCCCTGGACGCGGCGGAGGAGTCCGGCGGCGACATCGTGGCCGGCGAGTACCAGCTGGAGGTCAGCTCGCCCGGCGTGGACCGCCCGCTCACCCTGCCCCGGCACTGGCGGCGCAACGTGGGCCGGCTGGTCAAGGTCACCGTCCGCGGCGACGCCGGGGACCGCCAGCTCACCGGCCGGATCACGGCCGCCGACGACGAGCGCGTGGAGCTGGAGACCGACGCCGGCCCCGTGGCACACCCGTACGCCGAGCTCGGGCCCGGCCGGGTCCAGGTGGAGTTCAGCCGCCTGGACGACCTGGCCGACGAGGACCTCGGCGACGACACAGACACCGACGACGACGAAGATCTGGAGGACGAGGAGAGGTGAACATCGACCTCGCGGCGCTGCGCGCCCTGGAGCGCGAGCGGGAGATCCCGTTCGACACGATCCTCGCGGCGATCGAGACCGCGCTGCTGACCGCCTACCGGCACACCGACGGCGCCGAGTCGCACGCCCGGGTGGAGATCGACCGCAAGAGCGGGGCCGCCTCGGTCTTCGCGCAGGAGCTCGACGCCGACGGCACCGTCACCCGGGAATGGGACGACACCCCGCACGACTTCGGGCGGATCGCCGCCATGACCGCCAAGCAGGTGATCCTCCAACGGCTGCGGGAGGCCACCGACGAGGTGCACTTCGGCGAGTACGTGGGCCGCGACGGTGACCTGGTCACCGGCGTGGTGCAGGCGCACGAGACGCGCCGGGAGAAGGGCATCGTCAGCGTCGACCTGGGCAAGCTGGAGGGTGTCCTGCCGCAGTCCGAGCAGGTCCCGGGCGAGCGGTACGAGCACGGCGAGCGGATCCGCTGCGTGGTCGTGCACGTCGCCAAGGGCATGCGCGGCCCGCAGATCACGCTGTCCCGGTCGCATCCGGCGCTGGTGAAGAAGCTGTTCGCGCTGGAGGTGCCGGAGATCGCCGACGGCACCGTGGAGATCGGCGCGATCGCCCGTGAGGCAGGTCACCGTACGAAGATCGCGGTCCGCTCGACCGCGTCCGGAGTCAACGCCAAGGGCGCCTGCATCGGCCCGATGGGGCAGCGGGTCCGCGCGGTGATGAGCGAGCTGCACGGCGAGAAGATCGACATCATCGACTGGTCGGACGACCCGGCGACGTTCGTCGGCAACGCGTTGTCGCCGGCCAAGGCGCTGCGGGTCGAGGTGGTCGACCTGGCCTCCCGTACCGCCCGGGTGACGGTCCCGGACTTCCAGCTCTCGCTCGCGATCGGCCGGGAAGGGCAGAACGCCCGCCTGGCGGCCCGCCTGACCGGTTGGCGCATCGACATCCGGTCCGACGCGGAGACCGCGGCCCCGCAGAGCCGGGGCGGAGCTGATCACGTCCCGGAGCCGGGCGGCGCGATCTCCGGCGGCTAGGGGTAGACTTACTCAGTGGCACGACGCGCGATTCCGGAGCGCACCTGTGTGGGCTGCCGGAAACGGGCGCCGGCCAGCGAGTTGTTGCGGGTTGTCGCGATCGGTGACGAGGCTGGTCACATCAGTCTCAGGCCCGATCCGGCCCGCAGACTGCCGGGTCGGGGAGCGAACATGCACCCTGATCCGGCCTGCTTCGCGCAGGCGGTGCGGCGTCGCGCCTTCGGGCGGGCACTGCGCCTCACCGGGGTTCCTGACCACGGTGCGCTTGCGGAGCACGTCGACGCGCAACCCCCGACGACCGGTCAAGCCCGACCGGTCGAGGGTCGCTAGCAAGGTAGGACGACCGACATGAGCACACGATGAAGTCCCTGAAATGACCAGGCTTCAAGTGCACGAGTGAGGTCGCTGCGGGTGCTGCCCGCACGACCTCGGAGTGAGGAGTGCAGTGGCAGGAAAGGCCCGCGTACACGAGCTTGCCAAGGAGCTCGGGGTCGAAAGCAAGACCGTTCTCGCCAAGCTCAAGGAAATGGGCGAGTTCGTGAAGTCCGCGTCCAGCACCGTCGAGGCGCCTGTCGCCCGGCGGCTGCGTAGCGCCTTCGTAGCCGGTTCGTCGGCGCCCGCCGGCCCGCCGGCTGCCGCGCCCAGCGGTCCGGCACCGACCCCGACGCCCACCCCGACCCCGGGTGCCCCCCGGGTCTCGGCCAAGCCGATGCCGCCCCGGCGTCCGGCTGCGCCGACCCCTGGACCGAAGCCCAAGGGCCCGGTCCCCGGCCCGCCGCAGCCGGCGACTCCGGTCGCCAAGCCGGCGAGCGCGCACGACATCGAAGTGGCGGCCGCCGAAGCGCGTGCCGCCGCGCTGAAGGCTGAGCAGGAGGCCGCGGTCAAGGCCGCGCAGGCCGCCCGCCAGCAGCAGCGCGAGACCGTACGCCGGGAGCCTCCGGCCGAGGGCGGTCCCCGTCCCGGCCCGCGTCCCGGCCCGAACGCCATGCCGCCGCGTCCGGGTTCCCCGGCCGCCGGTCGCCCCGGCGGTCCGGGCCAGGGTCAGGGCCCCGGTGCCCGGCCCGGCGGTCGTCCGCCGGCGCGCGGCGCCGGTAACAACCCGTTCGGCATCCAGGGCGGCCAGCAGCAGCGGCCCCCGGCCGCCGGTGCGGGCGGTCCCCGTCCCAGCCCGGCCGGCATGCCGCCGCGGCCCAGCCCGGCGTCGATGCCGCCGCGGCCGAGCCCGGCCTCGATGCCGAGCCAGCGTCCGACCACCGGCCGTCCCGGCGGCCCCGGTGGCGGTCGTGGCGGACCCGGTGGTGGCGCCGGTCGTCCCGGTGGCGGTGGCGGTGGCTACCGCGGCGGACCCGGTGGTGGCGGCGGTGGCGGTGGCTACCGCGGCGGTCCCGGTGGTGGCGGCGGTGGCGGTGGCTACCGCGGCGGTCCCGGCGGCGGTGGCGGTGCTCCCGGCGGTGGTTTCCGTCCGGGTGGTCCGGTCGGCGGCGGTGGCCGTCCCGGTGGCGGCGGTCGTGGCCGTGGCGGTGGCGCTGCGGGTGCCTTCGGGCGTCCGGGCGGTCGCCCGACCCGCGGTCGCAAGTCCAAGAAGCAGCGCAGACAGGAGTTCGACAACCTGTCGGCCCCGACCATGTCCTCGGGCGCGCCCCGCGGTCAGGGTCAGGTCGTCCGGTTGTCCCGTGGCGCCTCGCTGTCGGACTTCGCCGACAAGATCAACGCCAACCCGGGTTCGCTGGTCCAGGAGATGTTCAACCTGGGCGAGATGGTGACGGCGACCCAGTCGTGCTCCGACGAGACCCTGCAGTTGCTGGGTGAGCACCTCGGCTTCGACGTGCAGATCGTCAGCCCGGAGGACGAGGACCGCGAGCTGCTCGCGCAGTTCAACATCGACCTCGACGCCGAGGTCGCGGCGGACCGCCTGGTCAGCCGTGCGCCGGTCGTGACCGTCATGGGTCACGTCGACCACGGTAAGACCAAGCTGCTCGACGCGATCCGCAAGGCGAACGTGGTGGCCGGCGAGGCGGGTGGCATCACCCAGCACATCGGCGCCTACCAGGTCCACGTCCCGCACGAGGGCGAGGACCGCGCGGTGACGTTCATCGACACCCCGGGTCACGAGGCGTTCACCGCCATGCGTGCCCGTGGCGCCCAGGTCACGGACATCGTGATCCTGGTGGTGGCGGCGGACGACGGCGTGATGCCGCAGACCATCGAGGCGCTCAACCACGCCAAGGCGGCGGACGTGCCGATCGTGGTCGCGGTCAACAAGGTCGACAAGCCCGAGGCGAACCCGGACAAGGTCCGCCAGCAGCTGACCGAGTACGGCCTGGTCGCCGAGGAGTACGGCGGCGACACCATGTTCGTCAACGTGGCGGCCAAGCCCGGCATCGGCATCGAGGAACTGCTCGAGGCCGTGCTGCTGACCGCCGACGCGTCGCTGGAGCTGACCGCTCCGATCGACGGGCCGGCGCAGGGTGTCGCGATCGAGGCGCACCTGGACAAGGGCCGTGGCGCGGTGGCGACCGTGCTGGTGCAGAAGGGCACCCTGCGCGCCGGTGACTCGATCGTCGCCGGTGGGGCGCACGGCCGCGTGCGGGCCATGCTGGACGAGAACGGCAAGCCGGTCGACGAGGCCGGTCCGGCGCGTCCGGTCATGGTGCTGGGTCTGACCACGGTGCCGGGTGCGGGTGACACCTTCCTGGCCGCCGAGGACGACCGCACCGTGCGGCAGATCGCCGAGCAGCGGCAGGCGCGGAGGCGGGCGGCGTCGTTCGCCAACTCCCGTGGCCGGGCCACCCTCGAGACGCTCATGGAGCAGCTCAAGGAGGGCGAGAAGACCTCGCTCAACCTGGTGCTCAAGGGCGACGTCTCCGGTTCCGTGGAGGCGCTCGAGGACGCGCTGTTCAACCTCGACATCCCGGAGGAGGTCCAGCTTCGGATCATCCACCGGGGCGTGGGCGCGATCACCGAGAGCGACGTCATGCTCGCGAGCGCCTCGTCCGAGGCGGTCACGATCATCGGCTTCAACGTGCGGGCCTCGAACAAGGTCCGCGAGATGGCCGACCGCGAGGGCGTGGAGATCCGGTACTACACGGTCATCTACCAGGCCATCGAGGAGATCGACGCCGCGCTCAAGGGTCTGCTCAAGCCGGAGTACGAGGAGGTCGAGCTGGGCACCGCGGAGATCCGCGACGTCTTCCGCTCGTCCAAGATCGGCAACATCTCCGGCTGTATCGTCCGGTCCGGCCTCATCCGCCGCAACGCCAAGGCGCGGCTGCTGCGGGACGGTGCGGTCGTGGCGGACAACCTCACGATCAGCTCCTTGAAGCGGTTCAAGGACGACGCGACCGAGGTCCGCGAGGGCTTCGAGTGTGGTCTGACGCTGGGCGGCTACAACAACGTCCAGGTCGGCGACGTCATCGAGACGTTCGAGATGCGCGAGAAGCCGCGCGCCTGAGTTCCACACGTACGACCGGCCGGCGGCCGGGGCCTTCGGGCCCCGGCCGTCGCCGTTTCCGCAGGCTGCGACAATCTGCGGCGTGATCCGGTACGCGCTGCTCCTCGCCCCCTCCGCCAACCGCGTCTACGCCGACGCGGCGGCCCGGCTGGCCCGCGCCGAACTGGCCGTGTTCGCCGGCTCCGGCGTGCTCGACGTGGTGCCGGGCGACGCCGAGGCCACCCGGATCGGCGGGGTGGAGTACCTGACGTTCACCGCCCCCGAACCCGGACTCGGCGAGCGGGACCTGGCCCACCTGGCGAACCTGTCGGCGGCGTACGCGCTGTTCGAGCGGGTCGGTGACGACCTGCTGCGGCCGGTGCCGCTGCGCCCGCTGGCCCGGTACGACTCCGACCTGATCACCATCCCCAAGTACGCCGGCAAGACCAACGAGCAGTTCACCCGGCTGCTGCTCAACGTCACAGTGCTCGCCTCCGCCGCCGCGCCGCGGATGCTGGACGGGCCGGTGGTGGTGCTGGACCCGCTCTGCGGCCGGGGCACCACGCTCAACCAGGCGCTGATGTACGGCTACGACGGCATCGGGGTCGAGCGCGACAGCAAGGACGTCGACGCGTACGCGACGTTCCTGCGTACCTGGCTGCGCCGAAAGCGGCTCAAGCACACCACCGAGTCGACGTCGGTGCGCCGGGACCGCAAGCTGGTGGCCCGCCGGTTCGAGGCGGTGCTCGCGCCGTCGCGGGACGAGCACCGGGCCGGGGCCACCCAGCGGGTAACCGTGCTGAACACCGACACCACCCGGGCCCGCGAGGCGCTGCGCCCCCGCTGCGCCGACGTGATCGTGACCGACGCGCCGTACGGGGTGGCGCACGGCAGCCGTACCGATCAGGGGTTGTCCCGCAGCCCGCTGGAACTGCTCAGCGCGGCCGTGCCGGTGTGGCGGGAGCTGCTGCGCCCCGGTGGCGCGCTCGGGCTGTCCTGGAACACCCACGTGGCGCCGCGGGCGCAGGCGGAGGCGGTGCTGGCCGACGCCGGGCTGCGCGTGCTCGACGGCCCCGGCTTCGGTGACTTCGCCCACCGGGTCGACCAGGCGATCGAGCGGGACGTGCTGGTGGCGGTCGCGCCTTAATCGCGTGCCGGGGTGCGCCACCCGGCGTACCGTTGCTCGCCGTGTATACCGGAACCGCACTGTTCGACCTGTTGCTCCCGGGTGACTCCCGGTCCCTGAAGGCCAAGCGGTCCTACGTCCGGCCGATCGTCGCCGCGCTGCGCAAGTTCGAGGTCTCCGCCGCCGAGGTGGGGGCGCTCGACCTGCACGGCCGGGCCGAGATCGGGGTGGCGGTGGTGGCCGCCGAGCCGGCCCACGTCCGCGAGGTGCTCGACTCCTGTGAGCGGCTGGTCGCCGCCCGCCCGGAGACCGAACTGCTGTCGGTGCGCCGTCGCCTGCACGGCGAGGACGACTGACGGCGCGTCGCGCGGTACTCCGCCCGTGCCGCGTGAGGTCCGGTGGGACGCGGGTAGTGTTCTTCAGCGTTGGGCGGTCGGACCCGGCGGCGCCCACGCGCCCGCCGTCTCCGGCCGACGGCCCGGGTCGCACGGTGACCCGGCGCCGTCATCGGTACAGGTGATCCCGGAGGTGGGGACATGACGGATCAGGCAAAGGTTCGCCGGCACGCGGAGCGTATCCGGGAACTCGTCGCGTCGGTGGTGCGCAGCCAGATCAAGGACCCCCGGCTCGGCATGATCACGATCACCGACGCCCGGATCACCGCCGACCTGCGCGACGCCACCGTCTTCTACACGGTGCTCGGTGACGCGGCGGCCCAGGCGAGCACCGCCGCCGCGCTGGAGAGCGCCAAGGGCATGCTGCGCAGCACCGTCGGCAAGGCCCTCGGGCTGCGGCACTCGCCGACGCTGACCTTCGTCCTCGACGACGTGCAGGACCAGGTCAAGCACATCGACGACCTGCTCGCCGCAGCGCGTACCGCCGACGCCGAGGTGCAGCGGCTGGCCGCCAAGTCCTCGTACGCGGGCGACGCCCAGCCGTACCGGGTCGAGGACGACGAGGACGCCGCGGACGACGAGCCGGCCGCCGCCGACGAGCCGCGCGAGGGCGACCGCCGGTGACCGAGGTCGCCGTCGCGGGTGGCCTGCCGGCCGGCCCGGCCGAAGCGGAGTGGGCGGCGGCCGTCGCGGCGGTACGCGACCTTCCCGCCGACGCGCGGGTGCTGCTGATCTGCCACGTGAACCCGGACGGGGACGCGCTGGGCAGCATGCTCGGCTTCGGGCTGGGTCTGCGACGGCTCGGCGTACGCGATCTCCAGGCGACCTTCCCCGGCCCGCCGGAGGTGCCCGAGCCGTTCCGCTGGATGCCCGGCGTGGAACTGCTGGTGCCGCAGGACGACACGTACCCCGATCCGGATCTGGTGATCTGCTTCGACGCGGCGAGCGAGTCGCGGCTGGGTGACCTGGTGGGCCGGCTGGACACGGCGGGCACCTCGCTGGTGCTCGACCACCACGCCTCGAACACCGGCTTCGGCCGGATCAACCTGGTCGACCCGCACGCCGCCGCCACCTCGGTGGTCGCGCTGGAGTTGCTGGACCGGCTCGGGGCGACGCTCGACGCGGAGGTGGCGACCGGGCTCTACGTTGCGCTGACCACCGACACCGGCTCGTTCCGCTTCGAGGCGACCACGCCTGCCGTGCACCGGATGGCGGCGCGTCTGCTGGCTACCGGCATCCGGCCCGGCGACATCTCCCGGCGGGTGTTCGACACCCGCCCGTTCGGCGCCGTCCGCCTGTTCGGCGAGGTGCTCGGCCGGGCCACGCTGGAACCGGCGGCCGCCGCCGGGCACGGGCTCGTCTGGACGTACGCGACCCGCGAGGACCTGGTCCGGCACGACCAGCCGGCGTACGTGCTGGAGGCGCTCATCGACTCGGTGCGGTGCACCGAGGAGGCGGACGTGAGCTGCGTGATCAAGCAGGCGGGCGAGGCCGAGTGGGCGGTGTCGCTGCGCAGCAAGGGCGCGGTGGACGTGAGCGCGGTGGCGGTGGCGCTGGGCGGTGGCGGGCACCGGTTCGCGGCCGGCTTCACCGGGCGGGGCGCGCTCGACGAGCTGGTCGGACGGATCCGGGCCGAACTCGCTACCGCAACGCTGGTAGCCCCCTAAAAGAGGAATTGTGCTGATATTTCTGCCGGGCCGAGGCGCGGCGATGATCGGAAGTGTGAGCTGATCGGCGGCTTTTCCAGGGATTACGAGGCGTGCCAGCCTTTCCGCCGTGCGTGACGCTGGGGACAATCGGGTGATGGATCATCCCCGTGAGCTCACCGTCGAGGCGCCCCGGGCCTGGGACCGGCCGGTCGTCTCCGTGCCGGTGCTGATCTGCTTGTCCCTGGTCGGCGGTCAACTTCCGTCCTTCTCGACCGCGGCCAACCTCTACATCCTCACCACCGGCGGAGGGTTGATCTGGGTCGGCCTGAGCAACCGGGTGCCCCGGCGCCCGGCGCCCCGCCGGCTGCCGTCGGTCGCGCTCTGGTGGCTGGTGCCGGTGACCGTCTTCGGGGTCTTCGAGGGGGCGACGTTCATGGCGGCGGCGGGTGACGACTTCCCCACCCTCTCCCGGCTGGCCGATCCGCTGCTGGAGGACAGCGTGATCCGTTCGGCGGCCTGGTTCGCGTGGCTGTCCACGTTCTGGGGACTGGTGCGCCGATGATGCGGGCACTGGCGATCGGCGGGTTTCTGGTCTCGCTCGTGCTGTTCGCGGTCGTCGAATGGGTGGCGCGCCGGGAGGGCTCGCGGGTCCCGTCGCTGGCCGACGTCTGCGCCTTCGTGATGCGGTACGAGGTGGGCCCGGTGCCGGTCGGGCGGATCGGCCTGTTCGGTTTCTGGTGGTGGCTGGGCTGGCACTTCCTGGCGCGCTGACGCGGCCGGCCGAGCCGGACGACGAGGTTGATCTTTCCGCATTTCGGGAACTGTGGGCAGCATCTGGAAAGTGAACGTTAATTTGGGTGAGGGCCGGCGCTTCGCGGCGCTGGTCACGGGCGGTGCTGCCGCACCCGGCCTCGCCTCCCTCCAGGGTCAGACCGACCCGGGCTCACGCTGCCAGGCGAGCCGCTCCGGTGATCCCGGACCGCAGCCGGGCGCCCGTAGGGCCGCCGTGTCCGGCGGACCGCACCCTGGAAGGACCTCAGATGCCCAGCAAGCGCAAGCCGCAGACCGAGACCACCACCGACGAGGCGCGCGAGCAGATGCGCCGCGCGCTGCAGACCTCGATGGACACCCGTCAGTGACGTACGCCGTCCGGCGGTGACGCCGGCCGGGCCGCACCCGTGGCCCGACGCCGACGTCACCGCCGCTCGGGACCGACCGCCGTGCCGGACGGCGCTACCGTCACCCGGTGCGACGCATCCTGGTCGTCGGCGCCTCCGGCGCCGGCAAGAGCACGCTCGCCGGTGAACTGGCCCGGCGACTCGACCTTCCGCTGATCCACCTCGACCGGCACTACTGGCGCCCCGGCTGGACCGCACCGGCCCCGGCGGACTTCCGCGCCGAGGTGGCAGCGCTCGCCGCCCGCCCGGCCTGGGTGATGGACGGCAACTACGCGAGCACGCTCGACCTCCGGCTGCCCCGCGCCGACCTGCTGGTGCTCTGCGACACCTCCCGGCTGCGCTGCCTGCGGCGTGACACGGCCCGGTTCCTGGCCGACGCAAGTAAGTAGCCCCCCGCCTTGCGGACCTTACCGGGAGCGTGCCAGGATCGGCGTCGATGAGCACGACTGCCGCCCCCGCCACCGCCGCCACACCCCGGCGGATCGCCACGCTCGCGCTGCCCGCCCTCGTGGTGCTGGCCGCCGAGCCGCTCTACGTCCTGGTCGACACCGCAGTGGTGGGTCACCTCGGGCGGGTGCCGCTGGCCGCGCTCGCCGTCGGCGGCACCGTCATGACGCTCACCGCCTGGGTCGGCACCGTCGTCGCGTACGGCACCACCGGGCGCTCGGCCCGCCGCTTCGGGGCGGGGGACCGGGCCGCCGCGGTGGCCGAGGGCGTGCAGGCGTCCTGGCTCGCGCTGGCCACCGGAGTGCTGGTGGCGGTCGCCATCGGCATCGGCGGGGGCGCGCTGGCGCGTACCCTCGTCGGCGGCCCCGGCGAGGTGGCCGACGCCGCCGCCGGATGGCTGCGGGTCGCGGCGCTCGGCGCGCCCGGCCTGCTGCTCGCCGCTGCCGGCAACGGCTGGCTGCGCGGCATCCAGGACACCCGCCGGCCGCTGCTGTTCGTGCTCGGCCCCAACCTGCTCTCCGCGGTGCTCTGCCCGCTGCTGGTCTATCCGGCCGGGCTCGGGCTGGTCGGCTCGGCGGTGGCGAACGCGATCGCGCAGACGCTCTCCGGCGTCCTGTTCGCGGCCGCGCTGGTGCGCGAGCGGGTCTCGCTGCGGCCCCGGCCCC
Source organism: Micromonospora sp. C41 (assembly GCF_018070485.1). Classification (NCBI taxonomy): domain Bacteria; kingdom Bacillati; phylum Actinomycetota; class Actinomycetes; order Micromonosporales; family Micromonosporaceae; genus Micromonospora; species Micromonospora sp. C41. Next base: position 84,246 of record NZ_JAGPXP010000003.1, on the reverse strand, counting down.
GGGTGATCGGTCAGCAGCTCGTGCTCAGCCGGGACCTGCTGGTGCGCGGTGTCGCGTTCCAGGCCAGCTTCCTGTCCGCGACCGCCGTCGCGGCCCGCTTCGGCGCCGCCGCGGTGGGCGCGCACCAGATCGCCCTGCAACTGTGGTTCTTCACCGTGCTGGTGCTCGACGCGCTGGCCATCGCCGCGCAGTCGCTGGTCGGCGCCGCGCTGGGCGGCGGCGACGCGGCCGGCGCGCGGTTCCTGGCCCGCCGCGTCGCGCTGCTCGGCGGGCTGTGCGGCGTGGCCTTCGCGGTGCTGATCGCCGCCGGCGCCGGCGTCGTGCCGTCGTGGTTCAGCTCCGATCCGCAGGTACGCGAGCAGGCCATGACGGCCTGGCCCTGGTTCGTCGCGCTCCAGCCGATCGGCGGCGTGGTGTTCGCGCTCGACGGGGTGCTGATCGGCGCGGGCGACGTGCGCTACCTGCGCAACCTCACCATCGTGTGCGCGTTCGGCGGGTTCCTGCCGGCGATCTGGCTGGCGTACGGGCTGGAACTCGGGCTGGGCGGGATCTGGGCCGGGCTGACGCTGTTCGTGGTGCTGCGGCTGGCCGGCCTGCTGCTGCGGATGCGCTCGGGCGCGTGGGCGGTGGTCGGCGCGGTCCGCTGACGCCGGGTCAGCAGGGCTGGAACGAACCGGGGCCGCCCATCCACGGCTCGACCACGAAGAAGCCCTCGTCCAGCCGGGCGCAGTCGACGTTGTTCGTGCTCGCCTGCGCGGAGACGAGCCAGAGCCCGCGCTTCGCCGCCGGCAACCCTTCGGGGTGGGGGACCTCCCAGACGACCCGGTCACGGATGGCGGCGATCCCGGCCCGGCCCGGTGTCGTCCGCGGCACGTCGAACGCGTACATCCAGACGTACTCTGTGGTGATCCGCAGGATCGGCCGGCCGTCGTCGCCGGTGACGGCCCGGTAGCGCATCTCACCCCGGACCCGGATCTCGTCCGCGCTGTCCTGCGAGCCGATCCGGGTGGCGTAGTTCACGAACGACAAGTCCTCGAAGTCGGTACGCAGCTGAGCGCGCGCGGCCGGCGCCAGCAGCGCCAGGAACGGCTCCGTGTCGCCGAGGATCATGGACAGGTCGAGCCGGGCCTGGACCAGCGCGGCCCGGACCCGGGTCAGCGCCGCGGCCACCTCGCGGGCGGTGAACGGGGGCCGCGCCGTGGCCTCCGGCAGGACGATCCCGGCCTCACCCACCGCGAAGTCCGCGCCGATGGTCCCCGCGAACAGGTCGCGCGGCTCGCCCACCCGGCTGAGCGGCACCGGCGACGGGCTGGCTTCGGCCGACGCCGCGGCGGCGGTGCCGGACCGTACCCGGTCGACGGTGACCCGGCCGAGCACGGCCGTGCCGCCGATCAGCGCCAGCGCCAGCACCACCACGAAGGCGACGCGGCGCTTGCCGCGCTGCCGCGACCAGACCATGCGGAAGCGCTCGCCGCGGGTCAGCGGGACGTCCGCGTCCGCGCCGGTCATCCAGCTCGGCAGCTGGATCTCCGCGCCCCGGGAGGCGACGGCGTAGGGATCCGGCTCGGGCGGTGTGGTCCCGTCTTCGGTGCTCATGCGGCGTTCCAGAGGGGTGCAGGGGCAGGGGGCGCATGATCATCGCACCCGGCCGCCGATCCCGCTGTCCCGTTTCCGTGCCGGTCAGATCCGCCCCTGCCGGATCGCCCACCCGAGGTAGAGCGTGCCGACGACCAGCAGCGTCGCGGTCACCAGGACGAACACGAACGACCCGATCGCGGCCATCGTGGGGTGCCGCTCGCCGAACCGGGTCCGGCCCTGCCAGGCCCACATCCGGTGGCGCGCCGCCGCCAGCGCCGGCACACCGTCGACCAGGCCGGACAGGCGGCGGCCGAGCGTACGGCGGGGCGGCTCCGGATTGCGCATCCAGTCCGGCAGGTCGACCCGGGCGCGGTGCGGTGGCGGGGCGTCGCTCATCGAAAGGCTCCTACCGCGGGGTGGCGTGGTGAGGTGGGCGGGTCAGCAGGTGTCCGGCAGGTCGACCGTCTTGTCCGGGTCGAAGACCGCGTCCGGGTCCGGGTCGGCCGGACCGGCGAGCGAGGGCCGGCCCAGCGCGAGCAGCCCCTTGTCCAGCGCGACGCAGTCGATGTTGGAGGCGTACGAGTCGGCCCGCTCGATCCACAGCCCGGCGGAGGCGGTGGTCACGTCGGCCGGGTGCGGCACGCTCCACTTCACCGTGTCGTGGACCACCACCACGCCGGCGCCCGGGGCGGGGCGGGTGGTGGAGAACGCGTACGCCCAGACGAAGTTCGTGGTCACCTCCAGGATGCGGATGCCGTCCCGGTCCTTCGTCGCCCGGTAGCTGATCCGGCCCTTGACCCGGGGCTCGTCGTCGGTGAGCCGGGCGCCGGGGGCGAGCCGGGTCGAGTAGGTGCCCGCCTCGCCGGTGGGGAAGTCGTCGCGTACGCCGGCCCGCGCGTCCGGGGCGAACTGGCGGACCAGCCGCTCCGGGTCCTTCGCGGTGAAGAACGTGCGGTCCAGCCGGGCGGTGATCAGCGCCTTGCGTACCTTGGCCAGCGTGTCTGCCACCTGCTTCTCGGTGAACGCGCCGGTCCGCTTGGCCCGGGGCAGCGCGATCCCGGCCGTGCCCTCGGGGAAGCCGGCTGCCGGGGTGCCGTCGAACGGGCCGGCGGCCGGTGGCGGCGAGGCCGACGAGGACGCCTGCTCACCGACCGGCAGGCTCACCGTGGGGTGTTCGGCGGGCGGCTCCCGCCAGCGCTGGAAGCCCTGGTAGCCGAGGCCGCCGACGAGCCCGAAGAACGCGAGCAGCGCCAGCACGACCACGCCGCCGAGCAGCTTGCCGGAGTGCCCGCCGAGCGCGATCCGCAGGCGGTCGCCGCGGCCCGGCTCGACCTCGGGCGCGGGCTGGCGCAGCCACTCGGGTACCCGACCCAGCGTGTCCTCCGACGGGCCATCGGTGGCGTGGGGATCGGGGACGGAACGGTGATCGGTCATCGGACTTCCCGGGCAGACGGGGCGGGGGCGCACGATCTTGACACCCCGCCGAAGCAGGGCGGTATCCCCCGCAGGGAGGATCGGCGCCGTCTGGCAGGCTTGGCGGTCGTGAGCACAGACGGTCTGATCGTGGTCGACAAGCCCGGCGGCATGACGTCGCACGACGTCGTGGCCCGGATCCGCCGGCTGGCCCGTACCCGCCGGGTGGGGCACGGCGGCACGCTGGACCCGATGGCCACCGGCGTGCTGGTGATCGGGGTGGGCCGGGCGACCCGGCTGCTCACGTACGTGATCGGCGCCGGCAAGAGCTACGCCGCGACGATCCGGCTGGGGCAGGCCACCGTCACCGACGACGCCGAGGGCGAGGTGGTCGCGACCACCCCGGCCGGCGCGGTCACCGACGACGGGGTACGCGCCGCGCTGGCCGCCCTCACCGGCGAGATCGACCAGGTGCCGAGCGCGGTCAGCGCCATCAAGATCAACGGCCAGCGGGCGTACAAGCGGGTCCGTGACGGCGAGACGGTCGAGCTGCCCGCCCGCCGGGTCACCGTCTCCCGGCTGGACGTGCGGGACATCCGCCGGGACGCCCCGGACGTGGTGGACGTGGACGTGGACGTGACCTGCTCGTCCGGCACGTACATCCGGGCGCTGGCCCGCGACGCGGGGGCCGCGCTCGGCGTCGGCGGCCACCTCACCGCGCTGCGCCGCACCGCGGTCGGCGGGTTCACGCTCGCCGAGGCGGCCACGCTCGACCAGCTGGAGCAGCGCGCGCCGGACGTGGTGAACCTGCCGCTGGACGCCGCCGCCGCGCGGTTCTTCCCGCGCCGGGACGCCACCGCCGACGAGACCCGGGTGCTCTCCCACGGCGGGCCGCTGACCCCGGCCGGGATCACCGGGCCGTACGCGGTCTTCGACCCGGCGGGCGGGCTGATCGCTATCGTCAGCGAGCGGGACGGTCGGGCCCGCGCGGAGATCGTGCTGGCCCCGGCCTGAACGGCGCGCGGGCGGACAGGGGGAGGAACGGCATGCAGCAGTGGCGGGGGTACGAGGCGGCGCCCGGCGGCTGGGGACGCTCAGTGGTCACCATCGGCGTCTTCGACGGCGTGCACCGGGGGCACCAGGCCACCATCGGGCACACCGTGGCGCGCGCCCGGGAGCTGGGCGTCAAGTCGGTGGTGGTGACGTTCGACCCGCACCCGGCCGAGGTGGTGCGCCCGGGCTCGCACCCGGCGGTGCTCACCGAGCCGGCGCGCAAGGCCGAGCTGATCGAGGCGCTCGGCGTGGACGTGCTCTGCGTGGTGCCGTTCACGGTCGAGTTCTCCCGGCTGCCACCCGAGGCGTTCGTGCACGACGTCCTGGTCGAGCACCTGCACGCCGCGCTCGTGGTGGTCGGCGACAACTTCCGGTTCGGGCACCGGGCGGCCGGGGACGTGCCGCTGCTGGAACGGCTCGGCCGCACCTTCGGCTTCGCCGTCGAGGGCGCGCCGCTGGTCGCCGAGGCGGGGACGGTCTTCTCCTCCACGTACATCAGGTCCTGCGTCGACGCGGGCGACGTGGGCGCGGCGGCGGCGGCGCTCGGCCGCCCGCACCGGGTCGAGGGCGTGGTGGTCCGCGGCGACCAGCGCGGACGTGAGCTGGGTTACCCCACCGCCAACCTGCTGACCCACAGGTACGCGGCGGTGCCCGCCGACGGCGTGTACGCGGCCCGCCTGGTGCGCCGCGACGGCGAACCGCTCGCCGCGGCCGTGTCGATCGGCACCAACCCGACGTTCTCCGGCCGGGAACGGCGGGTGGAGGCGTACGCGCTGGACTTCACCGGCGACCTGTACGGCGAGCGGCTGGCCCTGGACTTCGTGGCGCACCTGCGCGAGCAGCGGACGTACGACGCGATCGAGCCGCTGGTGGCCCAGATCGCCGAGGACGTGGAGCGCACCCGCCGGGCGGTGTCCTGACCCGCTCGGGCGACCTTGACCGGCCGTCCGGCCCGAGGGCTGGTAGGCTGGCGGAGACGTCGGCTGACCGACGGGGGCCTCGCGTGCCTGCACGACGCCGCGGGTGCGAGGAACCGGTCCGTTGCACCGGTCACCACGACCGCTCCGGACCTCATCGAATGACCCACGAAACAGGGAGAACATGGCGCTCGACCAGGAAGCCAAGGCCAAGATCCGCCAGGAGTACGCGACCGCCGAGGGCGACACCGGCTCGCCCGAGGTGCAGGTCGCGGTCCTGACCAAGCGGATCGCTGAGCTCACCGAGCACCTGAAGGTGCACAAGCACGACCACCACAGCCGCCGTGGGCTGCTGCTGCTGGTCGGCCGGCGCCGCCGGCTGCTGAACTACGTCCAGAAGAAGGACATCAACCGCTACCGGTCGCTCATCGAGCGGCTCGGCCTGCGCCGATGACCTGACGGGGGAGTGGCCGCCTGGCCGCTCCCCCGTTGCAGTACCACCGAAGAACCCGGCCGCGCGACACCCGAAGAGGGAGCCGGTCAGCACCGGTCTCCGGTAGTGGCCCCCGGGCATCCCGGCACGACGCCGGCCCACCCGGGCGCTTCGATCGAAGACCGGCCGCCTGAGCAGTTCCCGTGTCGTCGGCCGACGACGCGAAGGAGCACCACAGCACATGACCGAGACCAACCTCGGCACCGAATCCCGCACCGCGGTGATCGACAACGGGTCCTTCGGCACCCGTGAGATCACCTTCTCCACCGGCCGCCTGGCCCGCCAGGCCGCCGGCTCCGTCGTCGCCCAGCTCGGCGAGACGGTCGTCCTCTCCGCCACCACGGCCGGCAAGCAGCCGCGCGAGTCGTTCGACTTCTTCCCGCTGACCGTGGACGTCGAGGAGCGGATGTACGCCGCGGGCCGGATCCCCGGCTCGTTCTTCCGCCGTGAGGGCCGGCCCAGCGAGGACGCCATCCTCACCTGCCGGCTGATCGACCGGCCGCTGCGCCCGTCGTTCGTCAAGGGCCTGCGCAACGAGGTCCAGGTCGTCGAGACGGTGCTGGCGCTCGACCCGCAGCACCCGTACGACGTGGTGGCGATCAACGCCGCCTCGATGTCGACCAAGCTGTCCGGCCTGCCGTTCTCCGGCCCGATCGGCGCGACCCGGGTCGCGCACGTCGACGGCCAGTGGGTCGCCTTCCCGACCCTGGAGGAGCTGGAGCGGGCCACGTTCGACATGGTCGTGGCCGGCCGCACCCTGGCCGACGGCGAGGTCGCGATCATGATGGTCGAGGCCGAGGCCACCCCGAACGCGGTGACCCTGATCTCGGGCGGCGCGACCGCGCCGACCGAGGAGATCGTGGCCAGCGGCCTGGAGGCCGCCAAGCCGGCCATCCGCGAGCTGTGCCGGGCGCAGAGCGAGCTGGCCGAGGTGGCCGCCAAGCCGGTCGCCGAGTTCCCGATCTTCCTGGATTACCAGGACGACGCGTACGACGCGGTGGCCGAGGTGGCCCGCGCCGAGGTCGCCGAGGCGCTGAAGATCGCCGGCAAGGCCGACCGCGAGGAGGCCCTGGACCGGATCAAGGCCAAGGTCGCCGAGGAGCTGACCGGCCGCTTCGAGGGCCGCGAGAAGGAGCTGTCCGCCGCGTTCCGTTCGCTGACCAAGTCCGAGGTCCGCAACCGGGTGCTGCGCGAGCAGGTCCGCATCGACGGCCGCGGCCCGCGTGACATCCGCCCGCTGACCGCCGAGGTCGGCGTGCTGCCGCGGGTGCACGGCTCGGCGCTGTTCGAGCGCGGCGAGACCCAGATCCTGGGCGTCACCACGCTGAACATGCTGCGCATGGAGCAGATGGTGGACACGCTGTCCCCGGAGAACCGCAAGCGCTACATGCACAACTACAACTTCCCGCCGTACTCGACCGGTGAGACCGGCCGGGTCGGCTCGCCGAAGCGGCGCGAGATCGGCCACGGCGCGCTCGCCGAGCGGGCGCTGATCCCGGTGCTGCCCTCGCGCGAGGAGTTCCCGTACGCCATCCGGCAGGTCTCCGAGGCGCTCGGCTCCAACGGCTCCACCTCGATGGGTTCGGTCTGCGCCTCGACGCTGGGCCTGCTCTCCGCCGGTGTGCCGCTGAAGGCGCCGGTCGCCGGCATCGCCATGGGCCTCATCTCCGACGAGGTCGACGGCAAGACCCAGTACGTGACGCTGACCGACATCCTCGGCGCCGAGGACGCGTTCGGCGACATGGACTTCAAGGTCGCCGGCACCCGTGACTTCGTCACCGCGCTCCAGCTCGACACCAAGCTCGACGGCATCCCGTCGGACGTGCTGGCCGCCGCGCTGCAGCAGGCGCACGAGGCCCGGCAGACCATCCTCGACGTGATGCAGCGGGCCATCGAGGCGCCGGCCGAGATGTCGGACTACGCGCCGCGGGTCACCACCGTGAAGATCCCGGTCGACAAGATCGGCATGGTGATCGGCCCGAAGGGCCAGACCATCAACGCGATCCAGGACGAGACCGGCGCCGAGATCTCCATCGAGGACGACGGCACGATCTACGTCGGCGCCACAAACGGGCCGGCGGCCCAGGCCGCGGTGGACCGGATCAACGGCATCGCCAACCCGACGCTGCCCAAGGTCGGCGAGCGGTTCCTCGGCACCGTGGTGAAGACCGCCGCGTTCGGCGCCTTCATCTCGCTGCTGCCGGGCCGCGACGGCCTGCTGCACATCTCCAAGGTGGGCGACGGCAAGCGGGTCGAGAAGGTCGAGGACTTCCTCAACGTCGGCGACAAGGTCGAGGTGGAGATCGCGGACATCGACGCCCGCGGCAAGATCTACCTGGACAAGATCCGCCCGGAGGGCGCCGAGGCGCCGGCCGCCGCCGAGGGTGGCGACCGTCCGTCGGGCCGGGACCGCGGCGGCGACCGCGGCCCGCGTGACCGGGGTGACCGGGGTGGCGACCGGGAGCGCGGCGAGCGCCGCTCCGAGGGCGGCGAGGGCGGCGGCGAGTCCCGTCCGCGTCGCCGGACCCGGCACAGCTGATCCACCGCCGGCCCGGGTGACGTCCGCGTCACCCGGGCCGGACCACGGCTCCAGGTCGCCTGCGCGAGCTGGAGCCGTCGTACGTCCCGCCGTCCCTCGTCATCCGGAGAGCAGGTGCTCGTGAGTTCGTCAGCCGCCTCGACGGGACGGGGGGTGACGTCGACCGGGCCGGGTTCGGCCGCCCGCGCGGTCACCCGGACGCTCAGCGACGACCCGCTCGGCGGCACCGTCCGCCGTACCGTGCTGCCCAGCGGGCTGCGGGTGCTGACCGAGGCGATCCCGGCCATGCGCAGCGTGTCGTTCGGCATCTGGGTGGCGGTCGGGTCGCGCGACGAGACCGGCCCGCAGGCCGGCGCCGCGCACTTCCTGGAACACCTGCTGTTCAAGGGCACCAACAAGCGCAGCGCGCTGGAGATCTCGTCCCAGATCGAGGCGGTGGGCGGCGAGACCAACGCCTTCACCACGAAGGAATACACCTGCTACTACGCGCGGGTGCTGGACGAGGACCTGCCGCTGGCCATCGACGTCATGTGCGACCTGGTCGCCGACTCGGTGCTGACCCCGTCCGACGTGGAGACCGAGCGCGGCGTCATCCTCGAAGAGATCGCCATGCACGACGACGAGCCCGGCGACGAGGTGCACGACCTGTTCACCCGCGCCGTCTACGGCGACCACCCGCTGGGCCGCCTCATCTCCGGCACCGAGGAGACCGTCACGCCGATGAGCCGGCGGCAGATCCAGGGCTTCTACCGCCGCCGCTACACCCCGCCGCGGATCGTGATCGCCGCCGCCGGCAACCTCGACCACGCCGCGGTGGTCAAGCTGGTCCGGCAGGCGCTGCGCGGCACCCCGCTGGACACCGACCCGGCGGCGCCGGCGTCGCACCGCCCGTCCACCCCGGGGGTACGCACCAAGCCGGCCACCACGCTCGTCGAGCCGAAGGAGACCGAGCAGGCGCACGTCGTCCTCGGCTGCCCGGCCATCGACCGCACCGACGAGCGGCGCTTCGCCCTCGGCGTGCTCAACAACGTGCTCGGCGGCGGCATGTCCAGCCGGCTGTTCCAGGAGATCCGGGAACAGCGCGGCCTCGCGTACTCGGTCTACTCCTACGCCAGCCAGTACGCCGACAGCGGCGTGTTCGCCGTCTACGCCGGTTGCGCTCCGGGCAAGGTGGACGAGGTGCTGCACCTGACCCGCGCCGAGCTGGCCCGGGTCGCCGCCGAGGGGATCACCGAGGCGGAACTGGCCCGGGGCAAGGGGATGAGCAAGGGCTCGTTCGTGCTCGGGCTGGAGGACACCGGCTCGCGGATGAGCCGGCTCGCCAAGGGCGAGCTGCTCTACGGCAACCTGATGCCGGTGGACGACCTGCTGGCCCGGGTGGACGCGGTGACCCTCGACGACGTGAACACGCTCGCCGCCGAGCTGCTCGGCCGGCCGATGTCGCTGGCCGTGGTGGGCCCGTTCGACTCCGGCAGCTTCACCGTCGACCGCTGAGCGGCGGCGGTCCGGTCGGCCGGGTGTCGGCCGCGCCGGTTCGCCGGATGCCGGGCGTCGGTGCGGTCCGCCGGACCGCGCCGTGCGGGCTGGGATAGGTTGTGGCCCGTGACTGAGCAGCAGAACACGGTGGCCCGGGTCGGTGTGCTGGGCGCCCGGGGCCGGATGGGCATGGAGGTCTGCAAGGCGGTCGACTCCGCCGCCGACCTGGAGCTGGTCGCGGCCGTCGACCAGGGCGACGATCTGGCCACTGTGGCGCAGGCGGGCGCCGGGGTGGTCGTCGACTTCACCACTCCCGACGCGGTCATGGACAACCTGCGCTGGTGCGTCGAGAACGGCGTGCACGCGGTGGTCGGCACCACCGGCTTCACCGAGCAGCGGCTCGACCAGGTACGCGAGTGGCTGGCCGGCCGTCCCGGCGTGGGCGTGGTGATCGCCCCCAACTTCGGCATCGGCGCGGTGCTGATGATGCAGTTCGCCGCGCGCGCGGCCCGGCACTTCGAGTCGGTCGAGATCATCGAGCAGCACCACCCGCGCAAGCTGGACGCGCCGAGCGGCACCGCCACCCACACGGCTCGGCTGATCGCCGCGGCCCGCGCCGACGCCGGGCTCGGGCCGGTGCCGGACGCCACCCGCGACGAGGTGGCCGGCGCCCGCGGCGCCGACATCGACGGGGTACGCGTGCACGCGGTGCGCGCCACCGGCCTGGTCGCCCACCAGGAGGTGCTGTTCGGCACCACTGGTGAGACGCTCACCATCCGGCACGACTCGTACGACCGGGTGTCGTTCATGCCCGGCGTGCTGCTCGCGGTCCGCGAGGTGGGCCGCCGGCCCGGTCTCACGGTCGGCCTGGACGCCCTGCTCGACTGACTGCCGCGGTGTGCCCCCGGCCTGCTGCGGGAAACCGTTTTGCCTGGTCGGGGGCGTCGACCTAGGCTGCTTTCCATGATCGATTCCGGACAATCCGACCGCACCGGCCGCCGGGTGACGCTGCGCCCGGTGGACGACGACAACTGGCGGGCCGTGGCGGACGTCGCGCCGCACGACGACCAGCGCGCCTTCGTGGCCGCGCTCGCCGCCCGCTACCTGCTTCTCACCGAACGCTCGGACGTCTGGAACTCGCTGGCCGTCTACGCCGACGAGACTGTCGTCGGCCATGTCATGTGGGGCGTGGACGACGACGAGTCGCGCTGGATCGGTGGCATGGTGATCGACGCCGCCGAGCAGGGCCGGGGGCTGGGCCGCGCGACGGTGCGGACGATCGCCGACTGGCTCGCCGAGGCGGGCCGGCCGATCCGCTTGAGCTACCACCCCGACAACAAGCCCGCCGCCGCCCTCTACACGTCCCTGGGCTTTCACCCCACAGGCGCGTTCGAGGACGACGAGCTGGTAGCCGAGCTCCTCCCCCCAGCCTGACCCTCACCCCCGAGCTTGCCCCCGGTCGATCATGAGGTTGGCGGCCTTTTCGATCTCCCCGACTGCCGCCAACTTCATGATCGACGCAGTGGGGGTGGGGTGGTGCGGTGAGGGGGTGGGGTGGCGGTCCTGCCCCGTGCCGGGACCGCCGGCCCACCCACGTGAGGGTGGACCGGCGGCCGGGCGGGAACTCATCGGTCGGCTGAAGGATTTTCGTCAGCGGATTCCGGGACCGCCACGTGGAAGCGGAGCTGGGGGACGAGCATGTCGTCCACGTCCAGCGCGCGGGTCGCGCCGTCCGGCTCCCAGCCGGTCGAGCCGAGGAAGTTGCGGGTCGCCGCGTCGGCGTCGAACGCCCACGCCACCGCCCGGGTCAGCCCGTCGGCGCGCCAGTGCTCGACCGCCGCGGCGAGCAGCCGGCTGCCGTGCCCGCGCCGCCCCCACCGGGGCTCCACCAGCAGGTCCGTCACCGCCGCGACGCCCGACGCGAGCGCATCGGCCGGCTCACCGGGAGCCAGCGCCTCGGCGTCGGCCGGACCGGAGGCGATGAACCCCACCAGATAGGATTGCGCCGCCTCCTCGACGGCGACCAGCACCCGGTGCGCGCCCGAGGGGGGCTCCTGCACCGCCGCGCTCCACCGCCGGGCGAGGTACGCCTCGTCCAGGTTGTCGAGCACGTGCCGGGGCAGGATCCGGCGGTACGCGACCCGCCAGGTCGCGAGCTGGACGCGTGCGATCTCGCCGGCGTCCTCGGGACGCGCGGGCCGGACGTAGCCTGCAGCCATGGCACGTGAGCCTACGCAGGGCGAGGAGGGTGACGGTGGCGCAGGGTGCCGGGCGCACGATCACGCAGGCCGTCGCCGTGGCGGCGCTCGCCGCGGCGGTCACCGTGTTCCTGTCCGTGGCGGCGGTGCGGCACGGCTTCTTCGACCTGCAGGTCTACTACGGCGCGCTCACCTACTGGGCGCGTGACGGCGGGGAGATCTACGACTTCCTGCGCCCCGGCACCCAGTACGGCTTCACCTACCCGCCGTTCGCCGCGCTGGTGATGCTGCCGATGGCGTACCTGCCGTGGAACGCCGCGATCGTGGTGAGCGTGACGCTCACGGTGCTGGCGAGCGCCGTGGTGATCTGGCGGCTGCTGGACCCGGTGGCCCGCCGCTCCGGCTGGACCCGCTGGTTCGCCCTCGCCGTCGCGCTGTGCCTGGCCGCCGCGTACGAGCCGATGCGCGAGACGGTCAACTTCGGCCAGGTCAACATGCTGCTGCTGTTCCTGGTGGCGGTGGACCTGCTGTGGCTGCTGCCGGCCCGCAGCCGCTGGGCGGGCGTGGGCATCGGCCTGGCCACCGCGATCAAGCTGACGCCCGGCATCTTCATCGTCTACCTGCTGGTCACCGGCCGCTGGCGGGCCGCCGCCACGTCGGTCGGCACGGCTGCCGTCGCCACGCTCGTGGCCGCCGGTCTCTTCCCGGACGCCTCCCGGGAGTTCTGGACCGAGGCGCTGTGGAACACCGACCGGGTCGGTGAACTGGCGTTCGTCTCCAACCAGTCGTTGCGCGGGGTGGTCGCCCGGCTCGACCCGCAGCACCCCAGCACGATCGCCTGGCTGGCGCTCGTACTCCTGACGCTCGTGGTGTGGGCGTGGCGGTCGCGGGCGGCGGTGGCCGCCGGCGACGAGGCCACCGGCCTGGCCCTGACCGGCGCCGTGATGTGCCTGGTCAGCCCGGTCACCTGGGTGCACCACCTGGTGTGGCTGCTGCCCGGGTTGATCCTGCTCGTGGACAACGGCATGGCGGCGCCCGCGCGCCGCCGGCGGCGCCGTCTGCTGCTGGCCGCCGCGTTGGTCGGGTACGCGCTGCTATGCAGCCGGATCGTCTGGGCCTGGGAGAAGGACTTCACCGGCGTGGACGGCTTCCTCGGCAGCAACACGTACGTGTGGATCAGTCTGGCGTTGCTGCTGGGGCTGCCGATCCGGCGCTGGCTCACCCCGGACGGCGGTGGGCGTCCCGGCGGGGAGGTCCCGGCCGGGTCAGCCTCCGGCGGTGTAGCGCAGCTCGCGGAGCAGGAGCGGGGGGAGTCCGCCGGACAGCGGCACCGGATAGGTGGACTCCTCGCCGTCCGGTGAGTGTCCGGCCCGCTCGTAGAAGCGGCGCGCCCGGGCGTTGTCGGCGAGCACCCAGAGCCGGTACCCGGTCCAGCCCCGCTCGGCCAGGCCGTCCCGGGCCGCCGCGAGCAGCGTCCGGGCGACACCCGAACCCCAGTACGCGGGCTCCACGTAGATCGCCAACAGCTCACCGTGCGCCGGGTCCAGGTCGCCGCGGTCCTGGTTGTTCCGGTACGGCCCGAACGTGGTGAACCCGACGATCGTGCCGCCGTCCTCGGCGACGAGCGTGGTGAACGGGTGCTCCGGGTCGGCGGTGCCGAGGTCGCGGCGGCGCTGGGCCCAGGCGGCCGGGTTCAGCCGGGCCAGCACCTCCGTGGGCATGATCCCGGCGTAACCGGACTGCCATCCGTGGACGTGCACCCGGGCGATCGCCTCGGCGTCGTCCGGTTCCTCCCGGCGAATGGAGAGCATCTGTCCGTTCTATGCCCCGACGGGCGATCGGTCCAGCCGCCGCTCCCGGTGTCGTACCGCTGGATTAGGGTCGCCGGCGATGGCCGTACCGGAATCGCTCTCCCTCGCCCAGGCCCGCCGGATCGCCCTGGCCGCCCAGGGCTTCGCCGACCCGGCGCCTGCCGGCGTGCCCACCCGGCGGCACCTGCGCCGGGTGCTCGACCGGGTCGGGCTGATCCAGATGGACTCGGTGAACGTGCTCCAGCGGGCGCACTACCTGCCGCTCTACAGCCGGCTCGGGCCCTACCCGACCGCGCTGCTGGACACCGCCGCCTACCGCCGCCCGCGTGAGCTGTTCGAGTACTGGGCGCACGAGGCGTCGCTGGTGCCGGTCGGGCTGCACCCGGCGCTGCGCTGGCGGATGGCGAAGGCCCGCGACGAGGCGTGGGGCGGCATGCGCCGGATCGCCCAGGAGCAGCCCGGGCTGGTCGCCTGGGTCCGCGACGAGGTGGCCGCCCGGGGCCCGCTGACCGCGGCCGAGATCGAGCACGACGCGCCCCGGGAGACCGGCAACTGGGGCTGGAACTGGTCCGCCGTGAAGCGGGCGCTGGAGTTCCTGTTCTGGGCCGGCGAGGTCACCGCCGCCGAGCGCACCAACTCGTTCGCCCGCCGCTACGACCTGCCCGAGCGGGTGCTCCCGGCCGCCGTGCTGGACGCGCCCACCCCGACCGACGCCGAGGCGTACCGGACGCTCGTCTCGATCGCGGCCCGCTGCCTCGGCGTGGCCGCCGAGCCGGAGCTGCGCGACTACTTCCGGCTGCCGGTGGCCGGGGCGCGGCAGGCGGTGGCCGACCTGGTCGAGGCGGGCGAGCTGACCCCGGTCACCGTGCAGGGCTGGCGGCACCCCGCCTATCTGCACGCCGACGCCCGGATGCCCCGCTGGGTACGCGGGAACACGCTGGTCAGCCCGTTCGACCCGCTGGTCTGGGAGCGGGCGCGCACGGAGCGGCTGTTCGGCTTCACCTACCGGATCGAGATCTACGTGCCCGCGCCGCAGCGGGTGTACGGCTACTACGTGCTGCCGTTCCGCCAGGGCGAGCGCTTCACCGCCCGGGTCGATCTCAAGGCCGACCGGAAGGCCGGCGTGCTGCTGGTGCCGGCCGCCTGGGTCGAGCCGGGCGCCGACCCGGGGGAGACCGCTGTGGCGCTCGCCGCCGAGCTGTACCGGCTGGCCGGGTGGCTCGGCCTGGACGCGGTCGCCCCGCCCGCCGCAGGCGACCTCGCGGGGCCGCTGGCCGCCGCGCTGGTGGGCGTGGCCGGTGTACGGTGAGCGCGTGACGAGCGTTGACCGGCCTGCCACCGAGCCCGACCCGCACGCCCACAGTGAGCCGCACGTCCACGCTGGGCCGCACGCTCCCGACGGGTCGTGGCAGGGGCCGTACCCGGTCGCGTACCAGCCGGTCGAGACCGACCGGTTCACCCGTATGGTCCTGCGCCTGCACGCCCGCGCCCCGCGCTGGGCGGTGCCGCTGGCCGCGCTCGGCTGCGTCGTCCTCGGCCTGGCGTACGCGATGATCAGCAACCCGACGCAGAGCGACCCGGACGCCCGCCCGACCTGCCTGCTCAAGCTCACCACCGGGCTCGACTGCCCGGGCTGCGGCGGCACCCGCGCGCTCTGGTACGTGCTGCACGGCGACCTGCCGGCCGCCGTCCGGCACCACTTCCTGTTCGTGTTCGCGCTGCCGTTCCTGACCTGGCTCTTCGTGACCTGGGCCGGCAACCGGGCGTTCGGCTGGAAGCTGCCCGAGCCGCGGTTCAGCCCCAAGGCGATCGGGTTGTTCCTGGCCGCCTGGGGGGTCTTCTCGGTGGCCCGCAACCTGCCGTGGGCGCCCTTCACCTCGCTCTACGTCTAGCCCCCCGCCGAGGGACCGCGCTGACGCGAGGGCCGGGAGATCTTGGACACCCGGGCTGAGCTGGGCGGCCGGTCGGCCGCGCGCCCGATTTCCGCGCCGGGCGAGGGCCAACTACAGTCCCAGGAATGCCGGAGATGGTGCAGCCCCAGGTCAAGTTGATCGCGTGGACCCAGTTCCAGGCGCCCGAAGAGGTGCCCTGGTCCACCGACGCCGACGGCGGGCAGGCGCTCGCCGAGTTCGCCGGCCGGGCCTGCTACCAGAGCTGGAAGAAGCCGAACCCGGCCACCGCCACCAACGCGGGCTACCTGGCGCACATCCTGGAGGTCGGCCACCTGAGCGTGCTGGAGCACGGCTCGGTGAGCTTCTACTTCAGCGGCGTGTCGCGGTCGTTCACGCACGAGCTGATCCGGCACCGGCACTTCTCCTACTCGCAGCTCTCCCAGCGCTACGTGCCGGAGCGGGACGCGGCGATGGTCGAGCCGTCGGTGATCGCCGACGACCCGGAGCTGCACAAGAAGTTCGTCGAGGCCACCGATGCGGCGGTGCGGGCGTACACCGAGTTGCTGGAGGGGCTGGAGGCCCGCTTCACCGACGAGCCCAACCCGACGCTGCGCCGCAAGCAGGCGCGCCAAGCGGCGCGGGCGGTGCTGCCGAACGCGACCGAGACGCGGATCGTGGTGACCGGCAACTACCGCGCGTGGCGGCACTTCGTCAAGATGCGCGCCACCGAGCACGCCGACGTGGAGATCCGCGAGCTGGCGGTGGAGTGCCTGCGGCAGCTCAAGAGCGTCGCGCCGAACGTGTTCGCCGACTTCGAGATCTCCACCCTGCCCGACGGCACCGAGGTGGCGGCGTCCCCGTACGCCGAGTGACCTGTCGCCCTTCGCCGCCGGGTCACCGGTGGTCGTCCGCTAGGTTGTGAGCATGACGCACGACCACTCCGCCGCCCCGAGCCGGGGCGCGTCGCGCCCGTTCGGGCGAGTGATGACGGCCATGGTGACCCCGTTCACGCCGGACGGCGGGCTCGATCTCGCCGGCGCCGCCCGGCTGGCCGAGTACCTCGTGGACGAGCAGCGCAACGACGCGCTGGTCCTCAACGGCACCACCGGTGAGTCACCGACCACCACCGACGCGGAGAAGGAGTCGCTGATCCGCGCCGTGGCCGAGGCGGTGGGCGACCGGGCCCGCATCGTCGCCGGGGTGGGCACCAACGACACCCGGCACACAGTCGAGCTGGCCACCCAGGCCGAGAAGGCCGGCGCGCACGGCCTGCTGGTGGTGACGCCCTACTACAACAAGCCGCCGCAGGCCGGGCTGCTGCGTCACTTCACCACCGTCGCGGACGCCACCGGCCTGCCGGTCATGCTCTACGACATCCCGCACCGCTCCGGCGTGGAGATCGCCACCGAGACGCTGGTGAAGCTGGCCGAGCACGGCCGCATCGTGGCCGTGAAGGACGCCAAGAGCGACCTGACCGCCACCTCCTGGGTGCTGGCCCGCAGCGACCTCGCGTTCTACAGCGGCGAGGACGCGCTCACCCTGCCGATGCTGTCGATCGGCGCGGTCGGCGTGGTCGGCACCTCCACCCACTTCACCGGCGCGCCGACCAAGCAGATGATCGAGGCGTTCGAGGCGGGCGACAACGCCCGGGCGCTCGCGCTGCACCGGCAGTTGCTGCCGCTCTACACCGGCATCTTCCGCACCCAGGGCACGATCCTGGTCAAGGCGGGTCTCGCGGCCCAGGGCCGCCCGGCCGGCCCGGTGCGACCGCCGCTGGTGGACGCCACCGGCGACGAACTGGCCCAGCTGCGCGCCGACTGCGCGGCGGCGGGCCTGCCCCTGCCCGAATGAACAAACGACACGACGGACGCCGCGCGACGGCGTCGCAGAATGAGGTGACGCGTGACCGAGGCGCACATCGAGGGTGAGCTGCCCCCGCCGCTGCCCGAGGGCGGCCTGCGGATCATCCCGCTCGGCGGACTCGGCGCCATCGGCCGGAACATGACCGTCTTCGAGTACGACGGCAAGCTGCTCATCGTCGACTGCGGGGTGCTGTTCCCCGACGTCGAGCAGCCGGGCGTGGACCTGATCCTGCCCGACTTCGGCCCGATCCTGGACCGGCTGGCCGACGTGCAGGCGATCGTGCTCACGCACGGCCACGAGGACCACATCGGCGCGGTGCCGTACCTGCTCGCGCACAAGCCGGACATCCCGCTCGTCGGCTCCCAGTTCACGCTCGCGCTGGTCGAGGCGAAACTGGCCGAGCGGCGGATCCAGCCGTACACGCTGACCGTGCGGGAGGGCGGCCGGGAACGGCTGGGCCCGTTCGAGTGCGAGTTCTTCGCGGTGAACCACTCGATCCCGGACGCGCTGGCGGTGGCCATCCGTACGCCCGCCGGCCTGGTGCTGCACACCGGCGACTTCAAGATGGACCAGCTTCCGCTGGACGGGCGGATCACCGACCTGGCCGGGTTCGCCCGGCTCGGCGCCGAGGGCGTCGACCTGCTGCTGTCGGACTCGACGAACGCGGAGATCCCCGGCTTCGTCACGCCGGAGAAGGAGATCGGCCCGGTCCTCGACTCGATCTTCGCGAAGGCCAAGGGGCGGATCATCGTCGCCTCGTTCGCCTCGCACGTGCACCGGGTGCAGCAGGTCTTCGACTCGGCGGTCGAGCACGGCCGCAAGGTGGCGCTGATCGGCCGGTCCATGGTCCGCAACATGGGCATCGCCCGCGACCTGGGCCTGCTGAACATCCCGCCCGGCCTGGTGGTCGGGATCGAGGAGGCCACGAACCTGCCGCCCGAGCAGATCGTGCTGATGTCCACCGGTTCGCAGGGCGAGCCGATGAGCGCGCTGGGCCGGATGGCCAGCGGCGACCACCGGCACATCACCATCGCGCCCGGCGACACCGTGGTGCTGGCGTCCTCGCTGGTGCCCGGTAACGAGACCTCGGTCTACCGGGTGATCAACCGGCTGGCCCGCGCCGGCGCCGTGGTGGTGCACAAGGACGTGGCGAAGGTGCACGTCTCCGGCCACGCCCCGGCCGGCGAGCTGCTCTACCTGCTCAACGTCGTCCGCCCGAGCAACCTGATGCCGGTGCACGGCGAGTGGCGGCACCTGCGGGCGCACGCCCGGCTCGGCATCGAGTCCGGCGTCGCGCCGGACCGGGTCGTGCTCTGCGAGGACGGCGACGTGGTCGACCTGGTCGAGGGCCGCGCGAGCCTGGTCGGCCGGGTCAAGAGCCGGTACGTCTACGTCGACGGCCTCGCCGTCGGCGACGTCAGCGAGTCGCTGCTCACCGAGCGGCGGATCCTCGGCGACGGCGGTTTCATCGCCGCGACGGTCGTGGTCGACTCGGTCACCGGCAAGGTGGTCGCCGGGCCGACCGTCTCGGCGAAGGGCTTCTCCGAGGACCCGGCCGCGTTCAACGCGGTGGTTCCGCTGGTCACCGAGGCGCTGAACCGGGCCGCCGCGGACGGCATCACCGACCCGCACCAGCTCCAGCAGATCGTCCGCCGCACCGTCGGACGCTGGGTCAACGACGCGTACCGCCGTCGGCCGATGATCGTCCCGACAGTCGTCGAGGTCTGACCCGACCGCGCCGCGCGCCGGTCCACCGTTCACGGTGGGCCGGCGCCGTCGCTTTCCGGGTACGTCCCGACACGCCGCGTCGAAACCCTCCGGTAACCCTCATCCGATCGGCGTCCGTCTCCGTACTCCGGGACGGCCGGCGTGCCCCTGCGCCGGCCGGGAGGAGCGTGGCGGATGGACCGCAGACGGATGACAGCCATCGGCGTACTGGTGGCGGCGGCCGGGTTGACGGCGGCGGTGACCGTACCGTCGTTCGCCGGCGAGGAACCCCGGCGGGCCGCGCCGGCCACCGACGGCGTCGCCCCGGAGGTCCTGGACGCGATGGGCCGCGACCTCTCCCTCACCCGTGACCAGGCGGTGAAGCGGCTGCGCACCGAGCGGTGGGCGGCCGGCACGGTCACCCGGTTGCGTGCGGAACTCGGTGCCGGCTACGGGGGCAGCTGGCTCAGCGCGGACGGCGCGACGCTCACCGTGGCGGTGGCCGACGCGGCCGGCGAGGCGCGGGTCAAGGCGGCCGGCGCGGTCCCGAAGCGGGTCGCCCGGGGCGTCGCCGAGCTGGACGCGGTGAAGTCCCGGCTCGACGCGGCGGGCGGCGCGGCCAGCCCGGACATCGCCGGCTGGTACGTCGACGTGACCGACAACACGGTGGTGGTGGTCGCCCGTCCGGGCGCGGAGGCCGACGGCCGCCGGTTCGCCGCCACCGCGGGGTCGAAGACCGCGATGGTCCGGGTACGCACCGCCGACGAGGCCCCGCGCCCGCTGTTCGACGTGCGGGGCGGCGACGCCTTCTTCATCAACAACGCCGGCCGCTGCTCGGTCGGCTTCTCGGTGGTGGGCGGATTCGTCACCGCCGGGCACTGCGGCCGGCCGGGGGACCGCACCACCGGATCCAACCGGGTCGCCCAGGGCACGTTCGCGGCCTCCTCGTTCCCCGGCGACGACTGGGCGTTCGTGCGGGTAAACGGCGACTGGACGCCGCAGGGCGTGGTGACCGACTTCAGCGACGGCCGCACGGTGGCGGTCAACGGCTCCACCGAGGCGCCGGTCGGGGCCTCGATCTGCCGGTCCGGCTCCACCACCGGCACCCGCTGCGGCCTGGTCCAGGCCAAGAACGCCACTGTCAACTATCCGGAGGGGACTGTCACCGGGCTGACCCGGACGAACGTCTGCGCCGAGCCGGGCGACTCCGGCGGCGCGTGGCTCTCCGGCGACCAGGCGCAGGGCGTCACCTCCGGCGGCTCCGGCGACTGCACCCGGGGCGGGGTCACGTTCTTCCAGCCGGTCAACGAGATCCTCCAGCGCAACAACCTCACGCTCGTCACCGCCGGTGGCCAGCCGGCCCCGACGCAGCCGCCCGCCGGTGGCGGGGAGACCGCCCCGCCGGCGACCGTCCCGCCGACCCCGCCGGCCGCTGACACCGAGTGCGCCGGCCAGGTGAGCCGGAGCGGCCGGATCGCCGCCGGGCGGGTCCAGGTGCAGCCGGACGGGCGTTTCTTCCGGGTGCCGGGCGGCACCCAGGAGGCGTGCCTGGCCGCGCCGGACGGTGTCCGGGTGACGCTGGAGCTGCAACGCTTCACCAACGGCGCGTTCCGTACCGTCGCCCGCGCCACCAGCGCCGACGGTGTGGCCCGGCTGACCGTCGAGGGCCCGGCCGGCGCCTACCGGTACCGGGTGACCGGACTGTCCGGCTCCGGCGAGTACACGCTGGCGTTCTCCGCCCGCTGACCGCCGCACCGACCGCGGCTCCCGACCACCACCGCCCGGTGGTCGGGGGCCGCGCCGCGTCGCGGACCGGCCGGTCGGCTCGGCGGCTCAGGCCAGGGCGGCGACCGCTTCGGCGTACGCCGCGCCGGTGCGTACCGCCGCGGCCACCAGCACCTCCAGCTGCGCCGGGGCGACCCCGCAGGACAGGTCCGTGGAGACGCCGGCGGCCAGCACCAGCGTTCCGTCGCCGGGCTCGTGCACGTAGGCGGCGGGCAGCAGCCGGTCGTGGTTCCAGGCGTTGCAGAAGGCGTACGCCTCGGCGCGCCGCTCGGCCGGCAGCCGCCGCTGCGCCACCACGCGGGCGTGCAGCACGTCACCGTGGCGGCCGAGCAGGCGGAACTGGATCGTGGCCTCGCCCCACCGCCCGACGAGTGTGCCGTCCGGCTCAGGCGAGTACGGCTCGCCCCGGGCGTCGAGCGCGGCGGCGAGCAGCGCCGCGTCCAGCGGGGCGGGCTCCTCCGGGCCGGGCGGGCCGGGCTCGGCCGGGTCCGGTTCCGGCTCCTCGTCGAACTCGCTCTCGGCGGCCAGCGACACCGGCGCGGCGAGCGGCCGCTCGGCCAGCCACGAGGCGATCCGGCCGGACTGGTGCCCGGTGCCGTTGCGGGCGTCGAAGCTGCCGGCGAGCGCCGTGGCCAGCGCCTGGAGCTGCGCCCCGAGTGTCGCCACGTCCACCTCGGCGGCCGGCCGGGAACCGTGCCCGGGGCGGTGGATCCGCCGCCCGCCGAGCCCCGCCTCGGCGGCCAGCCCGCAGAGCAGCGCGCCGGCCGCGGCGAACTCCATCGCGGACAGGTCGTCGGCCGGGCGGTCCAGCCGGGGCAGCTGCTCGGTCAGCACCTCCAGCCCGCGATGCAGGTAGCCGCCCAGCGCGCAGAAGCGCAGGTGCGCGGCGAGCAGCGGAAACGCGGCCCGTTCCCGGCGGTGCCGGCGGTACGCGCGTACGTGCGCCCGGGCCGCCTCGGTCACCGCGCCGGTGCGCAGCCACGGCAGCAGTCCCACGGTGAGCGCCCGCTCGGGCTGGTCGGTGCAGGTCGTCGCCACTGTCGCGGCGGTCTGCCGTTCGGCCCGCCGGGTCGGTGGCCCCTGCGGCTCGACCCAGCCGGTCAGCGCCGGCGCGAGCGCCGCCAGCGCCGCCTCCGGGTCACCCCACCCGGCCAGCAGGTCGGCCCGCCGCGCCGGGGCGCACCCCGCACAGCCACCCACCGGGTCCGTCGCGTCGGCGGCCGACCAGCGTTCGTACGCCCGCCGGGCCGCCGGCTCGTCGCCGAGGTGGTCGGCGACGCGGCAGCGCAGCTCCGCGACCGGCGCGGCGTCCTCGCCCAGCTCCCCGGCGAGCGTGTCCAACAGGGACCGGGCCTGATCCAGGCCCACCCGGGGCGTGCCGAACAGCGCCTCCACCGCCTGCCGCTGGTGCCGGCGCAGCCGGGTCAGCTCGTCGGGGCGGGCGTCCAGCAGCCCGGGGTGCCGGGCCACCGTCTCCCGCATCCGCCGCACCGGCTCCACCGCGCGCCACCGCTCACCCAGGTGCAGGTACGCCTCGACCAGCGCGAACCGCGCCGACAGGGCGGTACGCGGGTCACCGGTGGCGTCCGCGCGGGAGGCGATCCGCTCCAGCTCGGCGCAGCGCTCCTCGCCGTCGGGCCGGTCCCGGGCGTCGGCGAGCGCGGCGGCCAGCCCCCGGTCGCGTGCCGTGGTCATCGGAGCGTCCCGCCGGTCAGCTCGGCGACGGCGGCGGCCAGCTGACAGCCGGTGGTGACACCGCAGTCGACCAGCCGGTCGAGCTGGTGCGGTGTGACGCCGCGCTCCAGGTCGGTGGTGACCTCGCCGCAGATCTGGGCCGACCCGTCGTCGGCCACGTGCACGTACGCCTTGGGCCAGAGCCGGTCGTGGTTCCACCTGTTGCAGAAGGCGTGCAGCTCGGGCACGTGCTCGATGCCGAAGTGCGGCGCGACGACGGTGCGTACCTGGAGCAGCTCACCTGCCGCGCCCCGGCGGTGGAACCAGATCAGGTTCCGTTCCCAGCGGCCCACGAGCGCGCCGTCGGGCTCCTCGACCACCGCGTACCCCCGGTGGGCCAGCACGGCGGCGATCAGCTCGCCGGTCAGCGGGCGCAGCGCCTGGGGGTGTCCGGTCAGCGGACCGTCCGGACCGTCCTCGATCTCCGGCGACGCCATCGGGCATCCCTTCTGAGGCGAATAACACAAACGACGGTCCGACCCGTGCTGCGACGCGCGGACACGACCCGGAAAAGCGGCGTTCCACCGGGTGCCGCCGTTACCGTGACTCTATGGCGGGCCGTACCTCTCAGGCGAGCCGGCGGCGCGGCGCGTCGCCGCGTGGCACCACGAACAACCGCGCCCGGCAACCGGCGAAGAAGGCGGCGGCGCGGAAACCGGCGCGGCGGCCGGCGCGCCGCGGGCCGGCCCCGGCCGCGTTCGTCGGCCGTGCCGCGGGCGCCGTCTGGATGGGACTGGCCCACACGGTGGGCTGGGCGTTCCGGGCCGCCGGCCGGCAGGCCGCGTCCACCCGGGAGCTGGATCCGGAGCACCGCCGCGACGGCGCCGGGCTACTGCTGTTCGGCCTGGCCATCCTCAGCGCGGTGGGCATCTGGGGCGGCGGCGCCGGGCCGGTGGGCCGGCACCTGGCCGACACCGTACGGCTGTTCATCGGCGCCATCTCGATAATCCTTCCGGTGCTGTTCATGGTCGGCGCGTGGCGGCTGATGCGGAGCCCGGCCGACCCCGAGCACCGCGGTCGCGGCCTGGTCGGCTGGGGCTCGATGATGCTGGCGACCGCCTCGATGCTGCACATCGGGCAGAACCCGGTCGACGAGGTCCAGCGCGACTACGCCGGCGGCCTGATCGGCGCGGGCGTGGGCGACGTGCTGAAGTCGGCGGTGACCGCGTGGGTGGCGATGCCGCTGCTGCTCCTGCTGCTGGTGTTCGGCCTGCTCGTGGTCACCGCGACCCCGATCAACAAGATCCCGGAGCGGCTCGGTCTGCGCGCCGACCCGGCCGCGCCCGAGGACGATGAGGAGGAAGCCGAGGCCGAGGCGGCGGCGAAACCGGCCCGTAAGCGGCCGGCGAAGCGGATGCCGTCGCCGCTGGAGCCGCTGGACCCGGACGACGAACTGGCCGGCGTCGACCTCCAGGAGACGCTCGTGCTGCCGCGCAAGCCGCCGCGGGTGCCGGCGAACCGCAAGCCGGTCGAGCCGCCGGAGCACTCGCCGCTGCCCACCCGCGCCGAGCAGCTCGCGCTCACCGGGCTGGCCGGCGACTACACGCTGCCGCCGGCGAACCTGCTCGGCAGCGGCGCCAAACCGAAGAGCCGGAGCAAGGCCAACGACGAGGTGATCGCCGCGCTGACCGGCGTCTTCGAGCAGTTCGACGTGGACGCCGCGGTCACCGGGTTCACCCGCGGCCCGACGGTCACCCGGTACGAGGTGGAGCTGGGCCCGGGCGTGAAGGTCGAGCGGATCACCCAGCTGTCCCGCAACATCGCGTACGCGGTGAAGTCGCCGGACGTGCGCATCCTCAGCCCGATCCCGGGCAAGAGCGCGGTCGGCGTGGAGATCCCGAACACCGACCCGGAGAACGTGTCGCTCGGCGACGTGTTGCGCTCCCGCGAGGCGACCAGCGACCACCACCCGATGGTGGTGGCGCTCGGCAAGGACATCGAGGGCGGCTACGTGGTGGCCAACCTCGCGAAGATGCCGCACATCCTGATCGCGGGCGCCACCGGCGCGGGCAAGTCGAGTTGCCTCAACAGTCTGCTTGTGTCCATTTTGACCCGGGCCACGCCGGACGAGGTGCGGCTGCTGCTGATCGACCCGAAGCGGGTCGAGATGACCGGCTACGAGGGCATCCCGCACCTGGTCACGCCGATCGTGACCAACCCGAAGAAGGCGGCCGACTCGCTGGAGTGGGTCGTCCGCGAGATGGACATGCGTTACGACGACCTCGCCGCCAACGGGGTCCGGCACATCGACGACTTCAACCGCAAGGTGCGCAACGGCGAGATCAAGGCGCCGCCGGGCAGCGAGCGGGAGATGCGGCCGTACCCGTACCTGCTGGTGATCGTGGACGAGCTGGCCGACCTGATGATGGTCGCGCCGCGCGACGTGGAGGACTCCATCGTCCGGATCACCCAGCTCGCCCGCGCCGCCGGCATCCACCTGGTGCTGGCCACCCAGCGGCCCTCGGTGGACGTGGTCACCGGCCTGATCAAGGCGAACGTGCCGTCCCGGCTCGCGTTCGCCACCTCCTCGCTCGCCGACTCGCGGGTCATCCTGGACCAGCCCGGCGCGGAGAAGCTGCTGGGCCGCGGCGACGGCCTGTTCCTGCCGATGGGAGCGTCGAAGCCGCAGCGAATCCAGGGCGCCTGGGTCACCGAGCGCGAGATCGCCGACGTGGTGAAGTTCTGCAAGGACCAGCGGGAGCCGGAGTTCCGCCCGGACGTGCTCGCCCCGGCGCAGGACAGCAAGAAGAAGATCGACGAGGACATCGGCGACGACCTGGACCTGCTCGTGCAGGCGGTCGAGCTGGTGGTCACCTCGCAGTTCGGGTCGACCTCGATGCTCCAGCGCAAGCTGCGTGTCGGTTTCGCCAAGGCGGGCCGGTTGATGGACCTGATGGAGACCCGCGGCGTGGTCGGGCCGTCCGAGGGCTCCAAGGCCCGCGACGTGCTGGTCAAGCCGGACGAGCTGGAGGAGGTCCTGGCCGGCCTGCGCGGCGGCGAGGACTGACGTCCCACGACGGACGACGGCGGCCCCCACCGTCAGGTGGGAGCCGCCGTCGGCGGTTTCCGGCTCAGTTGAGCAGCGCGGCGACGAGCACGGCGCCGATGATCGCGCCGACCACGCTCGCGGCGGCGGCGTACCAGCCCAGCGGCTTGTCGCCGAGGACGGCGCCGACGATGCCGAGGATCAGGCCGAGGACGCCGAAGATCAGCGGGGACAGGAAGATCGCGAGAGCCGCGAAGACGAACGCGATGATCGTGCAGATCCGGGCGGCGTTGGTACGCGGACGGGCGCTGGCGTGGATGTCGGCCATGGGGTTCCTCCGTGAGTGATCTCGCTACCGGTCAACGAAAGATCCGGTACCCCGGCCGCCGCGTCGTCCAAACCGGATGCGGCATCGATCAGGCGAACAACTTCAATCCGATCACGCCGGCGACCACCAGCAGCAGGCAGGCCACGCGCGGCAGGTTGACCGGCTCGCCGAGCGCGAGCATGCCCACCAGCGCGGTGCCCACCGCGCCGATGCCGACCCACACCGCGTAGCCGGTGCCGACCGGTATGTCGCGCAGCGCGTACGCCAGGCCGGCCATGCTGCCGACGAGCGTGACGCCGAAGACGGCGGAGGGGAGGGGACGGGTGAAGCCGGCGCTGCGATCGAGCGCGATCGCCCACGCGGTCTCCAGGAGTCCGGAGAGCACCAGTACGAGCCAGGCCATGAGATCACCTCTGACGGGCGGGCCCGGCGTGGAGCGGGCCGGGCGACGGTCGGGTCACGCGGGGCGTCTTGGCCTGACCGGGTACGCCCACCACTCGTCCGGGACGGCCCGCGGGCCGTCGTGGCCGACGGTAGCACCGGCCGGGCGGAACGGGCGGCGGGGTGAGAAAGCCCACCATGGGTGGAGTTGACGTCAACTTCAGGTTGCACGATGGAAGGCATGACCGTGCTCTTCTCCGACGACGACGTCGCGGCCGCCGTGGACGCCCCGCTCACCGTCGCGGCCATGCGGGACGCGCTGCTGGCCGCATACGCCGGGCGGCTCATCGCCCCGCCCCGGGCGTCCGCGCCGCTGGGCGGGGGCCGGATGGTGCTCACCGCCGGTCACCTCACCGGGCAGTGGTACGGCTTCCGCTCCTACGACACGTTCGGCCACCCGGAGAGCGGTCAACTGGTCGTGCTGCACGACGCCACCACCGGCGCGGTACGCGCCATCGCCGTCGGCGAGGAGCTGGGCTCGCGGCGTACCGGAGGACTCGGTGGCGTGGCGGTGGACGCCCTGGCCCGCGCGGACGCCGCCACGCTCGGCGTGGTGGGCTCCGGCCGGCAGGCGTGGACCCAGGTCTGGGCCGCCGCGGCGGTCCGGCCGCTGCGCGAGGTGACCGTGTACAGCCGCTCGGCGGCCCGGCGGGAGGCGTTCGCCGCCCGGGTCCGCGCCGAGCTGGGCCTGCCGGCCCGCGCCGTCGGCTCGGCCGCCGCCGCGGTGCGCGACCGCGACGTGGTGGTGCTCGCCACCACCAGCACCGTCCCGGTGATCGACGCCGCCGACCTGTCCCCCGGCACGCACGTCAACACCGTCGGCTTCAAGCAGACCGACCGGCACGAGTTCGGCCCCGACCTGCTCGACGCCGCCGACCTGCTGGTCACCGACTCGCCGGGGCAGGCCGCCGCGTACGTGCCGCCGATGCTCGCCGCCGTCGAGCCGTACGCCGGTCGGTTGCGCGACCTGGGCGCGGTGCTGGCCGGGGCGGTCCCCGGCCGGACCGGCGCGGACCAGATCTCGGTCTTCTGCTCCACCGGCCTGGCCGGCACCGAGGTGTTCCTGCTCGACCGGCTGGCCCGCGTGGCCGCTCCCGCCCGCTGAGCGTGCCGGACGGGCGGCGTGGCGGTACGGAACCGGCCCGGTACCCTCGGATGGTGTCTGCCACCTCCTCCACCCCGCAATCCGACGGGCGCCGGGTCGCCCTGCTGACCCTCGGCTGCGCCCGCAACGAGGTCGACTCGGAGGAGCTGGCCGCCCGGCTGCACGCCGACGGATGGCAGGTCACCACCGACGGCGAGGGCGCCGACGTGGTGGTGGTGAACACCTGCGGCTTCGTCGAGAAGGCCAAGCAGGACTCGATCCAGACGCTGCTGGCCGCCGCCGACACCGGCGCGAAGGTCGTCGCCGCCGGGTGCATGGCCGAGCGGTACGGCCGTGAGCTTGCCGACAGCCTCCCCGAGGCGCAGGCCGTGCTCAGCTTCGACGACTACCCGGACATCGCCGCCCGGCTCGACTCGGTGCTCGCCGGCGAGGCGATCGGCGCGCACACCCCCCGCGACCGGCGGGAGCTGCTGCCGCTGACCCCGGTGAAGCGCCGCGACGCGGCGGTGTCGCTGCCCGGGCACGGCACCCCGGCCCGGGTCGCGCCGGAGACCGACGCGCACACCCCGGCCCACCTGCGGCAGGTGTTGCGGCACCGGCTCGACACCGGCCCGGTGGCCTCGCTGAAGCTCGCCAGCGGCTGCGACCGGCGCTGCGCGTTCTGCGCCATCCCGGCGTTCCGCGGGGCGTTCGTCTCGCGTACCCCGGACGAGCTGCTCGCCGAGGCCGAGTGGCTGGCCAAGACCGGCGTCCGCGAGCTGGTGCTGGTCAGCGAGAACTCCACCTCGTACGGCAAGGACCTGGGCGACCCGCGCGCGCTGGAGAAGCTGCTGCCGCAACTCGCCGCGATCGACGGCATCGTGCGGGTCCGCGCCAGCTACCTCCAGCCCGCCGAGACCCGGCCCGGCCTGGTCGAGGTGATCGCCACCACGCCCGGCGTGGCCGCGTACTTCGACCTGTCGTTCCAGCACTCCAGCGAGCCGGTGCTGCGCCGGATGCGGCGCTTCGGCTCCACCGACCGGTTCCTGGAGCTGCTCGCCTCCGCCCGCGCGCTGGCGCCGGACGCGGGCGCGCGCAGCAACTTCATCGTCGGCTTCCCCGGCGAGACGAAGCAGGACGTGGCCGAGCTGGTCCGGTTCCTGACCGAGGCGCGGCTGGACGCGATCGGCATGTTCGACTACAGCGACGAGGACGGCACCGAGGCCGCCGGCCTGGCCGGCAAGGTCTCCGCCGCCACGATCAAGCGGCGGTACGACAAGCTCAGCGCGCTGGCCGACGAACTCTGCTCGCAGCGCGCCGAGGAGCGCCTCGGCGCGACGGTGGAGGTGCTGGTGGACTCGGTCGCCGACGGTGTGGTGGAGGGGCGGGCCGCCCACCAGGCGCCCGAGGTCGACGGCTCGACCACGCTCGTCGCGCCGGTCGGCGGCGGCGTCGACCTGGCCGCGTTGCGCCCCGGTGACCTGGTCCGGGCCACCGTCACCGCCACCGAGGGCGTGGACCTGGTCGCCGTACCGGATGAGATGATCTCGGCGGCGCCCGGCGCGGTACGGTGACGGCGGGCCCGGACGAAGCGGGGAAGCCACGTGGGGCGATGCGGGACATGACGGGCGCGGAGTCGACGGCGGCCGCCCCCGTACCGCTGCTCAACGCGGCGAATGTGCTGACCGGCGCGCGCCTGGTGCTGGTGCCCGTCTTCGCGGCCACCGTGGTCGCGTCCGCGATGACCCACGCGGGCTGGCGGATGGCCGCCTGCCTGATCTTCGTGGTGGCGTCGGCGACCGACCTGGTCGACGGCTGGATCGCCCGCCGGTTCGAGCTGGTCACCTCGCTGGGCAAGGTCGCCGACCCGATCGCCGACAAGGCGCTCACCGGCGCCGCGCTGGTGCTGCTCTCCGTCTACGACCGCCTGCCCTGGTGGGTGACTGTGGTGATCCTCGCCCGTGAGCTGGGCATCACCGGGCTGCGCTTCTGGGTGATCCGGCACGGCGTGATCGCGGCCAGCCGGGGCGGCAAGGTCAAGACGGCGCTGCAGATCCTGGCGATCACCTGGTACCTCTGGCCGATGCCGGAGGCGCTCGCCGCGATCGGTCCGTGGATCATGGGCGCGGCGGTGGTGGTCACCGTGGTCACCGGTTTCGACTACATCGCCCAGGCGTTGCGGCTGCGGCGTCCGGCCCGTTGACCCGGGCAGCCGGCTCGTCGCTCCGGGCGGCCGAAGAGTAAGCCGCCCTGGCGCGGGAAGAGAGGGCGGGCATGGACACCGACGAGAGACACCAGCGGCCCGCCGGCAACCCGGCGGCCTCCGTCGTGCACCGCCTGCACGAGTGCGGCCAGACGCTGGCCACCGTCGAGTCGCTGACCGGCGGGCTGCTCGCCGCGGCGGTCGTGGAGATCGCCGGGGTCAGCTCGATCTACCGGGGCGGCATGGTGGTCTACGCCACCGAACTCAAGGCGACGCTCGCCGGCGTACCGGAGGACCTGCTGGCCGAGCGCGGCCCGGTCGACCCCGACGTGGCCGCCGCCCTGGCCGAGGGCGGACGGCAGCGGTGCGGCGCGGACTGGGGCCTGGCCACCACCGGCGTCGCCGGGCCGGAGCCGCAGGACGGCAAGCCGGTCGGCCTGGTCTACGTGGCGGTCGCCGGGCCGGACGGCACGCAGGTACGCCGGCTCGACCTCGACGGCGGCCGCGACCACATCCGCTCGGCCGTGGTGATCGAGGCGCTGCGGCTGCTCGCCGACCGCATCCAGCTCCCCGAGGACGCCGACGCCGCCGAGGCGGCGGGGGTCGGCCCCCGATGAGCCGGCCCGGCGCCGACACGCCCGGCCGCGGGCCCGCCGGCCGGCCGATCCGCACGGATTTTCAGAGGCGGGGTGGGATGTCGTCGTGGCAACCAACGGGTACGGTTGCGGGAAGGCTCCGACGGTCGCCGTCGGCGCCGGAGCGGTTTCCGCGTCCGGCGCCCGGCGCGGCTCGGCCGGGCATGGTGGTCCCGTCCAGGGGGAGGTGCGATGGTCCTGCTACGCCGGGTGATCGGTGACGCGCTGCGGACACGCAGGCAGGGGCAGCACCGCACCCTCCGCGAGGTGTCGTCCGCCGCCAACGTCAGCCTGGGCTACCTCTCCGAGATCGAACGCGGCCAGAAGGAACCGTCGAGCGAGCTGCTGGCCGCCATCTGCGACGCGCTCGGCGCCCGCCTGTCGGAACTGCTGCGCGAGGTGAGCGACACCGTCGCCCTCGCCGAGCAGATGCCCGGCGTGCTGGTCCCGGTGGCCGACGAGCCGGCCCCGGTGGCCACGGCCGCCGTGCGCAAGGCGACCAACCGCGGTGTCCGGCAGGTCACCACCGACGGCGCGGTCGCCGTCCAGGTCCGGCAGGACTCGCCGCTCAAGGCCACGCTGCGCAGCACCCGGGTACGCCCCGCGGAGCGGGACGTGGTCTGCGCCGCCTGACCCCGGCTGTCGCGTCGTGGGCGGTGCTGGCGTCCGCGTCGTACTGTTGATCAGGAGCGTACGGGTGCCGGAGTGGCGTCCGGCTGGAACGATGTAGGCGCGACGCTACTGAGGGGACGAGGCGGAGATGGCTAACCCGTTCGTCAAGGGTTGGAAATACCTGATGGCGCTCTTCGGCGCGAAGATCGACGAGCACGCCGATCCGAAGGTGCAGATCCAGCAGGCCGTCGAGGAGGCGCAGCGCCAGCACCAGGCGCTGGTGCAGCAGGCGGCCGCGGTGATCGGCAACCAGCGCCAGCTGGAGATGAAGCTGTCCCGGCAGATGACCGAGGTGGAACAGCTCCAGGGCAACGCGCGGCAGGCGCTCGCAGTGGCCGACCAGGCCCGGGGCCGGGGCGACGAGGCCGAGGCCGGGCGCTACGAGCAGACCGCCCAGATGCTGGCCACCCAGCTGGTCTCCGCCGAGCAGGCCCTGGAGGACCTCAAGACGCTGCACGACCAGGCGCTCGGCGCGGCCGCCCAGGCCCGCAGGGCGGTCGAGAACAACTCGATGATCCTCCAGCAGAAGCTGGCCGAGCGCACCAAGCTGCTCAGCCAGCTGGAGCAGGCCAAGATGCAGGAGAGCGTGGCCCGCTCGCTGGAGTCGATGTCGTCGCTCACCGCGCCCGCCAACACCCCGTCGCTCGACGAGGTCCGCGACCGGATCGAACGCCGCTACGCCACCGCCATGGGCCGCGCCGAGCTGGCCGGCAACTCGGTCGAGGGCCGGATGCTGGAGATCCAGAAGGCCACGCTCGACTCGGCCGGATCGGCGAGACTGGAACAGATCCGGTCGAGCATGGCCGGCGAGCAGCTCGGTGGCCGGCAGGAGACCCCCGCCGTCGGGCAGCCGGCCGACCCGGCCGCCGCGGCCCGGCTCGACGAGATCCGGGCCAGCATGAGCCGGGAACGCGGCACCGGGGAGAGCACGACCGGCTGACGGAGGGGCGGACACCATGGCGGACGAACGGGCCCGACACTTCCGCAGGTTGCGCAGGCTGCGCAACTCGGCGCGACGGTGGAGCGTGCTGGCCGGCGGGCTCGGCGGCGCCGCGGCGGTGCTCACCCCGTACGCCGGACTGGGCCTGCCGGATGCGGCCTGGGCCGGTGCCGCGGGCAGCGCCATCGCGATCGCCGCCTGGCGCTGGGCCGACCACCGGGCGCTCGCAGCAGTGCCGGCGCCGCCCGCCCTCGACCCGGCGGAGGCCGCCGCCCGCTCCCGCGCCCGGCTGGTCGCCGCCGTCGAGCGGCTGCCCGTCGGGCCGGGTGTCCTGGCCGAGGTACGCCGGGTCCGCTCCCGCATGGCGCTGCGCGGCACCGCCGCGGCCGAGCCGTGGGCACGGCTGGACCGGGCCGCGCTCACCCTGGCCGGGCTCGCCGGACGGCTGACCGGGCTGGCCGAGCCGGCGGTCCGGGAGGCGGCCGAGGCCGATCGTTCGCTGCGTGAGCTGGCGAACCGGGTGGCGGGCGTGGAACGCGCGGCGAAGCTGACCCCGCAGAGCACGCTGGACGAGGTGCACGCCACGCTGGTGGCCCAGTTGGAGGACGGGGTGGCCGCGTACGAGCGGCTGGTGGTGGCCGCCGCCGGCTACGTAGCCGAGGACGCCCGTCCCGACACCGCGCACCCGGCCGCCGCGCGGCTGACCGAGGCCACCGACCTGCTGCACGGGGTGGCCTCCGCCCTGGCCGAACTCCGCACCCCCCTCCGAGCCCCCCAGCCCGGACGCTGACCGCCCCCGCCGCACGCCGATCGTCCGCGCGCTGATCGTCCCGCGCGCTGATCGTCCCGCGCGCTGATCGTCCCCCGCGTTGATCAAGGAGTTTGTGTCCTGAGGCGGGCCGAATCCGTACACCAACTCCTTGATCACCGGCGCGGACAGGGGGCGGGCGGAGGGCTTCGGTCTGCCCGGGCGGGCAACTCGCGGTCAGGCACCCCCACACCCGCCCATCGCCCCGCCAGCGCCGGTGATCATGAGGTTGGCGGTGTTGTTGATCTCGGAAACTGCCGTCAACTTCATGATCGACCCTGAGAGGGAGGGCTAGGTGGGGGTGGTTATGGGGGTTGGTGGGGTCCAGGGGGACGTGCCAACCACGTTCGTCGTGCGTACTCGGTAGTAGTAGGTGGTGGAGCGCGCCAGGCCGGTGTTGGTGAAGCCGCGGCCGGTGACGCGGAACGTGGCCGGCTCCCTGGTGAACGCGGCGTCGGTGGCGCGCTGCACGATGAAGCCGGCGCCCGGTCCGGCCGGCGTCTCGGCCGACCAGCTCAGCGTCACGGTGGCGGTGTCCGGTCCCGGCGCGCTCGCGATGACGCTCACCGCCGTGGGCGTCGTCGGCCGGGCCGGGGTGGTCACCCGGGCCACTGTCGACCAGGGGGACGCCGCGCCGAGGTACGTCGTGCGTACCCGGTAGTAGTACGTGGTGTCCGGCGCGACGGCCGGGTCCACGTGGTTCTCGCCCACGGCGATGGCGGTGGTCCCCGGGCCGCTGCTGAACGTCGGGTTGGTGGCGCGCTGCACGTCCACACCGGTGGCGAAGGAGTGGTTCGCCCAGCGCAGCGCCACCCGCAGCGGCGCGGTCGGCGGCACCGCCGCGGTGAGCCGGGCCGGCGCGGCCAGACGCACCGCCGCCGGTACGGCATTCGACCAGGACGAGCAGCTCACCGCGTTCTCGGCGCGGATCCGGTAGTGGTAGGTGACGCCGGGGGTGACTGTCGCGTCGGTGTAGCGGGTCGCGGTGGCGGCCACGGTGATCTCGGTCAGCCCGGCGGTGAAGGCGCTGTCGGTGGCGCGTTGCAGCAGGTGGCTGGTGGGCACCGGGCGGCTGCCGTTGCCGGTCCAGGTCAGCGCGATGGCGGGCAGCGCGGTGGCGCTGCCGGGCGCCGGGGTGGCGGTCAGCCCGGTGGGCGCCTTGGGTGCCACCCGCAGCACCAGCGGACGGCTCATGCCCTGGTCGCGCAGTCCCGCCGAGCGGGTCTGCCAGCGGTACTCCCAGCCCAGGTTGACGAGTTGGTTGACCACCGTGGCGGGGCGGCCGTCGGCCGGGCTGACCGGGCTCGCGTCCAGCCGCGCGCCGGCGGGCCGGGACGGGTCGAGCAGCCGTACGCTGTCGCTGATCTTGAACGGCAGGGGCGGCGGTACGGGACGCAGCGCCACCACGACGTCCTCCCGGGGGTTGACCCGGACGGTGTCCTTCCAGCCCAGCTCGCCCGGCTCGGGCGGGCGCAGCGTGCCGTCCCAGCCGACCCGGTTGACCAGTTGCACGTCGCAGCCCTCGATGTGCACCGGATGGGTGCGCGGCGCGTCGCCGACGATCCGCCACAGTTGCGTGCCGTCGCCCGGCGCGCCGACCGGCACGGCCGGGTCGGTGGCGTGCAGCACCTCGGTGGCGGGTTCCACCGGGCCCAGCGGCAGCGTGGCCGGCAGCAGCGGCCCGCTGACCGGGTGGCCGACTCCGAGCCGGCCCACCGCGCGGCCGTGCCGGGGCTCGAACACCTGCCCGACCGACTTCACCGCCAGCGGCAGCGTGACCGGGGCCGCCGCGCCGGGCGGGGTGAACGTGACCGAGCCGTCCCGCGCGCCGACGAGCGTCGGACGCGGGGTGTGGGTGCCGAACGCGGCGTCGTACGCCGGTTGCGGCACGATCGGCGGCGGCTGGCTGTGCGGGTACGCCCCTGGTAGCCGGTCGGCGAGCCGGCGCGTGTCGTACGGCTCGGCCGGTGTGCCGGTGACCCGGATCTGGAGCAGCGTGCGGGTGTTCGGGCCGTAGCCGGGCCGGGTCGGCGGCAGCCCGCCCGAGCCGGTCCGGTCGGGCGCGCCGGTGTGGTGGTCGTAGCGCGTGTCGAACCGGGGCAGCGGCGCGGGGCAGTCGTTGTAGAGGATGAGCGTGCTGCCCGGCGGCACGGTGGCGAAGTCCACGATCACGTCGGCCCGCTCGCCGGGGGCCAGCAGCAGCGCGTGGCCGTCCACGTTGAGCACCGTCGGGTCCTGCCTGTCGTAGCGGTAGTCCACCGGCCGGTTGGCCAGCACCACCGGGGCGGGGAGCAGCCCGCTCTCGTTGCCGATCTGGATCAGGTCGGGTCCGGCGGCGGCCGGGTCGGGCACGCCGCCGTCGCGCCCGTCCACCGGCCAGTACGCGGGCCGCCCGGGCGCGCGTACCGCCTCGACCATCGGCACCTCGCCGGCGTCCGGGTCGGCCGGGCTGCCGTCGTCGGCCCACATCGGGCCGTCCGAGGCGGCCCGGTAGAGCTGCAGGTTCAGCGCCCGGTCCGCGCAGGCGTTGAGGATCCGGAACCGGTACGCGCGCGGGGCGACCTCCAGGTACGGGTAGGCCACGCCGTTGACGAGCGGGGTGTCCCCGTACGCCTCGGGCACCGCCGACGGGTGCGGCACGGCGGGCGCCAGCGGCGGCTCGTCCGGGTCGGCGTCGGGGTCGTGGTGCGGGTTCGGCACCGGGGCGACCCACGGGCTGGCGCCGCCGTCCGGGTCGTGGGTCCACGGGCCGTAGTCCCAGCGGCCGGTGGGGTTGCCGCCGGTGAGCCGGTACGGGTTCTGCCGGGGCTGGTAGACGTGGGGGTGCCAGAGGCTGCCCTTGGCGCCCCAGCGGTCCCGGTCCCAGGTCGGGTCCTGAGCGGCGAGTTGCGCGTCGTCGGGTACGAACGTCTTGTCCTCGATCACCAGCGGGAACTGTTCCGCGGGCAGCACGCCGTCGTCCACGAGGCGGTCCTCGGCGGGGTCGGTGAGCAGGTACAGCGCGATCTGCCCAGAGTAGACGGTGAGCCGGGACAGGCCGAGCGTGTTGTCGTGCAGCCACATCAGCCGGCCGCTCTGCTCGTTCGGGAAGTACAGCGTGGTGGCGCCCGCGCCGGGCGGCGGCATGTCCGGCACCGGGGTGACACCCACCCCGGCCGGGTACGGGGTGATCTCGCCGGCCGGGGTCACCCACTGCCACGGGTTGCCGGCGCTGATCCACCCGGTCTGCGCGCCGGACAGGTGCGGCACGGCCCGGTTCTGCGGGTACGGCGCGGGACCGTCCAGCGGGCCGGCGCCGGCCCCGTCGACAGTCTCGTCCACCGGCAGGAACAGCTCGCCCGCCCGTCCGGTGGGGAGCTGGTTGATGAACTTGATCCGGACCGGGCGGCCCCGCCGCGCGACGATCATCGGGCCGAGGTGCCAGGGGCGGTCCGGTGGGCTGACCGTGTTGTGGCCGGCGGCGTCGGTGCCCAGGTTGAGCTGCCGGTAGCCGCGCAGCCGGGTGGCCGGCAGGTCGCGGTGCAGGCGCTGCGCGTACTCCTGGAGGCCGATCTCGTAGTAGTCGCAGCCCGGCCAGGTGATGGTGTCCGGGACCGCTACCGGCAGGCGGGCGCCGAGCCCGTCGGTGGCGGGCTGCCCAGGCAGCGGCAGCGGGTCGACGAACTTGCGGATGCCGGTGCCCGGCGCCGGGCGGCCGTCGGCGTCGAGCGTGGGCAGCGGGCTGGCGGCGGTGTTCGGCACCGGGCCGAACAGGCGCGGGACGGCTGCCGGGTCCAGGCTCGCCGGGGTGGTCCCCGGCTCCTCGTCGCCGGCGCGCGCGGCGGGAACGCCCCGCGCCGCGGAACCGGCGAACGCGGTCTCCTCGGCGACTCCGGCCCGGTCCGGCCGTCCCGGCCGGAGTCTGCGGAACAGCACCATGGCTCTCCCCGGGGTCGGGGCGCGCCGGCCGACACCCCGGCGTGGCGGGCGTACGCGCTGCTGACGATCGGTGAGCGGTCAATCGCAGCATGCGACGCCACGGGGGTGGGACGGAAGTACCCAATCGTCCCTATCTCGGCGATCTTTGGCGTTTCGTGGAAGTTCCACGTCAGGAGCGGTCGGGCTGGCAGACCGGGCACCAGTAGGTGACCCGCTCACCCAGCTCCTCCTTGCGGATGGCCGTCCCGCAGCGCCGGCACGGCTGGGCCCGGCGGCCGTAGACGTAGCTGGTGCCGCCCCGGCGCAGCACCCCGGTCGTGCTCTGCGTCCAGCGGCCCCGGTTCGCCGCGAGCAGCCGCTGCGCCAGCGCGACGGTGCCCGGCAGGTCCGGCACCGCGCCCACCGGCGTCCACGGGGACACCCCGCGCAGGAACAGCACCTCGCACTTGTAGAGGTTGCCCACCCCGGCGAGGTTGCGCTGGTCGAGCAGCGCCTCACCGATGGTGCGTTCCGGCTCGGCGGCCAGGCGGCGTACCGCCTCGTCGGCGTCCCAGTCCGGGCCGAGCAGGTCCGGGCCGAGGTGACCGACGAGCGACAGCTCCTCGGCTGTCGGCACCAGCGCCAGCTCGTGCAGGTGGTAGCCGACGGCGACCGCGCCAGGGGAGCGGAGCACCACGCGGATCAGGTGCGCCGGTCGCGCCGTCCAGCGCTCACCCGGGGTGTAGGCGCGCCATGCGCCGTCCATCCGCAGGTGCGAGTGCAGCGTCCACTGCGCTGCGGTTGGCGCGGTGAGGCGCAGCAGCAGGTGTTTGCCCCGGCTGGCCGACTCGCGCACGGTCCAGCCGGTCAGGTCGGTGGCGGCGAGCTGCGGCACGCGGAAGTCGGACCCGGTGAGCCGGGCCCCGGCCAGCGCGCGATCCAGGACGCGCGCGGTGTTCCAGACGGTGTCGCCTTCGGGCACCCCGCCATTGTTCCCTACCGAACAGAATTCGCATGTGTCGCCATTTGTACTGAGGTTCCACTTGATCAGCGGAAACGCAACGATCAGGGGGTTCTGAGGAGAATGCTGATGGCTCATTCCGGACGTCGTATCGTCGTCGCCCTGACTGCCCTGCTCACCGTGGCCGCCGGACTGCCCGGCACGCCCGCGTCGGCCGCGCACCCGTCCACCGCCGTGCCGGCTCGCGCCGGCGCGCCCGACCCCGAACGCTGGTCCGTCGACCTCGCCGTCGCCGGTGGCGACGACGTCAACGTCGCCTGGCGTTCCGGCCGCCTCCGGCTGGCCGATCCCCGCCCCTCCGCCCGCACCCGCCCGGCCGCCGTGGGCGGTCCGGTCGCCGAGGGCATCCTGCTCTCCGCGCCGCGCGTCCTGGACCGGCCCGCCACCCGGGTACGCGCCCGGCTCACCGCCCGCACCGGCGACGGGGGTACGGCGGTGGCCCAGGTGCGCGGCTGGCGCGCCCGGGGCTGGACCGAGTGGCGCGACGCCGCCGAGGCCGTGTTCGACGAACCGGTCCGCCGGGTGCAGGCGCGCGTCGTGCTGACCACCCGGGACGCCGCCTCGGAGGCCACCGTCACCGGGCTGACGCTCGCCGCCGACTCGGCCGCCACCACGGCGGTCCAGCCGGCCGCCCCGCTCACCTACCGGGTGTACGCGACCCGGATCGGCCTGGTCGGCGGCACCACCGCGAACGGGCACACCGTACGCGCCCGGGACCACTTCGCGGCGCTGCCCAGCCGGCGCGGACTGTCCCCGCGTGGCACCGGCGACTACACGGTCAAGGTCTGCACCACCAGCGGAAGCCGCTGCGAGTACGCCCCGGTCTGGGACGTCGGCCCGTGGAACACCCGCGACGACTGGTGGAACCCGTCGTCGATCCGGGAGAACTGGAAGGACCTGCCGCGCGGGCGGCCCGAGGCCCAGGCGGCGTACCAGAGCAACTACAACGGCGGGCTGGACCAGTTCGGACGCACCGTGCGCAACCCGGCCGGGCTGGACCTGGCCGACGGGACGTTCTGGGACGGGCTGCGGCTCACCGACAACGCGTGGGTGGACGTGACGCTGCTGTGGACAGGTGGCGGGGCGCGAGCGATCGTCGGCTCCGGGCCGCTGAACCTGCGCGCCGGGGCGGGCACCTCGTACGCGAGCCGCGGCCTGGCCGCCACGTACGCCCAGGTGCCGGTGCAGTGCTACGTGACCGGGCAG
Source organism: Micromonospora sp. C41 (assembly GCF_018070485.1). NCBI lineage: Bacteria > Bacillati > Actinomycetota > Actinomycetes > Micromonosporales > Micromonosporaceae > Micromonospora > Micromonospora sp. C41. The sequence continues at coordinate 45,566 of NZ_JAGPXP010000003.1, read as the reverse complement.
AAGATCACCGGTACCTATCGCACCACGACGAGGTGGTACCGCCTGGTCGGCGGCACCTACGTCAGCCACGCGTACCTGTCCTCGATCTACGGCGGCACCGTCCCCCGCTGCTGACCCTGCCCTCTCGCCCCCTGACCCCCGTTGATCTTGCAGTTTCGGCCCTTTCGGTGGGGCATTTGTCCTCTGTGCCGGGGCGCCAACTGCAAGATCGCGGGGGTCAAGGGTGGGGGGTGGTGAGGGTGAGGAGGGCGCCGGGGGTGGTGTGGAGGGTTTCTGCGGCTCGGCCGGTGTTCACCGCTACGGCGACCAGGCCGGCGGAGTCGACGTAGACCACCAGGGCGCCGGGCGGGGCGTCGCCGAACGTGCGGCCGTGGACCGCCTCCCGGCCGTTCACCAGCACCCGGGGCGGCAGGCCGTCGAGCAGCGTGCCCGGCGCGGCGAGCTGGACGTTGCCGAAGTGGTCGACGGTCAGCACCTCGGCGGTGAGGCTGCCCGGCTCGGCGCGGACCACCGGTTCCGGCAGCCGGACCAGCGTGCCCGGATCCACGGCCGGACCGGCCTCGGCCAGTGGCGCGCCCAGCGCCAGCCGCGCGGCGACCGGCGCGAACACGTCCCGCCCGTGGAACGTGCGGGAGACGGCCGGGCCGAGCCAGTCCGGGTTGGTCAGCTCCACCGCCGCGCTCACCCCGCCGAGCGCCTCGGCGGCCGGAAGCAGCAGCCCGTTGTCCGGCCCGACCAGCAGCCCGCCGGGCGCGGCCAGCGCGATGCCTCGGCGTGCGGTGCCGACACCCGGATCGACCACCGCCACGTGCACGCCCCACGGCAGGTACGGCACTGTCTGCGCGAGCACGGCCGCGCCCCGGCGTACGTCGGCCGGCGGCACCAGGTGCGTCACGTCGATCACCCGGACAGCCGGGGCGAGCCTGGCCAGCACCCCGTGGCACGCCGCCACGAACCCGTCGGCCAGCCCGTAGTCGGTGGTCAGCGAGACACAGTTCGGACCGCCGCCCGTCGGTCGCGTGTCGTCCGGCGTCGTGCGGCCCGGACCGCTCATCGCTGGTCCGCCCCGGTCAGGCGCCGGGCCAGGCGCAACTCGTCGTGCAGCGGGATGCCGTCCGCCCCGACCTCCGGGATCGTCGGCTTGACCGCGCGGGCCCGGTCGACAGCGCCCGCGTCCACAGCGACGATCCGCAGCCCCCGGCGCTGGTAGAAGCGCAGCGCGCCCAGGTTGTCGTTCGTCGTGACCAGCCAGATCCGGTCCGCCCCGGCGGCGGTGGCCGTCTCCTGCGCGGCGGCCAGCAGGGCGGTGCCCGCGCCGTTGCCCGGTGCCGCCGCGGCCAGGCTGACCACCTCCAGCCCGTCGGCGTCGACCCGGTACGCCAGCGCCCCGGCGAACCCGCCGGTCTCGTCCACCGCCACCAGCGTGGGCAGGTCACTCAGGTCGTAGCGGGTGTCGTGGACCACCACGATCGGCCCGCCCCACTCCCGCTCGTGCAACGCCGCCAGCGCCGCGCGGTCCTCGTCGCGCGCCTGGCGTACCCGGATCGAGGCCACCGGCACACCCTAACCGCGGCGGCCGGGCGGTCAGCCGCGCAGCCGCAGGCCGCGCGGGGTGGCGCGGAAACCGGCGGCGGTGAGCGCGTCGCGCAGCGGGGACGCGTGCACGGCCTCGCCGTCGGCGCGTTCCACCGAGATCGCGCCGAGCGCTCCGGAGTGCACCGCGTCGGCGAGCGCCTTGCCAGCGGCGCCGAGCGTGTCGGTGTCGTCGGTGAACGACAGGATCGTCCGGCCGCCCCGCTCCACGTAGAGCACCACGTCACCACCGACCAGGACGACCAGCGCGCCCGCCTTGCGCCCGGCCCGATGCCCGGTGGCCGGTGCCGCGCCGTCCCCCGAGTCGACCACGCGCTCGGGCCAGGGCAGCGCCGCGCCGTACGGGTTCGCCGGATCGGTGGCGGCGAGCACCACCGCCGGGCCGCCCCGGCCCTGGGAGTCGTCGGCGAGCGCCCGGATCCGGTCGACCGCGCCGGGCACCGCGAACTGTGCCGCGCCCAGCCCTTCCACGAAGTAGCCGCGCCGTGCCGCCCCGCGTTCCTCCAGCGCGGACAACACCGGGTAGACGGCGGCGAAACCGCCGGTGACCTGTTCGGCCACGACCGCGCCCCGGGTCACCACGCCGTGCCGCTCCAGCAGCAGGTCGGCGAGCGCGGCAGCGCGCCGGGTGGGGTCGCTGTCGCGTTCGGGCAGCCGGGACCAGCGGCCGGCCATTGTGGGCGGGCCGCCCCGGCTGGGCAGCGCCACCCGGCCGGGCCGGCGGTAGCGGGTGCGCGGCGCCGACGGCCGGGACCGGTGCGCCCCGCCCGCGCCGAGCGCGGCCCGCAGCGGGGCGAGCGTGTCGTTGGTGAGGTGACCGGCCCACACCAGGTCCCACACCGCGCCGGACAGGGCGGCGTCGTCGGTGGCGCCGACCCGGTCGGAGAGCGACCGGAAGAACAGCGCCTGCCCGTCGGCGAGCGCGTCGAGCACTGATTCGTGCAGCGGGGTCAGCGTCAGCGCCTCGTCCGGCGGGGGAAGCAGCAGCGGGGCGACGTCGGCGTACGCGAGCGTCACCCACCCGTCGCCGCCGGAGATCGCGCCCGCGCCGGCCCACACCACCTCACCACTGGCGCACAGCTCGTCGAGCTGGGCGGGAGAGTAGTCGGCGACCCGGGCGGGCAGCACCAGGCGTTCCAGCGCGGACGCCGGCACGTTCACGCCCTGCAACTGTTCGAGGGCGGCGGCGACCGCCTCGACGCCCCGGGCCGACGAGCCGACCTGCTGCCAGCGGGGCAGGAACGTGGCGAGCGCGCGCGGCGGCACCGGTTCGATCTCCCGGCGCAGGGCGGCCAGGGAGCGGCGGCGCAGCAGGCGCAGCACCTCCGCGTCGCACCACTGCGTGCCCACCGTGTCCGGGGCGAACTCGCCGGAGACCACCCGGCCGTTCGCCGAGAGCCGCCGCAGCGCCTGCTCCACCACGAACACGCCGAGCCCGAACCGGGCCGCGCAGGTGGCCGCCGCGAACGGGCCGTGCGTGCGGGCGTACCGGGCGACCAGGTCGGTGAGCGGATCGGCCACCGGCGCGAGGTACGCCTCGGCGACCCCGACGGGCAGCGCCACGCCGAGCGCGTCGCGCAGCCGGGCGGCGTCCTCCACGACCACCCAGCGGTCCTCGCCGGCGATCCGGACCCGCAGCACCCGCCGCGCCGCCGCCAGCTCGTCGGCCCAGGACTCCGGCACGCCCCGCTCGGCCAGCTCGGCGCTGCTCAGGTCACCGACCACGCGCAGCAGCTCGACCACGTCCTCCGGGTCGCGGGGCCGACGCTGCTCGGTGCGCCAGCGCAGTTGACGGGCGGTCTCGGCGAGCACCTCCGGGTCGAGCAGCTCCCGCAGATCGACCCGGCCCAGCAGTTCGCCGAGCAGCCCGGAGTCGAGCGCCAGCGCGGCGGCCCGCCGCTCGGCCAGCGGGGCGTCGCCCTCGTAGAGGAACGCGCCGACGTACCCGAACAGCAGCGACCGCGCGAACGGCGACGGGCGCTCGGACTCCACCTCGACCAGGCGTACCTTGCGGGCAGCCAGGTCACGCATTAACTCGGCCAGAGCGGGCTGGTCGAAGACGTCCTGGAGGCACTCGCGGGCGGCCTCCAGCGTGACCGGGAAGTCGGCGTACTCGCGGGCCACGTCGAGCAGTTGCGCGGCCCGCTGGCGTTGCTGCCACAGCGGCTGCCGCCGCCGGGGGTCACGGCGGGGCAGCAGCAGCGACCGGGCCGCGCACTCGCGGAACCGGGATGCGAACAGCGCGGACGTGCCCACCGACTCCTCGACCAGCTGGGCGATCTCGTCCGGCTCGAACACGACCACGTCGGCGCCGGGCGGCGTCTCGGCGGTGTCCGGCAGGCGCACCACGATGCCGTCGTCGGAGGGCATGACCTGGGCGTCCACGCCGTACCGCTCGGCCAGCCGGCGGCCGATCGCGAGCGCCCACGGCCCGTTGACGCGCGCGCCGAGCACCGAGTGCACGGCGAGCCGCCAGTCGCCCAGCTCGTCGCGGAACCGTTCGACCACCACCGTCCGGTCGTCCGGCAGCGACCGGGTGGCCGCCTTCTGCTCGCGCAGGTAGTTCATCAGGTTGCCGGCGGCCCAGTCGTCCAGCCCACCGGCGCGCAGCGCCGCCACCGCGTCGGCGTCGGACTGCCGCAGCAGCGCCCGGACCCGGGCGCCGATCGCCCGGCCCAGCTCGACCGGACGGCCGAGCTGGTCGCCCTTCCAGAACGGCATCCGGGCCGCCTGCCCCGGCGCGGGGGAGACGAGCACCCGGTCGGGCGTGATCTCCTCGATCCGCCAGGACGACGAGCCGAGCAGGAACACGTCACCCACCCGGGACTCGTAGACCATCTCCTCGTCCAGCTCACCCACCCGGGCGGCCCGCTCGGCGCCGGCCAGGAACACACCGAACAGGCCCCGGTCGGGGATGGTGCCGCCGCTGGTCACGGCGAGCCGCTGGGCGCCGGGCCGGCCGGTCAGCACGTCGGTGGCGCGGTCCCAGACCAGCCGCGGCCGCAGCTCGGCGAACGCGGTGGACGGGTAGCGCCCGGAGAGCATGTCGAGCACCGCGTGCAGCGCCGAGTCGGGCAGCTCCGCGAACGGCGCCGCCCGGCGGATCAGCACGGCCAGGTCGCCGAGCCGCCACGGCTCCAGCGCCACCATCGCGACGATCTGCTGGGCCAGCACGTCGAGCGGGTTGCGCGGGTAGTGCAGCTCCTCGATCGCCCCGGCGCCCATCCGCTCGGCCACCACCGTGCAGGAGAGCAGGTCGCCCCGGTGCTTGGGGAAGACGACGCCGCGCGAGACCGCGCCCACCTGGTGCCCGGCCCGCCCGACCCGTTGCAGCCCGGCGGCCACGCTCGGCGGCGCCTCGATCTGCACCACCAGGTCGACGGCGCCCATGTCGATGCCCAGCTCCAGGCTGGACGTGGCCACCACGGCGGGCAGGCGCCCGGACTTGAGCGCCTCCTCGATCTGCTTGCGCTCCTCCCGGGACACGCTGCCGTGGTGCGCCCGCGCGATCACCGCCGGGGCCCCGGTCGCCGCGCCGGACTGCGCCATCACCTCGGCCGGCTGCCGCGGCGCGCGCACCGGCCCCACCGGCCCGCCGAACGCCTCCGCCCCGCGCCGGGCCCGGCTCCCGTCGGCCGGCCCGCCGCCGGACATCGGGCCGAGCCCGTCGGCGTCGTCGAGCCCGGCCTCGTCGCCGGCCGGCGGGCCGTCGACGCCGGGCAGCAGATCGGATACGCGCACCGGCTCCCCGCCCCGGGCCACGCGGCTGCCATCCGGGGCGGACGCCGCCTCCAACTCCTCGGCGGCCAGCTCGTTGAGGCGGGCGCAGAGCCGTTCGGCGCTGCGCCGGGAGTTGGTGAACACGATCGTGGACCGGTGCGCGCGGATCAGCGAGAACACGCGTTCCTCGACGGCCGGCCAGATCGAGGGGCGGCGGGGGGCGAGCCCGCCGAGGTCGTCCTCCGGTGGCTCCTGCTCGTCGAGGCGCGTCATGTCCTCCACCGGGACCTGGACGCTCACCTCGATGGTCTTGTCGGCCGGCGGCTGCACCACGTCGACCGGGCGGGCGCCGCCGAGGAAGCGGGCGCACACGTCGATCGGCCGGACCGTGGCGGAGAGCCCGATCCGCTGGGCGGGCCGCTCCAGCAGCGCGTCGAGGCGTTCCAGGGACAGCGCGAGGTGGGCGCCGCGCTTGGTGCCCGCGACCGCGTGCACCTCGTCCAGGATGACCGTGTCCACGCCGCGCAGCGAGTCGCGGGCGGCGGAGGTGAGCAGCAGGAACAGGGACTCGGGCGTGGTGATGAGGATGTCCGGCGGGGTGCGGGCGAAGGCGCGGCGCTCGTCGGCCGGGGTGTCCCCGGTTCGCATGCCGACGGTGACGTCGGGCGGGGCCAGGCCGAGCCGGGCGGCGGCCTGGCGGATCCCGGTGAGCGGGGCGCGCAGGTTGCGTTCGACGTCGACGGCGAGCGCCTTGAGCGGGCTGACGTAGAGCACGCGGCAGCGTCGGCGGGGGTCGGCCGGCGGCGGTTCCTTGGCGAGCCGGTCCAGTGACCAGAGGAAGGCCGCGAGCGTCTTGCCGGAGCCGGTCGGCGCGACGACCAGGGCGTTGCGCCCGGCGGCCACCGAGTGCCAGGCGCCCTGCTGGGCCGGGGTGGGCGCGGCGAACGCCGCGGTGAACCACTCCCGGGTCGCCGCGCCGAACTCCTGGAGCACCCCGCCCGACCGGGTCACCTCGTCCGCCACGACCCCATCCTGCCGCGCCGGTGTGACATCCGGCCGCCTCGCCGGAGCGATCTGTCCCGGCGACGACGCTCAGGGAGGGAAATGGGTGGTTATTCCGTTAAGTCTTACTTAACTGGTTGCTTGTGCACTGCAACATAAAGTAACTTCACTCGCGATGCGGCGTGGGCTGGAGGCGTGGATGACCGTCGAGGAACGAGGCTTCGGGCCCGGCACCGACCTGCTCCTCCGTCAGGTCGACGGCCGGCTGGCCGCGCTCCGCGCCGGGCTGCGCGGTCCCGACCTCGAACTGGCCGAGGAACTGGCCCGGCGGCTGCGCGAGATGATCCTCGCCACCGCCCGTTCCAGTGCCGCCGACCGGGCGCGCGTGCGGGCCGCCGTGCACTACTTCGTCCAGCGCCGGGAGAGCCGCGACGCCCGGCTGCCGCTGCGGTCCCTCGCCGTCGCCCAGCGCGCCGTCGACCGGGCCGCCCGCCAGTTGGACTCCACCGCCCTGTCCTGACCGGCCCACCCGACCTGACCGGTGCCCGAACTCCGCGTTGATCAAGGAGTTCGTGTCACCGCACCAGCCTGCTCCGGACACAAACTCCTTGATCACCGCGAGAAGGTGGGTGGGGTGGGTGGGGGGGAGATGGGTGGCTTTTGGGGAAAAGGGCGCGGTTGGGGTTGGTTGTGACGTCTGATCGGTTGTGTCCCAGCGTGTTCCGGCGCGCTGTCACCTCGACCGGGAGTACGCGTGCTCGTCCTGCTGATCGTGCACCTGGTGGCGGCGCTGCTCGCCCCGCTGCTGGTCCGCCGGTGGGGTCCACGCGCCTGCCTGCTGCTCGCGCTCGCCCCGGCCGCCACCGCGGTCTGGGCGGCGGCCCACACCGGGGCGGTACGCGACGGCGGCGCGGTCGTCGAGACGTACCAGTGGATCCCGGAGCTGCAGTTCGACGTGGCGCTGCGGGTCACCACGCTGTCCTGGCTGATGCTGCTGCTGGTCGGTGGCGTCGGCGCGCTGGTGCTCGTCTACTCCGCCCGCTACTTCGAACCCGGGTCGGTCGGGCTGGCCCGGTTCGCCGCCGTCATGGTCGCCTTCGCCGGGGCGATGCTCGGCCTCGTCGTCTCCGACGACCTGCTGCTGCTCTACGTCTTCTGGGAACTGACCACCGTCTTCTCGTACCTGCTGATCGGGCACAGCACCGAGCGCCGGTCCAGCCGGTGGGCGGCCGCGCAGGCGCTCACCGTGACCACGCTGGGCGGCCTGGCGATGCTCGTCGGGTTCCTGATGCTCGGTCACCACGCGGGTGGCTACCGCTGGTCGTCGGTGGCGTCCGCGCCGCTGCCCGGCGGCGGATACCTGGCGCTGGCGGTGCTGCTCGTCCTCGCCGGCGCGCTGGCGAAGTCGGCGGTGTTCCCGTTCAACGCCTGGCTGCCGGTGGCGATGGCCGCGCCGACACCGGTCAGCGCGTACCTGCACGCGGCGGCCATGGTGAAGGCCGGCATCTTCCTCATCGGACTGCTCGGCCCGGCGCTCGCTGCGGCCGGACCGTGGCGGCCGGTCACCGTCGTCGCCGGGCTGCTCTCGCTGGTCCTGGGCGGCTGGGCGGCGCTGCGGCAGACCGACCTGAAGCTGTTGCTGGCGTACGGCACGGTCAGCCAACTCGGACTGCTCGCCGTGCTGTTCGGGGCGGGCACCCCGAAGGCGGCGCTGGCCGGCGTGGCGATGCTGGCGGCGCACGCGCTGTTCAAGGCGGCGCTGTTCCTGGTCGTCGGCATCCTCGACCACGAGGCGGGCACCCGTGACCTGCGGGACCTGTCCGGGGTGGGCCGGGCCGCGCCGCTGCTGGCGATCGTCGCCACGCTCGCCGCCGCCTCGATGGCCGGCGTGCCGCCGCTGCTGGGGTTCGTGGCCAAGGAGTCGGTGCTCGCCGCGTTCACCGGCGACCCGTTCGTGCTCGCCGTGCTGGTGGCCGGCAGCGCGCTCACCGTCGCGTACAGCATCAGGTTCGTCTGGGGCGCGTTCGGGACCCGGCCCGGCGTCGCGGACACGGAGGTGGCCCGGCCACCGGCCGTGATGCTCGTACCCCCGGCGCTGCTCGCCGTGGCCGGGCTCGCCGCCGGTCCGGCCGCCGGGTGGCTGAGCGGCCTGTTCGAGCCGTACGCGGAGTTGTTCGGACCGGTCGAGGAGCATCTGGCGCTCTGGCACGGGCCGACCGCGGCGCTCGGCCTCTCCGCCCTCGTGCTGGCCGGCGGCGCGGCGCTGCACCTGGTCCGCGGCCCGCTCGCGCCCGCGCTGGCGCGGCTGCGCTCGCCGGTGAGCGGCAACCAGGGGTACGAGTGGGTGACGCACGGCTTCGACCGGCTCGCCATCGAGGTCACCGGCGCCACCCAGCGCGGCTCGCTGCCGCAGTACCTCGGTACGGTGCTGCTCGCGCTGGTGTTCGTGCCCGGCGGGGCGATGCTCGCCACCGCGCCGTGGCGGGTCGAGCTGGCGGTGTGGGACAACCCGGCCCAGCTCGTGGTCGCCGTGGTGATCGCGGTGGCTGCGCTGCTCGCGGTCGGCGCGCGTCGCCGGCTCACCGCGATGCTGCTGGTCGGGGTCACCGGCTACGGCACCGCGATGATGTTCGTCCTCTACGGCGCGCCGGACGTGGCGCTGACCCAGTTCCTGGTGGAGACCGCCACGATCGCCGTGTTCGTGCTGGTGCTGCGCCGGCTGCCGGAACGCTTCTCGGCCCGTCCGCTGCGCCGCAGCCGCTGGGTGCGGCGCGGCATCGGGATCGCCGCCGGCGTGGTGATGGCCGGCCTGGCGCTGACCGCGGCCGGAGCGCGCCGGGCGCCGTCGATCTCCGCCGACTTCCCCCAGCTCGCCCTCGTCGAGGGGTACGGCCGCAACGTCGTGAACGTGACCCTGGTGGACATCCGGGCCTGGGACACCATGGGGGAGATCTCGGTGCTCGTGGTGACCGCGACCGGTGTGGCCAGCCTGATCTACGAGCGTTCCCGCACCGGGCCGCGTCCGCGCCGCCCGCGGCCGGTCGCGATGCGCGCCGGTGACCGGCGCACGGTGTGGCTGCGCGGCGGGCAGACGCTGCCGGAGCGGCGGCGCTCGATCGTGTTCGAGGTGGTCACCCGGCTGATCTTCCACACCGTACTGATCTTCTCGCTGTTCCTGCTCTTCTCCGGGCACAACGCCCCCGGTGGTGGTTTCGCCGGCGGCCTGGTGGCGGGCCTCGCGCTGGCCCTGCGCTATCTGGCCGGCGGCCGGTACGAGCTGGCCGAGGCGGCACCGGTCGGGGCCGGCACCGTGCTCGGCGCGGGTCTGGGCATCTCGGTCGGCAGCGGGGTGCTCGGGCTGGCGCTGACCGGCGACGTGCTGCAGAGCGTCAAGGTCGGCCTGTGGCTGCCGGTGATCGGCGACTTCTACCTGGTCACGTCGCTCTTCTTCGACATCGGCGTCTACCTGGTGGTGGTCGGGCTGGTGCTGGACATCCTGCGCAGCCTGGGCGCCGAGGTGGACCGGCACGTGGAGGCCGCCGGTGAGGCGGGGCGCGGGTTGATCGTCCAGCGGGACGGCCCGACATGACCAGGGGGGCGGCCGGTCCGACGCTGGTGCTGGTGCTGGCGGTCGGGGTGCTCGTCGCCGCCGGTGTCACGTTGCTGCTGGAACGCAGCCTGACCCGGATCCTGCTCGGCATCATCCTGCTCGGCAACGGCGTGAACCTGCTCATCCTGCTCGGCGGGCGAGCCGGCGCCGCACCGTTCGTGGGCTCCTCCCCGCAGGGTGAGATGAGCGACGCGCTGCCCCAGGCCATGGTGCTCACCGCAGTGGTGATCACGTTCGGGCTGACCGCGTTCCTGCTCGCCGTCGCGTACCGCAGCTGGTACACCAGCGGCGACGACGAGGTGCAGGACGACCTGGAGGACCGGCAGATCGTCCGGCTCGCCGAGAGTAACGAGGTGTCGACCGCGGACCACGGCGGCGAGGGCCCGGACGACGACCCGGAGCAGGTGGACCCGGAGCCGGCCCGCCGGCGGCTGCGCCGGGACGGTGAGACATGAGCGGGCTCGTGCCGCTGCCGGTGGTGGTGCCGCTGCTCGGCGCGGCGCTCACCCTCCTGCTGTCCGGGCGGCCCCGCCTGCAGCGGTCGATAAGCGTGCTCTGCCTGTCCAGCGTCCTGGTGGTGGCGGCGGTGCTGCTGGTCGAGGCGTACCGGTTCGGGCCGGTGGTGGTGCAGGTGGGCGGCTGGCCGGCGCCGGTGGGCATCGTGCTGGTGGCCGACCAGCTGGCGGCGCTGATGGTGCTGGTCTCCTCAGCGGTGACCTTGTGCGTGCTGCTCTACTCGATCGGCCAGGGCCGGGGGGAGACCGGCGAGACCGCGCCGGTGAGCATCTACCACCCCACGTACCTGGTGCTCACCGCGGGCGTGACGAACGCCTTCCTGGCCGGGGACCTGTTCAACCTCTTCGTCGGCTTCGAGATCCTGCTCGCCGCGAGCTTCGTGCTGATCACGCTGGGCGGCACCGAGGTGCGGCTGCGCACCGGATCGACGTACGTGGTGGTCAGCATCCTGTCGTCGCTGCTGTTCCTGTCCGCGGTGGGGCTGGTGTACGCCGCCACCGGCACGCTGAACATGGCGCAGCTCGCCGGCCGGCTGGACGCGCTGCCGTCGGGCGTACGCCTGACGCTGCAACTGATGCTGCTGCTCGCGTTCGGGATCAAGGCGGCGGTGTTCCCGCTGTCGGCGTGGTTGCCGGACAGCTACCCGACCGCGCCCGCGCCGGTGACCGCTGTCTTCGCCGGCCTGCTCACCAAGGTCGGCGTGTACGCGATCATCCGCACCGAGACGCTGCTGTTCCCCGGCGGCCAGGTCGCCGGCCTGCTGATGGTGGTGGCCGGCCTGACCATGGTGGTCGGCATCCTCGGTGCGGTGGCCCAGTCGGACCTGAAGCGGCTGCTGTCGTTCACGCTGGTCAGCCACATCGGTTACATGATCTTCGGGGTGGCGCTGAGCAGCGTCGCCGGCCTGTCCGGGGCGATCTTCTACGTGGTGCACCACATCACCATCCAGACCACGCTGTTCCTGGTCGCCGGCCTGGTCGAGGAGCGGGCGGGCAGCACCGACCTGCGCCGTATCGGCGGGCTGGCGCGGGTCGCCCCGATGCTCGGCGTGCTCTTCTTCGTCCCGGCGATGAACCTGGCGGGCATCCCGCCGTTCTCCGGCTTCCTCGGCAAGCTGGGTCTGCTCCAGGCCGGCGTGGCGGCGGGCGGGACGCTGCCCGCCGTGCTGGTCGGGGCCGGCACGCTGACCAGCCTGCTCACGCTCTACGCGGCCTCCCGGGTGTGGAACATCGCGTTCTGGCGGGCGCCCCGGCTGGCCTCCACCACCGTGCCGGCCCGGCTGCCCGGCCTGATGGTCGGCGCCACCACCGCCCTGGTCGCGCTCGGCGTGCTGTTCACGCTGGCGGCCGGGCCGCTGTTCCAGGTCACCTCGAACGCGGCCACCGACCTGCGCGAACGCACCCCGTACGTGCGGGCGGTCCTGCCCCGGGACGTGCCATGACCGACGACCTGCCCCCGGGCGGGGGCGCGACCGGGGAGCCGACCGGCGTACCCCGGGCCGCGCCCGAGCCCGACGTGCCGATTCAGGTGGTGGGCCGGGGTGGGCGGCGCCGCGACCAGGCGCTCGCGCTCGGCTGGCTGGTCGCCGCGTGGCTGCTGCTGTGGGGCGACGTGTCAGTGGGCAACCTCATCGCCGGGCTGGTGGTCGGCGCGGCCGTGCTGCTGTTCTTCCCGCTGCCGCCGGTCACGTTCGGCGGCCGGTTCCGCCCCCGCGCGCTGCTGGTCTTCCTGATCACCTTCATCGCGGAGCTGGTGAGCGCCAGCCTGCACGTGGCCGCCGTGGCGCTGCGCTTCGGTTACCGCCCGCGCGGCGCCATCATCGCGGTGCCGCTGCGCGTGCGTACCGACCTCAACCTGGCGCTCACCGCCGAGGTGATCTCGCTGGTGCCGGGCACGCTGATCATCGACGTCGACCGGGCCGCGGGCGTGCTCTACGTGCACGTGCTCGACGTGCGCGGCCCCGAGGACATCACCGGCAGCCGCGAGCGCGTGCTCGCCGTCGAACGGCGCATCGTCCGCGCCATCGGATCTCCCGCCGAGGTACGCCGGCTCGACCTCGAACCCGCCGAACGGAGGAACCACCCGTGACAGTCCTGCTCGCCGTCGCGCTCACCGTGCTGCTCTCGGCCACCGCGCTGCTCGCCCTGGCCCGCATCTACCGCGGCCCGTCCCTGCTCGACCGGGTCGTCGGCGCCGACCTGCTGCTGACGGCGATGCTCGCCGCGGTGGGGGCGGAGGCCGCCGTGAACCGGCATGCCACCACGCTGCCCGTGCTCGTGGTGCTCTCCCTGCTCGGCTTCATCGGTTCGGTGTCGCTGGTGCGCTTCGCGGTCCGGGGTGAATCGTGAGCGTCGCTGCCGTCGCGGACTGGGCGGGTGGAGCGCTGCTGCTGGCCGGGGCGGTGCTGGGGCTGATCGCCGGCATCGGGCTGGTCCGCTTCCCGGACGTGCTGGACCGGATGCACACGGCCACCAAGCCGCAGGTGCTGGGCGTCCTGCTGCTGCTGGCCGGGCTGGCGCTGCGTCTGCGTACCCCCTCGGACCTGGGCATGCTGGTCCTGGTGGCGATCTTCCAGCTCTCCACCGCGCCGGTGGCGGCGCAGATGATCGGCCGGGCGGCCTACCGGTCCGGCCGGGTCGACCGGAGCCTGCTGGACGTGGACGAGCTCGCCGGGCGGTGAACCGGACGTGGGGGAGGGTTCCCGGCACCCTCAGCGGACGTCCAGCCGGTACCGATAAAATGGGCCGCATGATCGACTCTCCTGCCCCGGAGGGCAGCAGTAGCCGGCCGGGTCATACCCGGCGAATTCCCTCCCCGACGACCCCGGGAGCACTGAACCTCCCGTGCTGATCCTCGTCGGTCTCCTTCTCATCATCGTGCTCACCGCCGCCACCGGTTACTTCGTGGCCCAGGAGTTCGGTTACGTCGCCGTGGACCGGGGCAAGCTCAAGCAGCTCGCCGACGGTGGCGATCGTGCCGCGGCCCGGGCCCTGGAGGTCACCGCGCGGCTCTCGTTCATGCTGTCCGGCGCCCAACTGGGCATCACCGTGACCGCCCTGCTCGTCGGTTACGTCGCCGAGCCGTTCCTCGGCGCCGGGCTGGCCGACCTGCTCGGCCTCACCGGCATCTCCAGCGCGGTGGCGTTGCCGCTGTCGGTGGCGCTGGCCCTGGTCATCGCCACAGTGGTGCAGATGGTCCTGGGTGAGCTGGCCCCGAAGAACCTGGCCATCGCCCGCGCCGAGCCGCTGGCCCGGGCGCTGTCCCGGTCCACCCTGATGTACCTGAAGATCGCCGGCCCGCTGATCACGCTCTTCGACCGGGCCGCGGTACGGCTGCTCCGCCGCATCGGCATCGAGCCGATCGAGGAGCTGCCCAGCGGCGCCACCCCGCAGGACCTGGAGCAGATCATCGCCGAGTCCCGGGAGGAGGGGCACCTCGACGCCGAGATGTCCGACCTGCTGGACCGGGGCCTGGACTTCCGGGAGCTGACCGCCGGCGAGGCGATGGTGCCCCGCGTCGACGTGCACACCGTGCGGGCCGACGAGCCGGTCAGCCGCATCGTCGAGCTGCTGGACACCGGCCACTCCCGGTTCCCGGTGCGCGGCGCCGAGGGCGTCGACGACCTGATCGGCGTGGTCGGCATCGCCGACGTGCTCGGGGTGCCCCCGGCGCAGCGCGCGACCACCCGGGTCGACGCGGTGGCCGTACCCCCGTTGCTGGTGCCCGAGACGCTGCCGCTGCCGACGGTGCTCGACCGGCTGCGGTCCGGGCACCGGCAGCTCGCCTGCGTGGTCGACGAGTACGGCGGCTTCGCCGGCGTGATCACGCTGGAGGACCTGGCCGAGGAGCTGGTCGGGCCGATCCGCGACGAGGACGACCCGCCGGACCGGGCCGCGGCGCGGCAGGAGGACGGCTCCTGGGTCGTCCCGGCGCGCTGGCGCATCGACGAGGTCGCCGACAGCACCGGCATCGAGCTGCCCGAGGCGCCCGAGTACGACACGCTCTCCGGTCTGGTGATGCGGGAGCTGGGCCGGGTGCCCGAGGTCGGTGACCGGCTGGAGATCGCGGTCGCCGCCGACGGCGACGAGCCGGCCTCCGGCCCGCGGGTGCTGGTCGAGGTGCTCGCCGTGGACCGGCACGTGGCCGACTCGGTACGGCTGCGGTCCACCGCCGACGTGTCCGGGGAGGGAGCGGCATGACCCCCGGGTTCGCGTTGTTCTTCTCCGTGGTGCTGCTCGCGCTCAACGGATTCTTCGTGGCCGCCGAGTTCGCGCTCGTCGCGGCCAAGCGGTACCGGCTGGAGCAGTCGGCCGCCGGTGGCGGCCGGGCCGCCCGCGCGGCGCTCGACGGCGTCCGCGAGCTGAGCCTCATGCTGGCCGGCGCGCAGCTCGGCATCACGCTGTGCACGCTGGGTCTGGGCGCGCTGGCCGAACCGGCCATCGAACGGCTCATCAGCCCGCTGCTGCACGCGGTCGGCCTGCCCACCGCGGCCAGCCACGTGGTCGCGCTGGTGTTCGCGCTGTCCCTGGTGACGTTCCTGCACCTGGTGGTCGGCGAGATGGCCCCGAAGTCGTGGGCGATCACCGACGCCGAGCGTTCGGCGACGCTGCTGGCGCTGCCGTTCCGGGCCTTCGCCCGGATCGTCCGGCCGGTGCTCTCCGTGCTCAACGGGCTCGCCAACGCGATGCTGCGGCTGTTCGGCGTGCAGCAGCAGGACCAGCTCGCCCAGGTGCACGGCCCGGACGAGCTGCGCATCCTGCTGGAGCAGTCCCGGGAGCACGGGCTGCTCGGCGCCGAGCAGCACCAGCTGCTCAGCAGCATGCTGGAGCTTCAGGGCACCACTGTGGCGCAGGTGATGGAGCCGTTCGACCGGATCGTCACGGTGGGCCGCGGCGAGACCGCCGAGCGGATCGAGCACGTCTCCCGCGACAGCGGCCGGTCCCGGCTCGCCGTGGTCGACGCCGGTGGCGAGGTGTGCGGCCTGGTGCACGTACGCGAGGCGGTGCGTGCCGTCACCACCGGCCGCCCGGCGACCGCGGACGAGCTGATGACCAACGCCTTCACGCTGCCGGCCGAGGCGTCGGTGACCGAGGCGGTGGCCGCCATGCGGGCGCAGCAGGCGCAGCTCGCGCTGGTGAGCAACGGTGGCGGGCCGACCCGGCCCATCGGGTTCGTCGCGCTGGAGGACCTCTTGGAGGAGGTCATCGGCGAGTTCGACGACGAGACCGACCCGGTGCCGCGAGGCCGCCGGATGCGCTGACCGTCATGATCCGTACCGGCCCGGCGAGGTGGGAGACCACCTCGCCGGGCCGGCGTCCGTTCCGCCGGGCATGGCCCGGCGGGCAGCGGGAATGCCCCGGCATGCGGTTGACCGGGGTGTCGCGGGACTCCGCCTGGACGGGGCTCTCGGTGAGCACCACGCTGCCCAATCCGAGCACCCGGCCGGGCCTGCGCCTGCCGGGCCGGGTGACGCTCAGCGCCGGCGGATCGGACGTACCGGTCCGGCACATCCGGCTCGGCCTGGTCACCCAGGTCGAACCGGAGGACCCGGAGGCGCCGCGCCGCCTGGTGCAGTTCCAGACGTGGACGATCGCGGGCCGGTTCGTGGTGCCGGCCGGACGACGGCGCGCCGTCGAGTTCGCCGTGCCGCTGCCGTGGGAGTCACCGGTGACCACGTACGGCGGGGTGCCGCTGCTGAGCCTGCGTACCGGGCTGCGCACCGAGGTGTCGGTGGATCCGGAGGTCGACCAGGGCGCGATGGTGCCGGTGCTGATCCACCCGCTGCCCTCCCAGGAGCACGTGCTCGCCGCGCTGGACACGCTCGGCTTCGCGATCCGGCAGGCCGGGCTGCGCGAGGGACGCCTGCCGGGGGTGGAGCAGACGCTGCCGTTCCAGCAGTGGTACGGCTTCTGGGCCGCCCCGCTCTACGCCGGCCCGATGACCGAACTCGAAATGATCATGCTGACCGACTCGGCCGGCATGGAGGTGCTGCTCTGGCTGGACCGGCGGCTCTCCCTGGCCGGGATCACCCACCAGAGCATCAGCCGGTTCCGGATCTGGCACGCCGGTGCCGACCAGCGGGACTGGGTGGCGACTGTGGACGGCTGGCTGCGGCACGCCATCGACCGGCACGCGGCAGCGGCGGCGCACGCCGACTGGTCGGCCACGATCCGCGAGTCGGCGCACGTCAGCCGCCCGCCCGACCGGCCGGTCGCGCCCGGCTACGGGCTCGGCGGCACGGCCGGCGGCGCGGGCATCGGCGGCGGTGGCGGTGGGGGCGACGGCACGTGATCTTGTTAAGAAGGGGCCCTTCCTATGCCGGAGGCGTTAAGAAGGGGCCCTTCCTTACACCTCAGCCGGCGGCGAGCTTGAGGCTGAAGCCGAGGAACAGCATCGCCACCGCCGTGGTCCCGGTCGCGGCCAGCCGACGGCGCTGCCGGAACTGGGCCGCCAGGAACGTGCCGGTGAAGATCAGCGCGGTCAGGTAGAGCGCGCTGGCGACCTGCGCGATCAGCCCGAGCAGCAGGAACGACAGCGCCGGCCAGGCGTACCCGGGGTCGACGAACTGGATGAAGAACGAGACGAAGAACAGGATCGCCTTCGGGTTGAGCAGGCTGATCACCAGCGCCCGCCGGAACGGCTCCTGCGGCCCGGCCGGCTCGACCTCGTCGATCAGGCGCGGCGTGGCCGGGTCGTTGCGGTCGCGCCAGCGCCGCCACGCGCCGCGCAGCATGGCCAGCCCCAACCACCCGAGGTACGCCGCGCCGGCGTACTTGATCACCAGGTAGAGCGGCGGGTACGCCTGGAGCAGCGAGGCCACCCCGGCGGCGGAGAGGAACATCAGCACCGCGTCGCCGACGAACACCCCGGCGGCGGCCCGGTAACCGGTGGCCACGCCCCGGCGGGCGGCGGTGGCCAGCACGAAGAGCGAGTTCGGTCCGGGCAGCAGCACGATCGCCACGGTGCCCAGCACGTACGTCCAGATGTCGGTGATCCCCAGCACGCCGGACATCATGACGCCACGGGGGCCGCCGCGCGAAGACGTTCCCGCAGGCTGGCCTGTGCGCTCGGCCACTCCTGCGCGAGCATGGAGTACTGCACGGTGTCCCGCCAGGAGCCGTCGGCGCGCTGCTTGTGCTGCCGCAGCACGCCCTCCCGGCTCGCGCCGAGCCGTTCGATGGCTCGCTGGGAGCGCTCGTTGCGGATGTCGGTGTGCCAGACCACGCGCACCGCGTCCAGCTCGTCGAAGGCGCGGCCCAGCAGCAGCAGCTTCGCCTCGGTGTTGACGCCGGTACGCCACCAGGGGCGGCCCAGCCAGGTGTAGCCGATCGCCAGCGACCGGCGTACCGGGTCGATCTCGTAGTACGAGGTGGTGCCGATGACCGCGCCGGTGGTGGCGCAGCGCTGCGCCCAGCACACCTGCTCGCCGCGCTCCTGCGCGTCCAGGTAGCCGCCGATCACCCGGCGCATCTCGTCGGCGTCGGCCGGCCGCGTACCGCCCAGGTGCTGCCACACCTGCGGGTCGTCGGTGGCGGCGTGCAGCTCGTCGGCGTGGGCGAGGTCGAGCGGCTCCAGCACCACGTGCTCGCCGCGCAGCACCGCCGGCTCGTGCCACGGCGAGCGGGCCGCCCGCAGGTACGCCGGCACCGGCGCGCTCACTCCGGGGGCGGGCTCGGGGCGGCCCGGCGTGAGCCGCAGCGGCACCACACCGGCCCAGTACGGCAGCGCCTCGTCGGCCGGGTCGTCGTTGACTCCGCCGGTGCGCACCCGTACCGACACTTCCCGCAGCGGCAGCGCCAGCACCGCCGTCTCGGCCAGCTCGCGCCGGTTCGGCGGGCGGCTCTCGGCGGAGCGCCCGGTGGCCACCTTCTCGATCAGCGCGGTCATCACCGCCGCCTTCTCGTCCGCGTCCTCGACCAGCCGGGCGGTGCCGTGCGCCACCACGGACCGGTAGTTGGCGCTGTGGTGGAACTGCGACCGGGCGTAGACCAGCCCGTCGAGGTGGGTGACGGCGACGCAGACCGGCAGCCCGGCCTCGCCCCGGGCGGCCAGCAGTGGCCGGCTGCCGGTGGAGCCGTGCAGGTAGAGCGTGTCGCCGACGCGCACGTGCAGGGTCGGCAGGACGCGCGGCTCGCCGTCGACGGTGAACGACAGCGCGCAGTGGTACGCCTCGTCGAGCAGCGCGTGCGCGGTGGCCGCGTCGTAGCGCATCCGGTCGCGGACGCGGCTGGCCGTGGTGCGGGGGGTCGGAGGGTACATGTGACATCCCACCTTTGTTCTAGTACAATTCCAAAACTGTGGCAGCACATTATCAGGTCACCGGCTCGACCTCCGCCGCGATTTCGGCCAGCGTCGAATCGGGCATCCGCAGCGGTGACCTCGCGCCGGGCGACGCGCTGCCCGCCGTCCGGGCGCTCGCCGCCGACCTCGGCGTCAGCCCGGCCACCGTCGCGAAGGCGTACCAGGAACTGCGGCAACGTGGCCTGGTCGCGACCGCCGGCCGGCACGGCACCCGGGTCCGCCCCCGCCCACCGGTGGCCGCCCGCCGCGCCGCGCTGCTGCCCCCGCCGCTGCCCGGCGGCCGCGACGTCTCCGCCGGCCAGCCCGACCCCCGGCTGCTGCCCCCGCTCGGGCCGCACCTCGCCGCGCTCGCCGCCGACATCGGACCCCCCGGCGGGTACGCCACCGACGCCGTGCTGCCCGACCTGGCCGCCCTGGCGACGGACCGGCTCGCCGCGGACGGGGTCCCGGCCGGCGAGCTCACAGTCACCGGCGGCGCGCTCGACGGCATCGAACGGCTGCTCGCCGCGCACCTGCGCCCCGGCGACGCGGTGGCGGTGGAGGACCCGGGCTGGGCCAACCTGCTCGACCTGATCGCCGCGCTCGGGCTGCGTACCGTCGGGGTGCCGGTGGACGACGACGGCCCCACAGTCGGCGGCGTCCGCGCGGCGCTGGCCGCCGGGGTCCGGGCGCTCGTCGTGACCAGCCGGGCGCAGAACCCGACCGGCGCGGCCGTCTCCACCGACCGGGCCGACGCGCTGCGGACACTGCTGGACGGCCGCGCCGACCTGCTGCTGATCGAGGACGACCACGCCGCCGAGCTGGCCCGCGTACCCCTGCATCCGCTCGCCGGGGCGACCCCGGCGTGGGCGTTCGTCCGGTCGGTGAGCAAGCCCTACGGGCCCGACCTGCGGCTCGCGGTGCTGGCCGGCGACGAGGCCACAGTGGCCCGGGTGGCCGGCCGGGCGCGGGTCGGCGCCGGCTGGGTGTCCACGGTGCTGCAACGGCTGGTCGTGTCGCTCTGGCGCGACCCGGCCACCGCCGGGCTGGTACGGCGCGCGGCGGACAGCTACGACCGGCGGCGCGACGGGCTGGTGGCCGCGCTTGCCGCGCGCGGGGTGGCCGCGCACGGGCGTACCGGGATCAACGTCTGGGTGCCGGTGCCCGACGAGACGGTGACGGTCACGACGCTGCGCGACGCCGGATGGGCCGTGGCGCCCGGCCGGCTCTACCGGATCGCGGCCGGCCCCGCCGTGCGCGTCTCGGTGAGCGCGCTGGACGAGGCCGACATCCCCGCGCTCGCCGACGCGCTCACCGCCGGAAGGAAGGGCCCCTTCTTAACGCATTCGGTATAGGAGGGGCCCCTTCTTAACACCTCCGGGCGAGCGCGGCGGGCCACTCGCGTGCGCGCCGCCGGACGGGGTAGAACGATCGGCATGGCCGAGACCGAGAGCGCACCCGGAGCGCAGGAGTTCATCCCGCCGTCGGCGGACACCATCGACGAACTGCGCGCCGCGGCGGGCGACTGCCGGGGCTGCGAGCTGTACCGGGACGCCACCCAGACCGTCTTCGGCCGCGGCGACGAGCACGCGCGCGTGGTCTTCGTCGGCGAACAGCCGGGTGACATCGAGGACCAGAAGGGCCTGCCGTTCGTCGGCCCGGCCGGGCGTCTGCTGCGCAAGGCCGTCGACGACGCGGCGCTCGACCCGGCCCAGATCTACCTCACAAACGCGGTGAAGCACTTCCGGTTCGAGCTGCGCGGCAATCGGCGCATCCACCAGACCCCGGACCGGGTGCACGTCACCGCCTGCCGGCCCTGGCTGGTCGCCGAGTTCGCCCGGCTGCGCCCGGAGATCGTGGTGGTGCTCGGCGCCACCGCCGCCAAGGCGCTGCTCGGCCCGAGCTTCCGGGTGACGAAGCAACGCGGCGAGCTGCTGCCCTGGCCCGCCGCCGCCCAGCGCCCGGAGGACTTCGAACGGGTGCCGGTGGACCGGACGGGCGCGGTCGCCGACGCCCCGGCGGCCCGGCTGCTCGCCACCATCCACCCGTCGGCGGTGCTGCGCGCCGACAACCAGGACGTCGCATACGAGGGCCTGGTCGCCGACCTGAAGGTGGCCGCCAAGGCGCTGCGCTGAGTCAGGCGCGCTGCTGCCAGGTGCACAGGCACACCCGGTTGCCGTCCGGGTCGGCCAGCACCCAGAAGCTCGGCGCCTCCGCGTCGCTGACCAGCGTCCCGCCGGCCGCCAGCGCGGCGGCGATGCGCGCGTCCACCTCGGCCGGGTCGACCCACACGTCCGGATGCCACCGCTGCCGGGGCTCGTCCCGGCCGGAGCGCTGGAACCAGACCGTGGGCAGCACGCCGTCCGGGTCGCGTACCTCGTCGGCGCCCGGGCCGGGCGGCGCGCCAGGCGCCAGCACCGCCCGCCAGAACGGCAGCACCGCCGCGTGCTCCGGGGTGTCGAGCGCGAGCTCCAGCCGGGCCAGCCCGGCGGCCGACAGGGTCAGCCCGGAGTCCGCGGCCAGCCCCGAGACGAACCGGGCCAGCCGCAGGTCACGCTGCGTCACCCCGCCCACGTCGTGCGACCACAGCCGCACGTCCACGTGGGTGTAGCGCAGGTCCAGATCGGGATGATGATCGACCCGCTCGGCCTCCGCGCCCACCGCGGCCACCAACGCCAGCCCGGCCGCGAAATCGGGGGTACGGATGCGCGTCTGCAATGCCCCCAGCAGGTACGTCCACCCGTCCAGCCCGGCCTCGGCCACCTGCTTCCCCGTGAGTGTGCCCATCCGGCCATCCTGGCCTGCGCTTCGCCCGGTCGCCACCCTCCATAGAGGATTGCCCAACGGTGCGTGTGGGTACGGCTCCGGCATGGCGGAACCCCGGCCTCGCGTGGAGCTTCTCCGGTTCGGCGCTCCCGGCCCCTACGTGACCTCCATGGCGTTCTCCGGAGCCGTGTGGCTGGCCATCCGGCTCTGGGAGCGGGACGGGTCCGTGCAGGTCGCGGTGGTCCGCGCCGGGCTGGGCGCGGTGATTTACGGGTTCATGTTCTTCGGGGTGAACTGGCTTCAGAAACCACGCGGCGCCGAGGCGGAGCGGGCCGCCGCCTGGGCGATCGCCGAGACCGCGCTGCGGCGGGGCGAACCGCCCGCCGACGAGGAGGGGCGTGCGGCGGTGGCGGACAACCTCGCCGCGATACGCCGGGGCGCGC
Organism: Micromonospora sp. C41; assembly: GCF_018070485.1. Taxonomy (NCBI): domain Bacteria; kingdom Bacillati; phylum Actinomycetota; class Actinomycetes; order Micromonosporales; family Micromonosporaceae; genus Micromonospora; species Micromonospora sp. C41. The sequence goes on along the minus strand of NZ_JAGPXP010000003.1, from coordinate 23,636 downwards.
TGTTCGGGGCGGCCGGTGGCGTCGTGTTGCTCGGCCCGCTGATCGTGCTCGCGGTCCGCATCGGGTGGGAAGCGACCGCTGCCGGGTTCGGGCTCGCCCTGGTCGTGGTGCTGGCGGTGGCCGTACGCACCGGCTGGCGGGAGCGCCGGCTGCGAGCGGCGCTCGCCCCTGTCCGGGGCGGGTGAGCGGTGCCAGACTTGCCGGCATGGAGCAGCATCTCTACGAACCCGTCCACGACGAGTTCCGTGACCTGTGCCGCCGGTTCCTGACCCGGGAGGCGGTGCCGCACCACGAGCGCTGGGAGGCCGACGGGATCGTCGACCGGGAGGTGTGGCGGGCCGCCGGCGCGGCCGGGCTGCTCGGCCCCGACGTCGACCCCGAGTACGGCGGCGGCGGGCAGCGCGACTTCCGGTTCAACGCGGTGCTCGACGAGGAGATCGTCGCGTCCGGGTGCTCGGGCCTCGGGTTCGGGCTGCACAACGACGTGGTCGCGCCGTACCTGACCGAGCTGACCACCGACGACCAGCGCAAGCGCTGGCTGCCGGGCTTCTGCTCCGGCGACCTGGTCACCGCGATCGCGATGAGCGAGCCGGGCGCGGGCAGCGACCTGGCCGGCATCCGCACCGGCGCGGTCCGTGACGGCGACAGCCTGGTCCTCAACGGGCAGAAGACTTTCATCACAAACGGTGAGATGGCCGACCTGGTGGTCGTGGTGGTCAAGACCGCGCCGGACCAGGGCGCCCACGGGGTGAGCCTGGTCGTGGTGGAGAGCGGCACGCCGGGTTTCAGCCGGGGCCGCCGGCTGGCCAAGGTCGGCCTGAAGGCCAACGACACCGCCGAGCTGTTCTTCGACGACTGCCGGGTGCCGGCGGAGAACCTGATCGGCACCGAGAACCACGGCTTCTACCACCTGATGGCCAACCTGCCCCGGGAGCGGCTGAGCATCGCCGTCGCCGCGGTGGCGGCCTGCGAGAAGCTGCTCGCGCTCACCATCGAGTACGCCCGCTCCCGGGAGGCGTTCGGGCGGCCGATCGGCCGGTTCCAGCACAACCGGTTCCTGCTGGCCGAGCTGGACACCGAGGTCACCATCGCGCGCACGTTCGTCAACCACTGCGTCGCCGAGTTCAACGCGGGCCGCCTGTCGGTGACCGACGCGGCGAAGGCCAAGTGGTGGACCACCGAGCTGCAGACCAAGGTGGCCGACCGGTGCGTGCAGCTGCACGGCGGCTACGGCTTCATGGCGGAGTACCCGGTGGCGAAGGCGTGGCTGGACAGCCGCGTGCAGACCATCTACGGCGGCACCACCGAGATCATGAAGGAGATCATCGGCCGGGGCCTCGGCCTGTAGCGAAACCGGGTGCCGGCCGGGCGGGCCGGTGCGGGAGGATGGGGCACCCGTCCCACCAGGAGCGCGCATGTCCACCGACCTGACCGCGCCGGCCCCGCCCCGGCCCGACGTCGCCGGCATCCAGCGGCGTACCGTCCGGCTGCTGTTCCTCACCCAGATCATCGGCGGCATCGGCGTCACCATCGGCATCTCGGTGGGCGCGCTGCTCGCCGCCCGGGTCGCCGGCACCGCCCTGGCCGGGCTCGCGCAGAGCGCCGGGGTGGTCGGCGCCGCGCTGCTCGCCATCCCGGTCACCCGGCTCATGGCCGCGCGTGGCCGGCGACCGGGCCTGGTTCTCGCGTACGCGGTCGGCGCGGTCGGCGGCGTGCTGGTGGTGGTCGCCACCGTGACGCGCCTGGTGCCGTTGCTCTTCGTCGGCATGCTGCTGTTCGGTGGCGGCACGGCGGCCAACCTCCAGGCCCGCTACACGGCGGTGGACCTGGCCGAGCCGCAGCGCCGGGGGCGGCAGCTCTCGCTGGTCGTGTGGGCCACCACCATCGGTGCGGTGGCCGCGCCGAACTTCGCCGCGCTCGCCGACGACACCACCCGGGGCTGGGGCCTGCCGGCGCTGTCCGGCCCGTTCGCGTTCAGCGCCGTCGCGTTCACGCTGACCGCCGTCGTACTCCTGGTCCTGCTGCGGCCGGACCCGCTGCTCACCGCGCGCCGGCTGGCGGCGGCCGAGCCGGCGCCGGGCGCCGCGCCGGCGGTCACCCGCCGCGGTGGCATGGTCGCCGCGTGGCGCACGGTACGCGGGCGGCCGGCCGCCCGCCTCGGCATCGCCGCTGTCGCGGTGGGGCACCTGGTGATGGTCGCTGTCATGTCGATGACCCCGGTGCACCTCGGCGAGTGGCACTCCGACGAGGACGTGCTGCCGGTGGTCGGCCTGGTGCTGAGCCTGCACATCGCCGGCATGTACGCGCTGTCGCCGGTGGTGGGGTGGCTCACCGACCGGGTGGGCCGGCGGCCGGTGATCCTCGGCGGGGTGGCGCTGCTGCTGGCCGCGTGCGCGGTCTCCGGCACCGCCGGGCACCACACGGCGCCGCTGTCGGTGGGGCTGACGCTGCTCGGGCTGGGCTGGTCGGGCACGATGGTGGCGGGCTCGACGCTGCTGTCGGAGTCGGTGCCGACCGCCGACCGGCCCGGTGTGCAGGGGCTGTCCGACCTGCTCATGGGGCTGGCCGGGGCTGGCGCGGCGGCGGCGAGCGGGTTCGTGATGCGGGCCGTGGGGTACCCGACGCTCACCCTGCTGGCGGCGATCGCCGTGGTGCCGCTGGTGGCGCTGGCGCTGCGCCGTCCCGGCCCGGCGCCACTCGACGAGGAGGACTGAACACGTGCGGCTGACCGACTTCTGGACGCGGCTGGAGGAGGCGTTCGGGCCCGGCTACGCGGCCAGCATCGCCCGGGACCAGGTGCTGTCCCAGCTCGGTGGGCGGACCATCGAGCAGGCGCTCGCGGCCGGTGAGCAAACGCACGTGGTGTGGCGCGCCGTGGTCGCCGCGTACCCCGACCGGGTGCCCGCCCGACTACGCTGAGCAGCCTTTTCATCGATCCCGCGTGTCGCTTGCCCAGTCGTACACCTGTTCGGCTATTGTCCACAGCGGGGTGCTCGTCCACAGCTCACGGCCCGTCGGCTGGTTTTCTGTCGGACCCAGCGCCTAGCGTGTCCCGCGTGACGCGAAGCTCAGGAAAGACGCCGGCGAAGGCAGGGGTGGCAACGATGGCAGCAGGGCCTGACCGGGAGAAGGCGCTCGACCTTGCTCTCGCTCAGATCGACAAGCAGTTCGGCAAGGGTTCGGTGATGCGGCTGGGGGAGCGGCCCGTCGTGCAGACGGCTGTCATCCCGACCGGCTCCATCGCGCTCGACGTGGCGCTCGGCGTGGGCGGTCTGCCGCGCGGCCGGGTGGTCGAGATCTACGGTCCGGAGTCCAGCGGTAAGACCACCGTCGCGCTGCACGCGGTCGCGAACGCCCAGCGGGCCGGCGGCATCGCCGCGTTCATCGACGCGGAGCACGCGCTCGACCCGGAGTACGCGCGGGCCCTCGGCGTCGACACCGACGCCCTGCTGGTCTCCCAGCCGGACACCGGCGAGCAGGCGCTGGAGATCGCCGACATGCTGGTCCGCTCCGGCGCGATCGACATCATCGTGATCGACTCGGTGGCGGCCCTGGTGCCGCGCGCCGAGATCGAGGGCGAGATGGGCGACAGTCACGTCGGCCTCCAGGCCCGGCTGATGAGCCAGGCGCTGCGGAAGATCACCGGCGTGCTCAACAACACCGGCACCACCGCGATCTTCATCAACCAGCTCCGCGAGAAGATCGGCGTGATGTTCGGCAGCCCGGAGACCACCACCGGTGGCCGGGCGCTGAAGTTCTACGCCTCGGTCCGGCTCGACGTGCGCCGCATCGAGAGCCTCAAGGACGGCACCGACGTGGTCGGTAACCGCACCCGGGTCAAGGTCGTGAAGAACAAGGTCGCCGCGCCGTTCAAGCAGGCCGAGTTCGACATCATGTACGGCAAGGGCATCTCCCGCGAGGGCTCGCTGATCGACGTCGGCGTGGAGCAGGCGATCATCCGCAAGTCCGGCGCCTGGTACACCTACGACGGTGACCAGCTCGGCCAGGGCAAGGAGAAGGCCCGCGAGTTCCTCCGCGAGAACCCGGACGTCGCGGCCGAGATCGAGAAGAAGATCCTGGAGAAGCTCGGCGTCGGCACCGGTGGTGCGGGCGACGCCGCCGGTGGCCCGGAACTGCCGCCGGTCGACTTCTGATCCGCTGACCCGTGGCAGGACGACGCGCCCGTACGGGCCGGGGCTGGGATGCCAGTCCTCCCCGTACGGGCGACGCCACAGGTACGCCCCGGCCCCGCCGGGGACGCCGTGATCGCGCGGCGGAGCCCGACGCAGGGGAGGCTCCGGCTCCGCCGCGCGACGAGGCCGAGCTGGCCCGGGAGATCTGCCTGCGGCAGCTCGCGGTGCGCCCGCGTACCCGGGCCGAGCTGGCCGGCGCGCTGGCCCGGCGCGGCATCTCCGAGGAGGTCGCCGAGCAGGTCCTCGACCGGTACGACGAGGTGGGCATCGTCGACGACGCCGCCTTCGCCCGTGCCTGGGTGAGCAGCCGGCACAACGGTCGTGGGCTGGCCCGCCGGGCGCTCGCCAACGAGCTGCGCCAGCGCGGCGTCGACGGCGAGGTGGCCGGCGCGGCACTGGACGACCTGGACGAGGAGACCGAGGCGGAGACCGCCCGTGTCCTGGTGGACCGCAAGCTGCGCAGCACCCGGGGTGAGCCGGACGCGGTGTTCCGGCGTCTGGTCGGCATGCTGGCGCGCAAGGGCTATCCGGCCGGGGTGGCGATCCGGGCGGTGAAGGACGCGCTGGCCGCGCAGAGTGCCGAGGCGGCCGAGTTCGCCGAGCACATCGACGCCGACGCGATGGCCGACGCCGAGCACGATCTCGACTCCCGCCGGCTCGACTGACCGACCGCCGGCCGGCCGTCGACCGACCGACCGGCCGTCGACTGACTGACCGACCGGCGGCCGGTGTCGCGGCCGCCGCCCCGAGGGGAGGCGCACACCGTGCTGAAGGCATGTCTCAACGGCACCCGGCGGCGGGACGAGCACCCCGCCGTACCGCTCACCCCGGCCGAACTGGCCGCCGACGCGGTGCGCTGCGCTGCCGCCGGGGTGGCGGCGGTGCACGTGCACCCGCGCGACGACACCGGCGCCGAGTCGCTCCACCCGGCGGTGATCGCCGCTGCGGTCACCGCCATCCGGGCTTCCCGTCCCGGCCTGCCGGTGGGCGTGAGCACCGGCGCCTGGATCGTCCCGGACCCGGCCGAGCGGGTCGCCGCCGTCCGCGCCTGGACGGTGCTGCCCGACTTCGCCTCGGTCAACGCCCACGAACCCGGAGCGGCCCAGGTCGCCGCCGCCCTGCACGAGCGCGGCGTGATGGTCGAGGCCGGCCTGTGGACGCCGGCGGCTGTCGACGCCTGGCGCCGCTGGTCCGCGCCCACCGGGCGGATCCTGGTCGAGTGCATGGACGAACAGGTCGAGACGGCGCTCGCCGACGCGGCGGCGATCCTCGCCGCGCTGCCCGACCAGCGCCCGCCGGTGCTGCTGCACGGCGAGGGGCCCGCCACCTGGCCGGTCTACGCCGAGGCGGTCCGCCGGGGTCTGCACACCCGGATCGGCCTGGAGGACACGCTGCTGCTGCCCGACGGCACCCAGGCCCCCGACAACGCCACCCTGGTAACCACAGCCCGCACCCTCGCCCCCCACTGCCCCCCCCACCCCGACCGCCCCTGCCCCGTTGATCATGAAGTTGACGGCACTTGCCGTCCGTTTTGTCCAGGCCAACTTCATGATCGCGCCCGTCAACCTCATGATCGTGCGGGGGAGTGGTGGGCGGCGTCGATGGGGGAGGTGGCCTGAGCAGGTCGGGAGCGGCGAGTGGTGGTGCCGGACGGCGAGGTTTGTCCGGGCCTGTCCGGCATCTGATCACCAATGAGTGACGCTGTAACTTCTCTCCGTCCGGGTGGTTTGATCATGACTTCTTGACCGAACGGCCCCTCGCGACCTAGCCTCGCCATACAGGCTCACTTTGCCCGACCAGCGCAGGCTAAGCGCACAACATAGATCTCGTAACAGAACAGCATCACTTTGGCCAGCTACACCGGCCCTTGACGGAAGCTCCGGAACCTTTCGGAGCCTCCGACAACTGCAACCGGCCGCCAGCGGTGCCCCTCGCGGGTCACCGCCGACGGAAAGCTGCCCAGAACCAGCCGCTCCGGTCGGGCGTACAGAGCCGCAGGCGCGTGTCCTTCGCGCGTGTCCTGCGGCGCCGACGTTCAGGGGGAGGCGGCCATGGCGGGGCGGCACAGGTTCACCGGCGGTCTGCCACACGGCCCCGACCCCGCATCGGCGGGCGACAGCCCGGCCACCGGGTATCGACGAGCCGGCAACGCCGGCCGGGCCGGCGGAGCGGTTCGATGAGCGCCTTCGACATCGTTCTCCTCGTGGTGGTGCTGCTGCTCGTCGTGGTGGTGGTCGGCGCCGTGCTGTTCGGCGTGCGTACCCTCAAGCGGCTCAGCCTGGCGCCCGCGCCGGAGGATCCGGCCTTCATCGCGGAGAAGGACCGGCAGGAGCAGTCCCTCGCGGCGCTGCGGACCGCCGCCAGCGAGGCCAACAGCACCATCGACGTGGCGAAGTCCGCGGCCGCGGCGGCGCGGGCCGAGGCGGCCGCCGCGAAGGCGGAGGCGAAGGCGGCCCGGGCCGAGGCGCGGCGGGTGCTCGACGACGCCCGCGCCGAGGCGGACACCGTGCTGGAGCGCGCGCACAAGCAGGCCGAGGCGGACGCCGAGCAGCTGCGCGCCACCGCGCGGCGCAGCGGCGAGCGTGAGGTGGCGGTGCTGGCCGCCACCACCCGGGAGCAGGCGGCCGAGGTGGAACGCCGGGCCGCCCGGATGGACGAGCGGGAACGGCTGCACACCGAGGAGGTGGAGCGGCTGGCCGAGCGGGAACGGCAGCTCACCGCCGCCACCGCGGCGCTCGCCGCCCGGGAGGCCGCCCTGGCCGAGCGGGAGCGGACGCTGACCGAGGTGGAGGAGCAGCGCCGCCGGGAGCTGGAGCGGGTGGCCGGCCTGACCGCCGACGCGGCCCGCGCCGAGCTTGTCGAGTCGATCGAGGGGCAGGCGAAGCGGGAGGCCGCGCTGCTGGTCCGGGAGATCGAGGCGGACGCGCGGGGTAGCGCCGAGCAGCGCGCCCGCAACATCGTGGTGGACGCCATCCAGCGGGTCGCCAGCGAGCAGACCGCGGAGAGCGTGGTCAGCGTGCTGCACCTGCCCGGTGACGAGATGAAGGGGCGCATCATCGGCCGGGAGGGGCGCAACATCCGCGCCTTCGAGTCGGTCACCGGCGTCAACCTGATCATCGACGACACCCCCGAGGCGGTGCTGCTTTCCTGCTTCGACCCGGTACGCCGGGAGGTCGGCCGGGTCACGCTGGAGAAGCTGGTCCTGGACGGCCGGATCCACCCGCACCGGATCGAGGAGGTCTACGACCTGGCCCGGCAGGAGGTGGAGGAGCTGTGCCACCGGGCCGCCGAGGACGCGCTGGTCGAGGTCGGCATCACCGAGATCCACCCGGAATTGGTGACGCTGCTGGGCCGGTTGCGCTACCGCACCTCGTACGGGCAGAACGTGCTCAAGCACCTGGTGGAGACCGCGCACATCGCCGGCGTGATGGCGGCCGAGCTGCGGCTGGACGTGCCGACGATCAAGCGGTGCGCGTTCCTGCACGACATCGGCAAGGCGCTCACCCACGAGGTGGAGGGCAGCCACGCGATCATCGGCGCGGACGTGGCCCGCAAGTACGGCGAGAGCGAGGACGTGGTGCACGCCATCGAGGCACACCACAACGAGGTGCCGCCGCAGACCATCGAGGCGGTGCTGACGCAGGCGTCGGACGCCTGCTCGGGCGGGCGGCCGGGCGCGCGGCGGGAGAGCCTCGAGGCGTACGTGAAGCGGCTGGAGCGGATCGAGGAGATCGCAGCCGGCAAGCTGGGCGTGGAGAAGGTCTTCGCCATGCAGGCGGGCCGGGAGATCCGGGTGATGGTCAAGCCCGACGACGTGGACGACATCGGCGCGGCGGTGCTGGCCCGGGACGTGGCCAAGCAGATCGAGGAGGAGCTGACCTATCCGGGTCAGATCCGGGTGACCGTGGTGCGCGAGTCCCGGGTCACCGAGATCGCCCGCTGAGGTACACACGATACAGACGCCAGGGCATTGCCGCGCTTGTGTTGCAGCGTACGAATAGCATTGTTGCACTGGGTGTTCGATCTGGTAGCTCCGATAGGCCCCAATGGCTGGAGCCAGGGAAGGCGCCGTAGACCGGCGCACGGGGCGGAAGATGCAATTGCACCTTCCGCCCCGTGCCTATCTGCGTGATGCCAGCGATCGTGATGATGTCACTTGACGTTGTCAGGTGCAGGCGGGTAGGGAGACGTCAGAGCTGAATCATCCACCGGTCAATCACCCAGGCATACTCATGGCAGGTTGCGTACGAGTCCGTGCCACCCCAGGCGAGTGAGCCCGCAGCTGTGTATTCGTGTCCCGAATTCTCCTCACACCTGACGTAGACCTGGTAACTTTTGGTTCCAGTGCAGTAGCCTTTGGCGGTCCTGTCGTTGACAAGGCTCGTGTAGCAGCCCGCAGCCATGGCGGGGGAGGTCGTGACGACGGTGGCGGCGCTGGTGGCGAGAAGCGTCAATGCTGAAAGTGCTGTGAGTTGAATTCTTCTTAGCTTCATTGGAAGTCCTCACGTCAGATTCTCGTCGGCTTGAGTGGGATTAGGTGGCGAATTTGACCCAGCGCTCAATCACCCATGCATATTCGTGGCACTGTGCATAGGAGGTTGAGTTGTTGGAGACCCAATTTCCGTAAGCGGTGTACGTTGCGCCTGAATTCTCCTCGCACCGCGCCTCGATTCGATAGCTTGTCGGCGTGTTGCACCGGGCCATCGCAAATCGGTCGCTGGAAACCCAGGTCTCGCAGAAGGAAGAGGAAGTAGCGGCGCTGGCTGTTGAGGGAGACAGCGTAAATGCCGTGCCGGCTGCGACGGTTGCCACCGCTGAGATACGAATTAACGATAAGAGAAATCTTCTGACCACCATCGATTAATCGGCTCCAATGCCTCATTGCTTTTGCGGACGCTGCACCCGGGCAATGATTGAGACTTTCCCGCTGCCACCCCCGTTGTATTTACGCTAGCCGCTGCTTGCTGCTGCCGATAAATTCTCGGCTGCACTGACAGCTACTGACGCGAGCCTATGTGATGCACTTGCCAGGGTCAAGGGATTGCTAGCTGGAGCAACTCCGGAAAGTTGCTGAGGGAAGGCGTCGGCTTCGCGTCTTGGGTTCGGCCGCGGCGTTTGAGTCAGGGTCACGCGTAGTCGAGTATCTGCTGGTCACGGTGGTCTGGATGCCGTGAAGGGGGCGGTTGGCAGGCGGTCGATATGGGGCTGGTGGTCTCTATGTTGCCAGGGCCTTGGCTGTCGTTACGTGCTACCGAGCAGGGCTAGTGGGCGGGTGCCGTCGGCGGACGGATGCCGATTGGCAGCGGCGATGATGGAATCCGTTAAGGCGAAATGCGCTGATGGCCGCGTTGCGTAGGGCGGCCATGACCTGTGGTTCGGTGCCGCTAGAATCTGTGTCGGCTCCGCCAGTTTCAGGCGGAGCCGACACAGGGCCGCCGGACAGACCGAGAAGCCCACATGCCACCGGTCCCAGTCGTGGTTCACGAGGGCGGCCTGCTCATCCCAGGCTCAGCGGGGCTTTGCCTCGGCGGACCTCGTCGATGCCGAGCGCTACGACCGGCCCAGACTCGGTCGGCAACAGCGCAGCGGCGTGGGCGGTGAAGCGGCTACGACAATCGGCGAGGAGATGCTGTGGGCACGGGCGGCCTGCACTACCGTGCGTCCGCGTCGGCCACCGCCGCCCCGGCCGCTGCGCGTTGCTGGGTAACCTCCAGACGTAGTTGTCACTCCACAACGACTGCACGCCCACCAGCGAGCGGATCGGCCGGCCGCCGCTGACGATGGCATGGATGCGTTTTCGCAATTGACCAGCCGGTCGAATGCTCTGAACAGGTCGGCCCTGCCGTATGGGACGTAGCCATCGATCGAATCAATGCAGGGGCGCGGCATATCATTCCGGGCGCGAGACGTCCGCGCTGGCGTCTCGCGCCGCGACAACCTTGCCGGCCGTTTTCGGTAGCCGGGTCAGCCGCTTCTGCAACCACCAGGCCAGGACCGACAGCAGGCCGCAGATGCTGATGTAGATGGCCGCGACGACCAGGTACGTCGGCACGTACGGCAGACCGAACGCCAGCCGGCCGCCGATCTGCTTGCCCACGAAGAGCAGCTCCGGGTACGTGATGATGAAGCCGAGCGCGGTGTCCTTGAGCAGGACGACGAGCTGGCTCACGATCGCCGGGAGCATCGACCGGAACGCCTGCGGCAGCAGGATCAGTCGGAGCACCTGGTTCTTGCGCATGCCGATCGCGTACGCGCCCTCGGACTGCCCGTACGGCACGGCGTTGATGCCGGCCCGGAAGATCTCCGCCAGCACCGAGCCGTTGTAGAGCGTCAACCCGATGACCAGCGCCCAGAACTTGTCGATCGGCCAGCCGTACTGCAACGGCACGTAGTAGCCGAAGAAGATCAGGATCAGCAGCGGGATGGCCCGGAACAGCTCCACCACGAACGTGGCGGGCGCCCGGAACAACACCTTGTCGCTGAGCCGGGCGCTGGCGAAGAACGCGCCGAACAGCAGTGCCAGCACGGTGGCGACGGCGGCGACCTTCAGCGTGGCCCAGAGGCCGTTCAGCAGCTCCCGCTGCACGGCCGCGTACTGGAACTGTTCCCACTTGCGGGCCTCGAACTGGCCGGTCTGGTCGAACTTGTAGACCACGAACGCGATCAGCGCGACGATCGCCGCGATCGAGACGACGCCGAGGATCCGGTTGCGCCTGCGGGCCTTCGGGCCGGGGATGTCGTAGAGGACGCTGCTGCTGCTCACCGGGCCACCGCCCACTTGCGCTCGAGGATCCGCTGGAGCACCACCAGCGGGATGATCAGGATCAGGAAGCCGATCACGATCCAGGTGAGCACGATGAACTGCGGCTCACCCCGTTCCGACATGTACGCCGGGATGGCGCCGGCCTCCAGCACGGAGAAGCCGGCGGCGATCGTGGTGTTCTTCAGCATGGCGATGAGCACGCTCATCATGGGCGGGACCATGGCCCGCAGCGCCTGCGGCAGCACGATCAGCGTCAGCACCTGGGCGAATGTCATGCCCAGCGCGCGGGCCGCCTCGGCCTGTCCGGTGGCTACGGTGTTCACGCCGGAGCGGACCACCTCGCAGATGAACGCCGAGGTGTACGCGATCAGCGCGATGCAGGCGCTGTTGAAGTAGTCGATGTTGACGTCCAGCTTCGGCACCGCGAAGACGAGGAACGCGAACACCAGCGTCAGGGGAGTGTTGCGCACCAGGTTGACGTAGGTGGCGCCGAACGCCCGCAGCGCGGGGACCGGGGACACCCGCATCGCGCCGAGCAGCATGCCGAGGACGAGACTGCCGACGCCGGCGATCAGGAACAGCTTGACGGTGTTGTAGAACCCCTCGCGGAACAGGCTCGCGTTGTCCGTCAGGACGCGGAAGAACTCGCCCATACCTCGCTCTCACTCTCTCCAGACGGGACCGGGCGGGGAGGAGGACCTCCCCGCCCGGTCCGACGTCGGTGCGGACCGTCAGTACCGCTCGAGCTGCGGCGCAGTGGCCGGCGAGCCGGACTTGCCGAGCGTGCCGTCGTAGATCTTCTTCCAGGTGCCGTCGGTGAACGCCGCCTCGATCTGGTCGTTCACGTAGTCACGCAGCGCCTTGTCGTCCTTCGGCAGGCCGATGCCGTACTTCTCGGTGCTGAACGGCTGGCCGACGACCTTGAGCTCGTCCGGGTTCTGCGCGGCGTAGCCCTTGAGGATGGCGTCGTCGGTGGTCACCGCGTCGACCTTCTTGTCGAGCAGCTGCGAGACGCACTCGGAGTAGGTCTTGAACTCGACGATGTTCTCGCCCTCGGTCAGGCCCTCGTCGCGGATCTTCTGGATCGGCGTGGAGCCGGTGGCCGAGCAGACCTTCTTGCCCTTGAGCGTGTCCTTGCCGGTGATCGACGACTCGTCCTTGCGGACCAGCAGGTCCTGGCCGGCGACGAAGTACGGGCCGGCGAAGGAGACGTCGTTCTTGCGCTTGTCGGTGATCGAGTAGGTGCCGACGTAGTAGTCGATCTCGCCACCCTTGATCGCGGTCTCGCGGTTGGCGGACGCGATCTCCTTGTACTCGATCTTCGCCGGGTCGACGCCGAGGGTGCTGGCGACGTACTGGGCGATCTCGATGTCGAAGCCGCAGCGCTTGCCCTGGGCGTCCTTGTAGCCGAGGTTCGGCTGGTCGAACTTGACGCCGATGACGACCTTGCCGGCCGACTTGATCTTCTCGAAGGCCGGGCTGCCGGCGACGTTGGCGTCCGTCTTGGGGGTGAAGGTCACGCCCGAGCTGCTGCAGCTGTCGCCCTGGGCTCCACCGCTGGCGTTGCCGCCGCCGCTGGGAGCGGGGTCCCCCTCCTTGCCACAGGCGGCCGCGGACAGGGCGAGCGAGGCCATCATGGCCACCGCCGCCACGCGCTTGTAACGCATACTCATCTCCTTCTTCGACGGAGTCGACGGGACGACTCCACTACGGACGCTCAGTGGGTGAGGATCTTGGAGAGGAAGTCCTTGGCCCGCTCGCTGCGCGGGTTCGCGAAGAACTCGGCCGGCGGCGCGTCCTCGACCAGTTGCCCGTCGGCCATGAAGACCACCCGGTTGGCGGCGTGCCGGGCGAAACCCATCTCGTGGGTCACCACGACCATGGTCATGCCCTCGCTCGCCAGGGACGTCATCACGTCCAGCACCTCGCCGACCATCTCCGGGTCCAGCGCGCTGGTCGGCTCGTCGAAGAGCATCGCCTTGGGCTGCATGGCCAGCGCGCGGGCGATCGCCGCCCGCTGCTGCTGACCGCCGGAGAGCTGCGCCGGGTACTTGTCCGCCTGGTTGGCGATGCCGACGCGGTCGAGCAGCGCCAGGCCGCGCTCGCGGGCGGCGGCCGGCTTCTCCTTGCGCACCTTGACCGGCCCCAGCGTGACGTTCTCCAGGATGGTCTTGTGGGCGAAGAGGTTGAACGACTGGAAGACCATGCCGACCTCGCTGCGCAGCTTGGCCAGGGGCTTGCCCTCGGCCGGCAGCGGCTGCCCGTCGAACGTGATGGTGCCCTTGTCGATGGGCTCCAGCCGGTTGATCGTGCGGCACAGCGTCGACTTGCCGGAGCCGGACGGGCCGATCACCACGACCACCTCGCCCCGGCCGACGGAGAGGGACACGTCGTCGAGCACGTGCAGCGGCCCGAACCACTTGTTGACCCCGTCGAGCACGATCAGCGGGTCGCCCGTCGTCACGTCGTCCACCGTCCCTGTCGTCCATGCCGGAATTGGGGGTCGATCGACCCCCGGTTGGGCAACTGTAGGCGGGGTGATGTGGCAGTACGCAACTCAGATGGTCACGGAGCGGTAACACCGGTCACCTGCATACCGGCACGTCCGAATTTTGTCGCCGTCCGGGTGGGCCGAGTGGCGCCGAAGGCGCTGGCCAGAGATCATGAGGTGATGACCGACCCGATCCGGCTGACCGACTACGCCCGCGGTGGCGGCTGCGCCTGCAAGATCCCTCCGGGCGAGCTGGAGGCGATGGTCGCCGGCCTCGGCGCGACCGGCGGCTCGGCCGACCTGCTGGTCGGGCTGGAGAACGGCGACGACGCCGCGGTGGTCCGGCTGGACGAGCGTACGGGCCTGGTCAGCACCGCCGACTTCTTCACCCCGGTGGTCGACGACGCCTACGACTGGGGCCGCATCGCCGCCGCCAACGCGCTCTCCGACGTGTACGCGATGGGCGGCACCCCGCTCGTCGCGCTCAACCTGCTCTGCTGGCCGCGCGGCGTGCTGCCGCCGGAGATGGCCCGGGAGGTGCTGCGCGGCGGTCTGGACGTGGCCCGGGAGGCGAACTGCCACCTGGCCGGCGGGCACAGCGTGGACGACGACGGCCCGAAGTACGGCCTGGCGGTCACCGGCGTGGTCCGGCCGGAGGAGCTGATCACGCTGGACGCCGGGCGGGCCGGGCTGCCGCTGTCGCTGACCAAGCCGCTCGGCGTGGGCGTGCTCAACACCCGGCACAAGCAGACCGGCCAGCGCTTCCCCGAGGCGGTCGAGTCGATGGCCCGGCTCAACCGGGACGCGGCCCGCGCGGCGGTGGCCGCCGGCATCCGCTGCGGCACCGACGTGACCGGTTTCGGCCTGCTCGGGCACGCCTCGAAGCTGGCCCGCGCGAGCCGCCTCACGGTGGCGATCGACGCGGCGGCGGTGCCGTACCTGCCGGGCGCGCGGGAGGCGATCCGCGACGGGTACGTCAGCGGCGGCACCCGGCGCAACCTGGACTGGGTCAACCCGTGGACGGACTTCGGCGACGCGGACGAGGGAGAGCGGCTGCTGCTGGCCGACGCGCAGACCTCGGGCGGCCTGCTGGTCGCCGGTGAGGTGCCGGGTGGGACCGTCATCGGTGAGTTGCTGCCGGCCTCGGAGCACCTGATCCGGGTTCGCTGAACGCGCCGGTGGGCGCGGCGGGAACGCGAACGCGGCACCGTACCCGATAAACTGTCATCTTCCAGCTACTCTGGGCAACGTCGCCCGAGGGAATTTTGCCCGGAATGGTCACAGACCGGTAACTTGCGCCCGGCTGAGGGCAAATGCCCCCCACCATCGTCAGTAGGGCCCGATCCGGAGGCCGGTGGAAACGAGCGCGGCGAGGAGGCGGCATGACCGAGCTGTGGAACTGGAGAATCGACGGCGGCGAGCCGGTGGAGGTCTACCCGGCACTGGCCGAGGCGCTCGGCCGGGTGGTGATGCCCATGGCCGTCGCCGACCCGATGCGGCTCCCCGCGTACGCGGTGGTCTGCGACGTGTGGGAGGCGCCCGGGCTGTACGGCACCGTGGTCGACTGTTACGGCGTGCCCGAGAGCCTGGCCGAGCTGCCCGCGCTCGCGGCGCTGGCCCGGCTGCTGGGCCGCAACTGCCTGATGCGCGACGACACCCTCGACGCCGGCCGGCACCTGCTGTTCGCGCCGGACGGCACGATCCGCCCGGTGCACTTCGACGTGGCCGACACCGACGACGGCGAGGTGCTCAGCCACCACCGGCTCTGCACCCAGGCCGACCCGCGCTGCCGGGGCTGGTCGCAGTGCCACCGCTCCCGCTGGGCTCCCGACACGGTCGCCCCGGCGCTCGCCGCCGCCTGACCGCGAGCGCCGGCCGGAGGCGGTGACCGGCGCTCGCCGCCGTGCCCCCGCCCGGCGGCGAGCCGTGGCGGCCCCGGGCTCAGTCCCGGGTCGCCGGCTGCTGGCCCCGCACCACGAGCTGGTCGAGCAGCGTCGCGGTGGCGGCGGCCACGGCGTCCACCGCGGCGTCGAACGCGGCCGCGTTGTGCGCCGCCGGGGTACGGAATCCGGAGATCTTCCGGACGTACTGCAACGCGGCGGCGCGGATGTCCTCCTCGGTCACCACCGGGACGTACGGCTCACGCAGGGTCTTGATGCTCCGGCACACGGCTCCTCCTCGTTCGATCCGATCAGCTCCACCCGGATACGCTGTCCGGGTCATGACTACCGCAGCCGCGGGCAGCCCGCGCACCTACCAGGTGCGTACGTACGGCTGCCAGATGAACGTGCACGACTCCGAGCGCATCTCCGGCCTCCTCGAGGACGCCGGGTACGTGCGCGCCGCCGAGGCCGACGAGCAGCCCGACGTGGTGGTGTTCAACACCTGCGCGGTCCGGGAGAACGCCGACAACCGGCTCTACGGCAACCTGGGTCATCTGCGCCCCGTGAAGGCCAAGCACCCCGGGATGCAGATCGCCGTCGGCGGCTGCCTGGCCCAGAAGGACCGGGGCGACATCGTCCGCAAGGCGCCCTGGGTGGACGTCGTCTTCGGCACGCACAACATCGGCGCGCTGCCGGCGCTGCTGGACCGGGCGCGGCACAACGCCGCGGCCGAGGTGGAGATCCTGGAGTCGCTGGAGGTGTTCCCCTCCACGCTGCCGACCCGGCGCGAGTCGACGTACGCCGGGTGGGTCTCGATCTCCGTCGGCTGCAACAACACCTGCACGTTCTGCATCGTGCCCTCCCTGCGCGGCAAGGAGAAGGACCGCCGCCCCGGCGACGTCCTCGCTGAGGTGCGCGCGCTCGCCGACGCCGGCGTGCTGGAGGTGACGCTGCTCGGGCAGAACGTCAACTCGTACGGCGTCGAGTTCGGCGACCGGTACGCCTTCGGCAAGCTGCTGCGCGCCTGCGGCGACATCGACGGGCTGGAGCGGGTGCGGTTCACCAGCCCGCACCCGAAGGACTTCACCGACGACGTGATCGCCGCGATGGCGGAGACGCCGAACGTCTGCCACTCGCTGCACATGCCGCTGCAGTCCGGCTCGGACGACGTGCTGCGGGCGATGCGCCGCTCGTACCGGTCGGAAAAGTACCTGGGGATCATCGAGAAGGTCCGGGCGGCGATGCCGGATGCGGCGATCACCACCGACATCATCGTCGGCTTCCCCGGCGAGACCGAGGCCGACTTCGCCCGCACGCTCGACGTGGTCCGGGAGGCGCGGTTCTCCTCGGCGTTCACGTTCCAGTACTCCAAGCGCCCCGGCACCCCGGCCGCCACCATGGACGGGCAGCTGCCCAAGCAGGTCGTGCAGGAGCGCTACGAGCGGCTGATCGCCTGCGTCGAGGAGATCACCTGGGCGGAGAACAAGAAGCTGGTCGGGGAGACCGTCGAGGTGCTGGTGGCGGTCGGCGAGGGCCGCAAGGACGAGCGTACCGGCCGGATGTCCGGCCGTGCCCGCGACGGCCGGCTCGTGCACTTCGCCACCGGTGAGCTGGCCGGGCAGATCCGCCCCGGCGACATCGTGCACACAGTCGTCACGTACGCCGCACCGCACCACCTGAACGCCGACGGTGCGCCGCTGGCACACCGGCGTACCCGGGCCGGTGACGCGGCCGAGGCGGGACAGGTTCCGCGTACCCCGGGGGTGCTGCTGGGCCTGCCGACGATCGGCGCGCCGGCCGCGGCACCCGCTCCCACCGGCGGCTGCGCCGCCCACTGACCGGATGCAAGGAAGGGCCCCCTTTTAACACTCGGTGTTAAAAGGGGGCCCTTCCTCTACCGCAGGCGTTAATAAGGGGCCCTTCCTTGCACGGTCAGCAGGCGGTGCCGTTGAGCTTGACCGTGGCGGGGGCGGCGGCGGTGCCGTTGGCGGTGAAGCCGACGGTGACCGACGCGCCCGCCGCCAGCGACGACGCCCAGCCCGGCGCGGCGGCAGTCACAGTGGTGCCGGACTGCGTGACGGTGGCGTTCCAACCGCTCGCCAGCGTCACCCCGGACGGCCAGGTCCAGGTGGCCGACCACGGGTTCACCGCGGCGGTGCCGGTGTTCTTGACCGTCAGCTCACCCTGGAAGCCGCCCGCCCAGGAGTTGATCTGCTTGTAGGTGGCGGTGCAGCCACCGGTCACCGGAGGCGGCGGGGTGGTCGGCGCCGGTGACGTGTTCGGCGTGCCGGTCGGGGACGGGCTGGTGGTGCCGCCACCGCCGGTCGGCGGGATCAGGTACGGCGTGAGGATGTCCTGCTTCGGCTGGTTGATAGTGGTCCAGTCGTCGTTGGCGATGCCGCCGGTGTCACCGGAGTTCGGGTTCCACGACCAGTACGTGAACGACATGCCGTTCACGCCGGTGCCGGTGTACGCCATCAGGTTCTGCAGCCAGATCTTGTCCTTGGGGTCCTGCAGCGTGGTGCCGAACTCGCCCATCATGATCGGCGCGATGTTCTGCTTGTACAGGTAACCCCAGTACTTGTCCCAGATGGCCGGCATGTTCGCCGGGTACGTCGGGTCGTCGAACCAGGCCTGCCGGTAGACCGACGTGGCGTACTCGTGCGGCGAGTAGACCAGCCGGTTGGCCACGTTCAGCCGGACCGGGAACTGCCCGGCCTTGGACAGGTTGCCGCCCCACCAGCCGCAGTCCTCGTCGTTGCTGGGGTCGTTGTCCCAGACGTTCGACAGGCCGCCGCTCGGGCAGCTCACGCCCTCCACGAAGATCAGCCAGTTCGGCTGCACGCCGAGGATCGCGTTGCCGGCCCGCTCGGCGGCCAGCCGCCAGTCCCGCGCGGTGTCGCCGCAGCCCCAGCAGGCGCCGGTGGCGGCCGGGTTGGTGCCCTCGGCGTGCGGCTCGTTGTGCAGGTCCGCGCCGATCACTGTGGTGTTGCCGGCGTACCGCTGGGCCAGCATCTTCCAGTCGTTGATCCAGGTCGCCTCGGAGACGGTCGAGGTGTACCAGAGCGGCGACTGCCCGGCCGACGTGGGCCGGTGCCGGTCCAGGATGACCCGCATCCCCTTGCTGCCCGCGTAGTCGATGACCTTGTCGAGGATCTGCAGCGGGGAGAGCCCGATCAGGTCCGGGTTGACGAAGTCGTTGATGCCGGTCGCTGTCGCGCCGGACTTGAGCGCGTCGTTCGAGTACGGAATCCGCAGCGTGTTGTAGCCCAGCCGGGCCATGGTGTCGAGCTGGCCACGCCACGGGTTGCTCGACCACAGCCCGTGGAACGTCTTGTTGTCGGTCTCCATCCCGAACCAGTTGATGCCGGTCAGCCGGACTGTCGCGCCGGTACTGTCGACGATCTTGTTGCCGCTGGTGTGCAGGTAACCGGTGCCGGTGCCACCGGCCGCCGCGGCGGCCGGTGTGGTGGAGACGGCGGCGGCGACGAGAACGCCGGCCGCAGCGGTGGCGAGCGCTGTCAGGGCGCCGCCGAGGGCGGTGCGTCGGTGCATGGGAGCTCCACTTCGGATGCCCGCGCCGCGCAGGCGCCGCGGGCGGCAGGACCAGGAGGCACGTCCCGCTCGTCATCGAGTACGCGCGCAGCGCGCGCCGGGCCGTGTCGTGTGGACGGCCAACCGCGAGATGTCGCACCGGCGACCGTCGACGGCGAGATCAGCCGTCGGTGCCCTCGTGCCGGTGCCTGAACCTGGCTCCGCCGCTCATTCTGATCAGCCCGCCTCGATGCGTCAACCCGGCCCGGACGCAGGTGAGCCCCCGGGCCGGAACGGCCGGGGGCTCACCCGATGTGTCTGTCCGCCGGCCTGCCCGGCCGGGGTGCGTGCGTCAGCCGGCCTGCTCGGCGAGCTGGAGGAACTGCCGCTTCGACGCGAGCGCCTGCTCGGCCTCCTTGATCCGGCGGGCGTCACCGGCGGCCTGGGCCCGGGCCAGCCGGTCCTCGGCCTCGGCGACCTGGGCGCGCATCTGCGCCAGCAGCGGGTTGTCCTCCTTGGAGGTACGCCGCCACGCCGAGTCCATCACCTCGCGGACCTTGTCGTCCACGGCCCGCAGCCGGCGCTCCAGCCCGGACGCGGCCTCGCGGGGCACGCGACCGGCCTCGTGCCACTGCGCCTGGATCTCCCGCAGCTTCGCCTGGGCGCCCTTCGGGTCGGCGTCGACGTCGAGCGCCTCGGCCTCGGCCAGCAGCGCCTGCTTGCGCTCCAGGTTGGCGCGCTGCTCGTTGTCGCGTGCCGAGAAGACCTCGCTGCGCCGGCTGAAGAACTCGTCCTGCGCGGCCCGGAACCGTTCCCAGAGCTTCTGCTCGGCCTCCTTGGCGGCGCGCGGCGCGGCCTTCCACTGGGCCATCAGGTCCTTGAGCTGCCCGGCGGTGACGCCCCAGTCGGTGGAGTCCTTGAGCTTCTCCGCCTCGGCGACCAGCTCCTCCTTGACCGTCTGCGCCTGCTTGCGCTGCTGGTCCAGGGAGGCGAAGTGGGCGCCCCGGCGGCGGGTGAAGCCGTCCCGCGCGGCGGCGAACCGCTTCCACAGCTCACCGTCGGTCTTCTTGTCGACGCCGCGGATGGTCTTCCACTCGTCGAGGATCTCCTTGAGCCGGTCCCCGGCGGTCTTCCAGCCGGTCGACTCGGCCGCCAGCTTCTCGGCCTCCTCGACCAGGGCGGTCTTGCGCGCCAGCGCCTCACCGCGGGCGGCCTCGCGGGCCGCCTTGGCCTCGCCGGCCTTCTCCTCGGCGACGACGGCGAGCTTGTCCAGCCGGGCGGCCAGCGCGTCGAGGTCACCGACCACGTGCGCCTCGGCCAGCGAACCGCGGATCCGCCGGATCGTGGTCAGGGAGTGGCCGGCATCAGCCGCGCCCGAGTTGAGCCGGGCCTCGGTCAGGTCGACCTCGGTCACCAGATCGGCGTAGCGCCGGGCGAAGTGGGCGAGCCCTTCCTCCGGTGCGCCCGCCTGCCAGGATCCGACCACCCGCTCGCCCTCGGTCGTCTTGACGTAGACGGTGCCGTCCTCGTCCACCCGTCCGAAGGCAGTCCAGTCGCTCATGTGCCCATCCTCGTTCTCCCGGCGTCGAGGGGACAGTCCCCTCGAATCGCCGCCACGGCGCAGCAAACTTTCTCCCGGCATTGTCACAGGTCCGACCCGGTCCGTGTCGAGCGCCTGCCGTCGACCGTGACCATACGGTGTCGTACGCCCTCGATGACCGGATCGGCGCGGGGACGCACCGGCGGATCCCGATAGGTTTGGGGGCGTGCCACTGGTCGCCGCCGCAGTCTGCCCCCATCCGCCGCTTATCGTGCCCGAGCTGGCCGGTGCCGCCGCGCCCGAGCTGGACGACCTGCGCGCCGCCGCCGACGCCGCTGTCGCGCGGCTGCTCGCCGCCGGGCCCGAGGCGGTCCTGCTCGTCGGAGCAGGGCCGGAGACCGTCCGGTTCAACGCCGCCGACTGGGGTTCCCTGCGCGGCTTCGGGCTGGACCGGCCGGTGCGGCTGTGGAAGATCTCCTGCTCCGGCGCGGAGCGCCTGCCGCTGAGCCTGACCGTCGGCGCCTGGCTGCTCAACCGTTCCGGCACCGAGCTGCCCCGCCTGGCCCGGTCGGTGGCCCACGACGCCACACCGGCGGAGTGCGCGGCGTTCGGCGCGAGCCTGATCGCCGACGACGATCCGCGGGTCGCGCTGCTCGTGCTCGGTGACGGGTCCGCCTGCCGCGGCGTCAAGGCGCCGGGGTACGACGATCCGCGCGCCGAGGCGTACGACGAAGGGGTTGCGGTTGCCCTGGCCGGCGCGGACACGGCGGCGCTGCGCGACCTGGACCCGGTGCTGTCGGCGCAGCTGCGGGTTGCCGGGCGCGCGCCGTGGCAGGTGCTGGCCGGCGCGGTCGACGCGGCCGGCGGCGACTGGCGGGGTGAGCTGGGTTACCACAGCGCGCCCTACGGCGTGGCCTACTTCGTGGCGAACTGGGAGCGGGCATGACCGTCGTGGCGGTGGTCGGGCCGACCGCGGCCGGGAAGTCGGCGCTGAGCATCGCGCTGGCGCACGCGCTCGGCGGCGAGGTGGTCAACGCCGACTCGATGCAGCTCTACCGGGGCATGGACATCGGCACCGCGAAGCTGACGCCGGCCGAACGCGAGGGTGTGCCGCATCACCTGCTGGACATCTGGCCGGTGACCGAGCCGGCGAGCGTCGCGGAGTACCAGGCGCTGGCCCGCGCGGCCGTCGACGACATCCTGGCCCGGGGGCGGGTGCCGCTGCTGGTCGGCGGCTCCGGGCTGTACGTGCGGGCGGTGCTCGAACAGTTCGAGTTCCCCGGCACCGACCCGGCGCTGCGGCAGCGGCTCGAGGCGGAGCTGGCCGCTGTCGGCCCGCTGCCGCTGCACGCGCGGCTGGCCGAGGCGGACCCGGGGGCGGCGGCGAGCATCCTGCCCACGAACGGACGGCGGATCGTGCGGGCGCTGGAGGTGATCGAGCTGACCGGCGCGCCGTTCACCGCGTCGCTGCCGTCGCCCACGCCGTACTACCCGTCGGTGCAGCTCGGCGTCGACCTGGACACCGCGTCGCTGGACGAGCGGATCGCGCTGCGGGTGGACCGGATGTGGGCCGACGGCCTGGTCGACGAGGTGCGGGCGCTGGTCGGCGAAGGGCTGCCCGAGGGCCGTACTGCCAGCCGGGCGCTCGGCTACCAGCAGGTGCTGCGGTTCCTGGCCGGGGAGCTGACCGAGGCGCAGGCGCACGAGGAGACCGTCCGCGCGACCCGCCGGTTCGTCCGCCGGCAGCGCTCCTGGTTCCGGCGTGACCCGCGCGTGCACTGGCTGGACTCGGCGTCGCCCGGGTTTCTCGACACTGCCCTGCGGGTGGTCGCCGAGCATCGGCCATGATGGGGGCGTGGAGTTCACAAAGGGTCACGGCACCGGCAACGACTTCGTCATCCTGCCCGACCCGGACGGCACGCTCGACCTGACACCCGGCCTGGTGGCCGCGCTCTGCGACAGGCGGCGCGGCCTCGGCGGCGACGGCGTGCTGCGCGTCGTACGCGCCGCCAAGCACCCCGAGGGCGTCGCGCTCGCCGGCGAGGCCGAGTGGTTCATGGACTACTGGAACTCCGACGGCTCGTTCGCCGAGATGTGCGGCAACGGGGCCCGCGTGTTCGTCCGCTACCTGCTGGACCGTTCGCTGGCCGCGGCCTCGTCCTCGTCGTCCTCGTCCTCGTCCTCGTCGGGCGGGACGCTGCCCATCGCCACCCGCGCCGGTCTGGTGCGGGCCCGGGTCGAGGGCGCGGACGTGGCGGTCGAGATGCGCCGCCCCCGGCTGTACGACACGGCGACCGCCACGCTCGGCGGGCTGACGCTGCCCGGTGCCGCAGTGGACGTCGGCAACCCGCACCTGGTGTGCGCGCTGCCCGCCGCGCTGGAGCTGACCGGCCTCGACCTGACCCGCGCGCCCGAGGTGGACGCCGGGACCTTCCCGGCCGGGGTGAACGTGGAGTTCACCACGCCCGGCGAGCCGGTGACCGGCGCCGACGCGCACGTGCTGATGCGGGTCTACGAGCGCGGCTCGGCCGAGACACTGTCCTGCGGCACCGGCGCGTGCGCGGTCGGCGCGGTGGCGTTGCGCGACGCCGGGCTCGACACCGGCACGGTGGCGGTGGACGTACCGGGCGGACGCCTGACGGTCACCGTGACAGCCGACTCGTGCTGGCTGTCGGGCCCGGCGGTCCTGGTGGCCACCGGCACCCTGACCCCGTCCGCCCTGACCCCCTGACCGCGCCCTCTCCGTCTGCGGCACCTCCCCTTCGCGGTTGATCAAGGAGTTTGCGGGGGATTTCCGGCGTCCCAGTGACACGAACTCCTTGGTCAACTTGGGATGTTCGCGGCCCTGGCGCGCGGGGCCTTGTCCGTACCATCCCGCCCTGGCGCGCTGCCGCCCGGCATGATCAACACCAGCTCGCCGAAGTGGTGGTGTCGCGGAGCCTCTGATGGCACCACTTCGGGGAACTGGTGTTGATCAAGGGTGATGATGCCGCCACTTCGGGGAAGTGGAGTCGAGCAAGCCGGGGTGAAGGGTCATGTGTCCGACTTGTCCCCCTCGGGGTGGGGCGCTGTTGTGGATCTTGGAAGATTAGGGTCCCTCTGGCTGCTGTCATGTCCCGGGACATGTGTCAACGGGAAGTCCCGATAGATGTGTCAGGGGTTGTGGATCGTGGGGGTGGGGGTGAGGGGGATGTAGTTCTTGTCGGGGTTGAGGTGGAGGTAGCCGATGGGT